>CACOHP010000001.1 GCA_902627045.1 uncultured Pelagibacteraceae bacterium
TTGTTCCTGCATTATTTTATATTTTTATAAATTTTGGCGATAGTGAAACTCTGAATGGTTGGGCCATTCCTTCAGCTACAGATATAGCTTTTTCTCTGGGTGTTCTCTCTTTATTAGGAAAAAGAGTTCCTTTATCACTAAAAGTTTTTTTGACAGCTCTTGCTATAATTGACGATTTAGGTGCAATAGTGATTATTGCTTTATTTTACTCTGGAGACCTGAGTGTTAAGTATTTGAGCTTAATGCTTTTAGCTTTTTTGATTTTATTAATAATTAATAAATTTGATATTAAGAAATTTTTGCCATATTTAATAGTAGGAGTTTTTCTGTGGGACTTTACCCATAACTCTGGAATACATGCAACAATTGCAGGTGTATTATTGGCAATGACCATACCTCATAGGAAAAAAGAAAAAGATTTTTCTTTATTAATTAAAGTTGAACACGCTATAAGCCCCTATGTAGCTTTTGGTATTATGCCTTTGTTTGCTTTTGCTAATGCTGGTGTTTCTCTGGAGGGCCTATCTATAAATTCATTATTAGACAAAGTTCCTTTGGGAATATTGTTAGGATTATTTGTCGGAAAACAACTTGGGGTTTTTGTCTTTTCTTATGTAGCCATTAAAACAAAAATAGCACAAATGCCAAATAATTCTAATTGGTATAATTTTTATGGTGTTGGAGTATTAACTGGGATTGGTTTTACAATGAGCTTGTTTGTTGGGAATCTGGCTTTTGTTGAAAATATTCAGTATATGGACGGTGTAAAAATAGGAGTTTTAACTGGATCGCTTTTATCTACTTTATTTGGTTATTTTTTAATATTACTAACACCCAATAAATGAAAAAAAGATTATTAGTTATTTTAACAATATTTATGTTTTTTTTTAAAAATTCTTTTGCAGGGGATTATGAGAAAGTTTTTTATGATTTCAAAATTGAAAGTATTTCAGGTGAAATTATTAATTTTAATGATTATAAAAATAAAGTCATTTTAATAGTAAATACAGCAAGTTACTGCGGTTTTACAAAGCAGTATACTGAATTACAAGAACTTTGGGATCAATATAAATCAAAAGGTCTTATTGTACTTGGAGTACCCTCAAATTCATTTAATCAAGAAAAAAAAGACAATAAAGACATTAAG
This sequence comes from uncultured Pelagibacteraceae bacterium, assembly GCA_902627045.1. Lineage (GTDB taxonomy): Bacteria > Pseudomonadota > Alphaproteobacteria > Pelagibacterales > Pelagibacteraceae > Pelagibacter. The sequence continues at coordinate 1,148 of CACOHP010000001.1, forward strand.
GAGTTTTGCGAGGTTAATTTTAATATCACCTTTCCATTATCAAGCATAACAAATGTTAAAGGAGAAAATAGGCATGCATTATTTAAATGGGCCGCAGATAACCATGGCAAATCGGCTATACCAAAATGGAATTTCCATAAAATTTTAATAAATAAAGAAGGTAAAATTGAGGAAACCTATGCATCTTTTACAAAGCCGATGTCAAAAAAAATAATAAAAAAAATAGAGAGTATTTTATAAATTTATTAAAAGACCATCGTAAGCAACAACAACATTTTTTGGTAAAAAATTTTGAAGTTCTTTATAATCTAAAACAGGAGATAAATTTGTAAGAATAGCTTTCTTCGGAGCAAATTTCTTTATCATTAACAAAGATGTTTCTAAATTAAAATGAGATGGATGATAATTGTACCACAAACAATCAATGACCAAATATTTTAATTTATGAAAATATTTATAATCTTTTTCATATATTTTACTTACATCACTTATATAAGCTATTTTATTGTCGATAATAAAACAATTTGATTTTACTGTACCATGTTCAACAATAATTGATCTAATATTAATTCTTTTGTTATTATTTTTTATAATAGAACTCTTGTTTAAATTGTTTAATTTAAGCGTTGCAGGATATTCTTTTGAATAACTATTAAAGATATATGAAAAACTTTTTTTCAAATACTTTGAGGTAGTTTGATCTGCATAAACATTTATTTGTTTTTTACTACTAATATAAAAAGATCTTAAGTCGTTAATGCCATGTGTTTGATCTCCATGCATATGTGAATAAAATACTTTATCGATTTTCTTAATATTGTGTCTTAATAACTGCTGACGTAGATCCGGAGAAGTATCGAATAGAATATTTTGATGTGAAGTTTTTAATAAAGCAGAGCATCTTGTTCTGTAGTTTTTTTTATTTTTTGGATCACAATTCCCAAAAAAGCCATCAGGTCGAGGAACTCCCATAGAACTACCACATCCAAGAATAATAAACTTCATATTAAATTATTTAAAAAAAAGATTATCGAAATTTTCAGTAGTTATTTTGTCAAGTTTTGATTTTTCAATAGATTTAATTTCTGCAAGTTTTTTAGAAGTAAAATCAATAAAAGAAGGTTCATTTTTTTTTCCTCGATTAGGGACTGGAGCTAGAAAAGGACTATCTGTTTCAATTAAAATTCTATCTAAAGGTAAAAATTTAAAAGTTTTTTGTAATTCTATAGAATTTTTAAACGTTATAATTCCACTTGCTGAAAAATACGTATTTAATTTAAGTAAATCTTCTGCAAATTTTTGTGAACCAGTGAAACAGTGCATTAAGATCTTAAGTTTTGTATTTTTGTATTCATTTAAAATATCGAAGGTATTTTTCTCTGCATTTCTTGAATGTACAATTAATGGAAGATTATTTTCTAAAGCAGCATTTATATGAATCTTAAAACTGTCAATTTGTTTTTTTCTGTCAGAATTATCATAATAATAATCAAGACCTGTTTCACCTATACCAATAATTTTCTTATTTTCTTTTAAATTTTTGTTAAAAAACCCAGAGTCAACGATATTTCTATCAGCTTCGTGAGGGTGAATTCCAATAGAACCATAAATTATATCATCTTTTTTCACTATTTCTTTAACTCTTGAAAAACTTTCTATAGACGTTGATATTGTTAGTATCTTTTTAATACCAATATCTTTTGATCTTTGAATAATCCCATCCAAGTTACTTAATAAAGGTTCATGGTCTAAATGGCAGTGTGAGTCAATCATTTTTTTTTTCTATTTTATTAAAAAGAATATTGATCTTGTTAATTGAATTTCCTTGTTTTAAAAAAGTATTATCTCCTATTGATGCAAAATCAATATCATTTTCAGTCAAATTGAAAATCTTTAAAGCTTTTAAAGATGATTGAGGTATGATTGGATAGAGCAAAAAACTTACTTTTCTTACAATTTCAAGTGTCGAGTATACAATTGTGTTTAATCTTAAAGGGTTATCTTTTTTTTTCCAGGGCTCTTGATCATTAAAATATTTATTTGCTTCAAATAAAGAATTGATTATGTAGTCAATATAAAAATTGATATTTTGATTATCTATTTCAAATCTAATTTTACTTAAATTTTCTTTATATCTATTTAGAATATATAAGTCGTCTTTTTCAAAATTAATTTTTTCTGGAATTTTACCTGAACAATTTTTAATTGTAAAAGAAATAACGCGTTGACACAAATTACCAAAATTATTAGCCAAATCACTGTTTATACAATCCTCTAATTTATCTTGCGAGATATTGCCGTCGTTTCCAAAAGAAACTTCTTTTATTAGATAATATCTTAATGGGTCAAGCCCATATTGATCTATAATTTCAATTGGATCTAAAATATTTCCTTTTGATTTAGACATTTTTTCCTCATTAGAAAGTATCCATCCATGGCCGAATACTTTTTTTGGCGGAGTTATTTTGGCAGCGAGTAAAAAAGCTGGCCAATAGATTGCGTGAAATCTTAATATATCTTTACCAATTAAATGTATACTTGCCGGCCAAAACTTTTTGAATAGCTCATCGTTTATTTGAGGATAATTTAAAGCACTCATATAATTTGTTAGAGCATCTAACCATACATAAATCACATGATTGTCATCATCAGGTACTTTGATGCCCCAAGAGAAACTTTTTCTACTTACAGATAAATCTTTCAAACCTCTTTTAACAAAACTAATTACTTCATTTTTACGAGATTTTGGGGATATAAAATCTGGATTATCTTTGTAAAATTTTAATAATGGTTTTTCCCATTTTGAAAGTTTAAAAAAATATGATTCTTCATCAACCCACTCTACTAAAGATTTAGAAGAAATCGCTACTTTTTTATTGTCTAAGTCTTCAATTTCATCATCATTATAAAAAGCTTCATCAGAAACTGAATACCAACCCGAATACTTTGATAAATAAATATCTCCATTTTTTTTTAATTCATTCCATAAAAATTGAACTGATTTTTTATGACGATCTTCTGTTGTTCTTATAAAATCGTTATTTGATAGATTTAAAGTTTTTGATAGATCTTTAAATGTTTTGCTTAATTCATCGCAAAATATTGAGGTATTAACACCTTTTTTTTCGGCCGCTCTTTGTATTTTTAATCCGTGTTCATCAGTTCCAGTAAGAAAATGAACATCAAAACCATCTATCCTTTTAAATCTCGCAAAAAAATCTGCTATAATACTTGAATAAGCATGACCCATATGAGGTTTTGCAGACGGATAATAAATCGGGGTAGTAATATAAAAATTTTTAGCCATTCAAAATTTTATCATTTAACTCTATAAAAAAAGACTCCTCATCAAGATTAAATTTATTAATTTTTTCTATTTTTTTAACAAAATAACTATAGTAGTCCATATTTAATAATATTGATTTTTTTTTTAACAAATATTCTATTACTTCATAAAAGACATATCTTAAATTTTTTTGTTTTTTTATATGATTATTTTGAATTAAAGTATGAATGAAATCTCTTAATTCGATATTTTTTAAATCTATATTATTTTCATCACAAAACTCAATTATTCTATAAACATTACCTGGAGAAAAATAATAATTTATAAAATCACTATTAACTAAATTATGGATGTCTTCATTAATCAATTTATTTATTATGAAATTGGATTCTTTATTAGTTAAATTAATATTAAATTTTATAAATCTAGAAGTTAATGTAGATAATAAAGTTTTTTGATTTTGAATAAGTATAAAATATATATTGTCATTTGGTTCTTCAATCTCTTTTAATAAAACGTTTATACTACTTTTGTTAAGGTATTCACTATTGTCTATCAAAACAAACTTAGGTTTGTTGTTAAGTGATGATTTATTCAATTCTTGTATTATATTTCTAATCTGATCAATATTAATATTTTTTTTATCTACTTGTATATCTATTAAAAAAAAATTTGGACATGATCCATTATTAATTAATTTAAAAGATTTATTTTTTTCATTAATTTTAAAAAGATCAATATCATATGGAAATTCCTCATTTTTAGAAAGAACAAAATTTATTAAGTGATAGGCCAATGTGGATTTACCTATCCCCTTCTGTCCTTTTAACAAAATTTTATTCGGAAGTTTATCTTCGTGATATAAAGTAATAAGATTTTTTAACTCATTTCCATGAATAAATAATTCTAATTGATTTGAAGGGTTTAATTTCATTTAATAAGTTCATTAATCTTTCTAATTATAATTTCTTTATTTCTCTTTAATTCTAGATTTGAATCAATTATTAAGTATTTGTTCTTTTTATTTTTTGCAATTTTTAAGTAACCTTTTTGTACCTTCTCATAAAATTTACTGCTAAATTTATCGTATCTATTCAATTTATTTCTTTTTCTTAATCTTGATAACATATTTTTGTTATTTACAATATTTAAAAAAGTAAAATCAATTTTAAAATCGTTTAGAATCACACTATGAATTTTTTTAATTAGATTTAAGTCAACGCCTAGTCCAAAATGTTGATAAGCTATAGTAGAGTCAGTAAATCTATCTATCAATATAATTTTTTTTTTATGATTTTTTCTTAATCTTTGCATATTTTCACTTCTCGAGGCTGAATATAAAAATAAATCAGTATTTTGGTTAAAATTTGATTTTTTATTAAGAATTAATTTTCTAATAATCTCAGAATTTTTACTACCACCAGGTTCCCTTAAATATATATATGAAATCTTTTTTTTTTTTAAAAATTTACATACATTTTTAATATGAAGAGATTTTCCACTACACTCAATACCTTCAAAAACAATAACAGGCTTCTTAGACATCACCCCAAATTAAATAGTTAATAGACTTCATAAGTCTTGAGAACATATTAACTTTTTTAACATCATTGGCTGCTAGCAAATCATATTCTCCAATCATATTTTCATTATAAGAAATATTTAATTTTCCAATGATTTGATTTTTTTTAATTGGTGCCTCAATTGGTCCCACATAGTTAATTGATACTTTTAGTAATCTTTTTTGTGCTTTTTTTATAGTTTTATATATGTCCTCATTTACATATACATTTACTTGTTTTTCTTTTCCCAACCATACATCAATCTTGTCTAAAGATTTTTTTGCTTTTGCTATTTCGATGAGATCAAAATTTGTAATGCCATAAGTTAACAACTTAGTGCTCTCTCTAGATCTACTATTTTTAGTTTCAAATCCACTCCCAACAGCTATCAATCTTCGACCATTTTTTTCTAATGATGAGGCTAAAGAATATTTTTCAACCGCTAAGTACCCTGTTTTGATTCCATCCGCTCCAATGTTTTTATAAAGAAGTGGATTACGATTTCCCTGTGTTATGGGGTCACCGCCTGTCCTATCCCAAGTAAATTCTGTCTCGCTAAACAGTTCATAATATTCAGGATGTTCTTTGATAAGGTAATTAGACATTTTAAGAATATCCCTAACGGTCGAGTAATTGTCAGGATCATTAATTCCTGATGAATTAGTAAAATTTGTATTTTCCATACCTAATTCTTTAGCTTTCATTGTCATAAGAATAGCAAACTCCTCTTCAGTCCCCGCAATACCTTCAGCTAAAGCAATGCATGCATCGTTTCCAGAAGCAACAATAATCCCTCTAAGTAAATTTTCTACAGTAACCTCATCACCGACCATTATAAACATTGAGGAGTATCCAGCAGTAGATAATCTCCATGCTTTTTCTGATATTATAAATTTATCCTCTAAACTTAAATCACCAGACTTAATTAAATCAAATGCAATTATAGATGTCATAATTTTAGTCATTGAGGCTGGATAAATTGATCTATCAGGATCTTTTTCATAAAGTATCTCTCCAGACAAAAAATCTTGTAAAATAGCAGTTCTAGCCTTTATCTGTACATTTGCATTTAAGTAACTTGAAAGAAATAATATTACTAAATTAATTATAAAAATTTTCTTAAACATTATTTAATATTTCTAAATTTTCAAAATTCATTGGCCTAAGTTTTTCGTAGGACTCTTTTAAACTTTTTATATCACTAAAGGGGCCTATTAGTACTCTAAATTTTGTTTTAGAAATTTGTTGAATTTTAGAATTTTTTATATTTGTTTCGTTCTTAATTCGTGAAATCATCGTTTTTGCTGAACTTTTGTAATAAAAGTCAGCTAGTTTTATTGAATAGGAAAATTTAAGCTTTGTATTTTTCTTTTTCTTTTTAAGTGTTGAATTTAGATCTTTTATTTGAATACCATCAATAGGTGCTTTTTCAGCAACTTTTTTTTCTTCTTCGTATATTTTACTTTTTTTTGCGATAAAAGTAGAATTCCTTGAGACTAATGAAATAACCAAAAGTGGTTCATTAAAATCAAGATCCAAATCTTCAGCTATTCTTTTAGATATAACAGAATTATAAAAATCTGAAAATTTTTGATTATTTGATTTCACTTCTGCAATTAAAGACTTACCATTTTTTGGATTTGTAATCTTGACGGCTGATTTTCTTTTTAATGATTTGTGATAAATCATTAATGATCTATCATCTAATTTTTTTATTTTATCTAAACTTTCTTCAAAAATTAAAGCAAATCCACTATTAGAGTATTTTTTTTCTAATTTTATCTCAGTCTTATCTAATTCTTTAGGGATTTGAACACAACTTATCAAACAAAAAGAGAATAATATAAGTAAAATTTTATAATTCATTTTTAAATTTATCTTTTAAAGTACAAACAGCTAAAGCAAATCTTAGAGACCTGTTCCATTGAAGAATTATTTCATAATTATCAAATACAATATAAGCAGGGTTTAGAGTATCAGCGCCTGGAACTATATCTTTGTCAGGAGTAATTATTGCAACATTATAGTTAGATTTTAAAAAACTTAATTCATCGTAATTTTCTATATATTTTTTGAAAAAACTTAATCTTTTTTTATTATGAATTTTTTTAGCAGATACATTTAAATATTTTTTTGGCGTGTTTTTTTTTAGATCTATTCGGTAAAAACAAGGGGAATTTTTTTTCCAACCAATCTTTTTTAGATAATTTGCTGCAGACGCATAAGCATCATGAGAATTTTTTAGATTTATATGATTGTCAGTATTAAAATCAATAGCATGATTTTTTATTGTTGAGGGCATAAACTGAAAAAAACCAAATGCCCCTGCCCATGAACCATATAAAGATTTATAATCTATTTGATTTTCATCTATTAACTTAAGTAAAATTAGAAGTTCTTTAGTAAAAAATTCAGATCTTCTTTTATCGTAACTTAATGTTGCTAGTGAAGAAATAATATCCATTTTACCAACATAAGTTCCATAATTTGTTTCTATTCCCATTAATGATAATAAAAGTTCTTTTTCAACCTCAAACTTATTTTCAACAATATTAATCAACTCTTTATTATTTGAATAAAAGTCAACGCCTTTACTCAATTTTTTAGAAGATGCTCTTTTTGAAATATAGGTCTTTGTATCTTCATAAAATTCAGGTTGATATCTATCATATTTTATTACATTGGATAAAAACTTAGCATCAGTCATTACAAGATCAAAAGTTTGCTCTGAAATATTATTGTCTAAAGCTCTTTGTTTAAAATTTTTTTTCCAATTTTCAAAGCTCTGAATTTCATTAGCATAGGAATTAGAATAAAAAAAAAATACAATTAAAAAAAAAGTCTTAATTTTGTTCATATAAATCTTTTAGATATATAATTACAGCAATCCAAATGATAATAAAACTTAGAAATTTCACCAATGAAAAATCTTCCCCATAATAAAAATAACCTAAAATAAACTGTAAAGTTGGTGTAATATAAAAAATCATTCCAGTTGGACCCAAACCAATTAACTCAACACCTCTTACATAAAGGAATAAAGGAATCACAGTCATTGGACCAGCTAAAAGCAGATACAGACTTAGTCCAGGGTTATTCAAATTAAAATCATTAAAATTGTTATTTGTAATAATGTAGAATGCAATAATGGCAAATGGAAAGATATACAAGCTTTCAATTAATAATCCAATGTCAGTATCTATTTCAATTTTTTTTCTTACTAAGTTATAAAATGCCCAGCTAAAAGCTACGACAAGACCAACCCAAGGTAAAGATTTAAGATTAAAAAAAATCAATATTATAATTGATAATAAAACTAAAAGAATTGAGAAAATTCTTTTTTTATTGAGTTTTTCTCTAAAGAAAATATATCCTAAAAGAACACTGATTATTGGCATAATAAAATATCCAAAACTTGCATCTATAATTCTTTCGGATGCTACGGCATAAATCCATATAGACCAATTAATAAAAATTAAAAAACCAGATAAAAATAATGAGATTAATTTTTTTTTATCTTTTATTTCTTTTAAAAACTTTTGCCATTTAGATAAAAAAGTTGTGGTAAAAAGTAACATGACTGCAGTCCATAAACATCTATGTACAACTAACTCAGTATGACCAATAAAAGATACTGACTCAAAATATATAACTCCAATAAATCCCCACCAAAATGATCCAAGTGAAGTTAAAATCAATCCTTTATTAAAATTATTTTTCATTCTAATTAAATAAACAAAATAACAAGACTAATTAGACTATTTTATAGTTGAATTAAATATTTTTAATTATAAAAGCTTTTACAAGGAGAGATGGCTGAGCGGTTGAAAGCACCGGTCTTGAAAACCGGCAAAGGGGCAACTCTTTCCTGGGTTCGAATCCCAGTCTCTCCGCCATCAAAATTACTAATATTCAAAATTTTTAAATAATTTATTAATTTTATTATTTTCAAATTCCATATCAGTTTTTAAACCATTATAAAAATTATAAAGATTGTTATCATCTATCTCCAAGAGCTTTAATAATTCATTTAAGTCACTAAAACTTAATTCATTTAAGTATTTATTGGTGAAAGCTCCTAGTAGTTTATCCATTTCTTTAGTGCCACGATAATTTGATCTGTAAATTATTTTTTTTTTTATTTGTTCTATATCAGTGGTCATTATAGGAATATAATATTACTTTATGGATATTAAAAGAAATTATGAATATTTATTGTCTGATCTAAGTTCTCTAAAAGGTGTTGGAGTAAAGACAACAAATTTGTTAAAAAAGAAAAAAATAAATACTATTTTCGATCTTTTGTGGAAATTACCAAAATCTTTTACAGATCGAAGTTTATCATCAAAAATTGAAGATCTAAAGATAGATGAAATACAAACTATAACTATAATACCTCAAAAATATTCATTCCCTAGAGTAAGAAACTTGCCAAATCGAGTTCTATGTAAAGATGAAACTGGTGAAATAGATTGTGTTTTCTTTAATAGTTATGAGGGTTACATTAAAAAAATATTGCCTATTGGAAAAGAAATTACAATTAGTGGCAAAATTAAATATTTTAGGAACAGATATCAATTAACAAATCCAAAATATGTTTCAGAAGACTCAACTATTATAAAACAAAAACATAATAGTTATTCATTGACTGATGGTATCAGTGAAAAGGTTTATAATAAAATAATGTTACAGATAATTAAAAATTTACCTAAAATCGATGAATGGCACTCAAAAGATATATTAAAGAAGTTTGACAATATTGGGTGGAATGAATCAATAAAAAAGTTACATGAACCTGAAAATATTGGTAAATTTAAAGAAAACTTTTATCAAAGACTCGCTTTCGATGAAATTTTTTCAACTTTTTTAGTAAACTCAGAAATTAGAAAAAAAATAAAAAAAATCAAAAAAACAAAAAAAAAATTTGATCTTAAAAAACAAAATGAAATAGTATCTAACTTAGAGTTTTCATTAACTAGCGACCAAATTAAAACATTAAAAGAAATCAATAATGATTTATGTTCAGATAATAAAATGTTCAGATTGCTTCAAGGAGATGTTGGCAGTGGTAAAACAATAGTATCTTTATTATCTGCATTCAATACTATTAATTCTGATTTTCAAGTAGCAGTCATGGCTCCTACTGAGATTTTAGCAAGACAGCACTTTTTTTTGGCAAAAAAAATATTTCCAAAACATATTAAAATTGAATTACTCTCTGGAAAATCAACTTATAAAAATAAAAAGATTATTTTAGAAAAGCTTTTAAAAAAAGAGATTGATATAATTTTTGGAACACATGCTTTATTTCAAAAAAAAGTGGAATTCAGAAAACTAGGATTAATAATAATTGACGAACAACATAAATTTGGGGTTAGTCAAAGAAAGAAATTATCTGATAAAGCTGGAAAAGATTGTGATGTTCTTTTGATGACAGCTACTCCAATTCCACGTACTTTAACAATGACTATATATGGAGATATGGATCTTTCAATTATACGAGAAAAACCCAAAAGTCGAAAAGTTGTTAAAACCTATAGTAAACTTGAAAGTAAAATTAAAGATGTAATAAGATTTATTAAAAGAGAAATTAAACTTGGAAACCAAATTTTCTGGGTATGTCCATTAATAGAAGAATCTAAAAAGATTGATCATACTTCAGCAATCAAAAAGTCTGAATATCTAAAAAAAATATTTCCTAATGAAGTTTATTTACTTCATGGAAAAACAACAAATGAGGAAAAAGAGAAAATCTTAAACAAATTTTTAAGAAATGAATTTAAGATTTTAGTTTCTACTACTATCATTGAGGTTGGTATAGATTTTCCTAATGCAAATGTAATCATAATAGAAAATGCAAATAAATTTGGTTTGTCTCAATTACATCAACTAAGAGGTAGAGTTGGAAGAGGCACCAAAGAATCTTCATGTATATTGATGTTTAAGTCAAATTTAAGCGAGAATGCCAAAAAAAGAATCAATATATTAAAAGACTCAAATGATGGATTTGAAATATCTGAAGAAGATATGAAGTTAAGAGGTTTTGGAGATATTCTTGGTTTTAAACAAAGTGGAATTAAAAATTTTAAATTAGCAGATCCAATACATAATCATAATCTTTTTATTTTAGCAGAAAAAGAAATTAAAAGAATAGAAAATGAAAAAGAAGATATAGGGAAATTTAAACCATTAATTAAATTATATGATCGTGCAGATATAATAAATGATATTGCCTAATTTTTACCAGAAGATGTTCCAGCAGAAACGATAAATTTAGATGCTTCTTCAAATGTCATATCCAAATAAATAACGTCTTCTATTGGAAACATTAGTAAAAATCCACTTGTTGGATTTGGAGTCGTGGGAACAAAAACATTAATCAATTTTTTATTAGTTTTTTTTGCCATTTCACCCATATTTTCTTTCGTAGCAAAACCTACTGCCCATACTCCTTTCCTTGGATATTCTATTAAAACTACACTTTTTTGATCGTTGTCTTTTTTAGAAAATGTTTCTGTCATTTGAACTATTGCAGAATAAATAGTTCTTAAAAATGGTATACGTTTAAAAAGATCATCAATAAGTTTTAAAATCCTTTTTCCTAAAAAAGATAAAGATAAACCACCAACAACAGTTATAAATATTAGTGAAATTAAAATTTCTATTCCAGGAATTTCAAATGGTAGATAGCTGTTTGGGTTAATATTTTCAGGCAAAATTCTAGAGGAAAGACCAATTAGAACTTTACTAAGGTATAAGGTAAATCCTATCGGAATAAGAACAACTACTCCTGTAATGAAATAGTTTCTTAAAAGTAGGGTTAATGACTTTTTTTTTTTATTTTTTGACATAATCAATTAAAACTTGAGTAAATAACAAAAACAATTGCAATTATAAATAACACTAATAAAATTTTGTTATTTAGATTCATGTCTAAATATAATATCAATGTTGAAGAAAAATGAATAGAAGAAAATTTTTATCATATGTTGGGTGTAGTTGTGGCGGTTTTATTCTAAATTCATGTGCGACAGCACCTATTACCGAAAGAAAACAGTTAAGTATAATTCCCGAGGCAAAACTAAATGCCCAAGCAGCAAAAATATACGAAAAAGTTAAAAAAAAAGAAAAATTAAGCAAAGATACTAAAACACTCAATCTAATAAAAGATATTGGACAAAGGATGGAAGATTCAATAGGTGAATATTTTTATCAATCTAAATTAGATGATCCGACAAAATATTTTGATTGGGAGTATATACTAATTGAGAATAAAAAAGTTAGAAATGCATGGTGCATGCCTGGCGGTAAAATTGCTGTTTATACAGGTATATTAGATGTTACAAAAAATACTAATGGTTTAGCTGCAGTAATGGGACATGAAATTGCTCACGCTGTAGCAAAGCATTCTGTAGAAAGAGCAAGTAGAGGAACCTTATTGAATGTTGGGACAAAAATTATTGATATTGCTAGTGGTGGAGTTTTGTCTGACATCAACAGAACAACGGGTATGGATACTGTGGGACTATTATCTCAACTTGGAATAATGAATCCTTTCAATAGGAAACAAGAAAGTGAAGCTGATTATCTTGGTATGATTTTTTCCTCTTTATCTGGTTATGACATTAGAGAAACTCCAAAAATTTGGGAAAGAATGAAAGAATATAATAAAGGTCAGTCGCCACCAGAATTTATGAGCACGCATCCTTCAGCTGAGAATAGAATTAAAAAAATTAACGAGTGGACAAATCAGATTTTATTAGATTACCCACCACTTAAGATATCTTAAGATATGGTGAGCCGTGATGGACTCGAACCATCGACCCATTCCTTAAAAGGGAATTGCTCTACCAACTGAGCTAACGGCCCAAATAAAATATTGATGGAGATGTATATACATAATTATAAGAATAATTCAAATGGCAATTTGTGAGACAAAAAAGTTAATTAATTACAACTTATCTATATATTTATCATGAAATTCCTTAAATGTGCCATTGCGGATATTTTTCCTTATTAACGACATTAATTCTTGATAAAAGTTAATATTATGTAAAGTTAATAACATTGAACCAAGAATTTCATTTGTATTAAACAAATGATTTAAGTAGCTTTTCGAATATTTATTTAGATCAAGATTTTTTACCGCTGGATCAAGAGGAGAATCATCATTTTGATATTTACTATTTTTAATATTAACTTTTCCATTCCATGTAAAAGCTAAACCAGTTCTTCCAGATCTTGTTGGTAAAACACAATCAAACATATCAATACCTCTCATTACAGCCCCTAAGATATCAGATGGAGTACCAACACCCATTAAATAATGAGGTTTTTCATTTGGAAGAATATCTTTTAGACTATCTAATACCCCAAACATTTCTTTTTGTGTTTCGCCTACAGCCAATCCACCAACAGCATACCCGTCAAATTCTATGTCTATTAGTTCTTTCAAAGATTGTTTTCTTAAATCTTCAAATAATCCCCCTTGAATGATTCCAAATAATGCTTTGTGTGGATTTGATCCAAAAGCTTTCTTAGATCTTTCAGCCCAGTATAAAGATAAATTCATAGAATCATTTATTAAATCATAATCTTTGGTATTTTTAGGACATTCATCCATTATCATACAAATATCTGAATTAAGACCTAGTTGAATTTCAATACTTCTTTCTGGACTTAAAATAAATTTTTTTCCATCTATATGTGAATTAAAAATTGCACCTTTCTCCCTGTCAATTTTGTTTAATTTTGAAAGAGACATAACCTGAAAACCTCCCGAGTCTGTGAGTATAGGTAGATCACAATTCATAAAATTATGTAATCCGCCTACTCTTTTAATTCTTTCCACACCAGGTCTGATCATTAAATGATATGTATTACAAAGAATTATTTCTGAATTAGTTTTCTTTATATCATTAATTGTGCAAGCTTTAACTGTTGCCTGCGTACCAACTGGCATAAAAGCTGGTGTATGTATATCACCTCTATATGTCCTTATTATGCCCTCTCTAGCATAACCATCGGTTTTGGAGATCTCAAAGGCAAATTTTTTGATATCCATTTAAAATTTATAACTATTTAAAACTTATAATCTTATCAGGATCACTTACCGCTCCATTATTATTTTCATCTCCTCTTTTAATTTTGTCTACAAATTCCATACCTTCAATAACTTTTCCAAAAACTGTATATTGTTTATCTAGGAAAGGAGCAGGTTTAAAACATATAAAAAACTGACTATTGGCACTGTTTGGATTTGACGATCTAGCCATAGATAAAGTTCCTCTGTCATGCGGAAGATTACTAAATTCTTGATTTAGGTCTGGTAAATCTGATCCGCCCATTCCAGCCATACTTAAATTAAAATCTTTAGAATTTGAGTTTCCAAACTTTACATCACCTGTTTGTGCCATAAAACCATCTATTACTCTGTGAAAGACAACTCCATCGTATTTACCAGCTGTAGCTAATTCTTTAATTCGTTTTACATGATTTGGGGCAACGTCATCAAATAATTCTATTTTAACATCACCATCCTTAAGTTTTAAGATCATTATATTTTCCTCCGATATTGATTGATTAATTAATACAAAAAATAAAAAAAATAATTTTAAGATTATCTTAAACATATTTTCTTTCTAAAGCTTTTATAGTACTTTTAGTTGTAAATTTTTTGATATTACCTTTTAATTTTACAATTTCTTTCACAAACTTTGATGAAATAATTTGATTTTCAACGTCAGACATTAAAAAAACAGTTTCAATACTATTATTAAGTTTCCTATTCATTCCAGCTAGTTGGAACTCATATTCAAAATCTGAAGCTGCTCTTAGCCCTCTTAGTATTATGCTGGCTTTATTTCTTTTACATAAATCAGTTGTTAGAGTATTAAAAGCGATTACATTAATTTTTTTTTTATTAAGCTTTAAATCAGAAAAAAGTGCTTTTTTAACAATCTCTATTCTTTCATCAATTTCAAATAGATAATTCTTATTATCAACATCAGAAACAGCAACTATTATTTTATTAAATAGTTTCAATCCTTTCTTTACAACGTCTATATGACCATAAGTAATTGGATCAAAGGTCCCTGGGTAAATTGCAATTTTAGTCATTAAATCAAATTATCATCAATTTTATTTGCTGAAACTACTTTTTCTTCACCTGATAATTTAATTATTCTTACACCTTGTGTATTTCTTCCAGCGGTTCTAATTTCTTTCACAGCTACTCTTATGACTCTACCTTTATTTGTTGATATAAGAATTTCATCTCCCTCGAAAACAGGAAAAGATGAAGAGATATCTCCATTCCTTGGTGAATTAACAATTCCTATTATGCCCTTACCACCTCTATTCGTAACTCTGTAATCAGTATGCAATGTCTTTTTTCCAAACCCATTTTCTGTAATTGACAAAATAAATTTTTCTTTAGCTTTAATTTCTGATTTTTCATCTTTGCTCTTTTTTCCATTCTTACTATATTTATCATTATCAATTATAGATAATGACACAATTTGATCATTTGGTGATAAAACAATACCTTTGATCCCTTTTGAAGATCTACCTTTGAAAATTCGCAATTTTTTTGACTCAAATCTAATACATTTTCCAAATTTTGTGCTTAATATAATATCTTGTTCATCTTTACAAATTCTAACTCCTACAATTTTATCATTATTGTCTAATTTCATTGCAATTTTACCAGCCGTATTTATAGAGGAAAAGTCCTCTAAACTATTTTTTCTAATCTTTCCATTCGCTGTAGCAAAAACTATTTGATAATTTTTCAACTCAGACTCTTCAGGAAATGGCATGATAGAACTTATAGATTGGTGATTTTTTAAAGGTAAAATATTGAATAAGGATTTTCCTTTAGAAGATGATGATCCAACAGGTATTTTCCAAGCTTTAATTCTGTAAACAAGCCCCTCAGTGGAAAAAAATAAAACAGATGTGTGAGTGTTTACTGACAGTGTTTGAACAACTGAATCTTCATTTCTCGTTGTAATACCGGTTTTTCCTTTTCCTCCTCTTTTTTGTTGTTTTATGTTATTTAAAGATCCTCTTTTGATATAACCTTGAAGAGTAACAGTAATAATTACAGACTCCTTTTGAATAGTTTCTTCAATATCATAATTTAGAACAGCATCAATAATATTTGTTCTTCTTTTAACTGAAAATTTTTCTTTTATATCATTTAATTCATTGCTAATTACATTCAACAATTCTTTTTTTGAAGAAATAATTTTTTTATATTTTTTTATCAATTCAGAAAGTTTTTTAATTTCAATTTCTATTTCGTTAATACCCAATGCAGTTAGTTTTTGTAATCTTAATTCTAAAATTGAATTAACTTGAATTTCTGATAAAGAATACATTCCTTTAGAAATTTTGTTTTCAATCAGGTTTATCATCTTTAATGATTTATTTATTTTCCATTTAATCTTTAGAAGAGAGCTCTTTGCTTCCTCAGGATTTTTTGATGATCTTATAATTTTTATAACTTTATCTAAATTTTCAACTGACACAGACAAACCAATCAATATATGTGCTCTCTCTTCAGCTTTATTTAAATCAAATTTTGTTTTTTTAATTACTACACTTTCTCTAAAATTTAAAAAATGGGATAAAAAATCTTTTAAATTACATGTAATAGGTTTTCCCTCAACTATTGCTAAAGTATTAAAACCAAAAGAACTTTCTATTTGAGTATTTTTATATAATTGTCTTTTGACTGTTTCTGGTTCTACGCCAGTTCTTAAATCTATTGATACCCTTATCCCCTCTCTATTAGACTCATCTCTTATATCTCTTATGCCTTCTATTTTTTTTTCTCTTACCAATTGAGCTATTCTCTCATTCAAAACCGACTTATTAACTTGATACGGAATGGAAGTTATTACTAATCTTTCCCTACCATTCTTCGCTTGCTCAATAGAAATTTGACCACGGACTTTAAAAGACCCTCTTCCTTTAGTGTAACCCTCCTTAATCATATCTTTTCCTATGATTACCCCGCCCGTTGGAAAATCAGGACCAGGTATAAATTTCATTAATTGCTTAACAGTAATGTCTTTATTTTCAATTAATGCTAAAGTTCCATCTATTATTTCTCCCAAATTATGAGGTGGAATACTTGTTGCCATTCCAACCGCTATACCGCCAGCACCATTAACTAAAAGATTAGGATATTGAGCAGGAAGAACACTTGGTTCTTTTTCCGTTTCATCGTAATTACTTTTAAAATCAATAGTATTCTTTTCGATATCATCTATAAGAAACTGAGATACTTTGGATAGTCTTGTTTCAGTATATCTCATTGCCGCTGCTGGATCTCCGTCTATAGAACCAAAATTTCCTTGCCCTTCCACCAAAGGTAAGCTCATTGAAAAATCTTGAACCATCCTGACTAATGCATCATATACGGATTGATCTCCATGAGGATGATATTTACCAATTACATCACCGACTATTCTTGCAGATTTTCTAAATTGTTTTGACCAATCATAGCCACCTTTGTACATAGCATATAAAATTCTTCTGTGGACAGGTTTTAATCCATCTCTAATATCAGGTAAAGCACGGCTGACAATGACACTCATCGCATATGATAGATATGACGAGCTCATCTCGTCATGCATAGATATCAATTTTATATTTTTATCGTTTTGATTTTCAGAATTTTGCATGATTTCTAAAATGGAATTTCGTCATCCATTTCGTTAGAAATTTGAGACATATCATCATTATTGTTCGATGATTTATTATTATCATTTGCAATACCACCACCAGAATTGCCTCCACCCAACATTGTAAGCGAAGAATTATATCCTTGAATAATTATCTCAGTAGAAAATTTATCTTGGCCTGACTGTTCATCTTTCCATTTTCTTGTTGAAAGTTGTCCCTCAACATAAATTTGAGCTCCTTTTTTTAAATATTGTTGAACAACATTTACGAGGCCCTCATTAAATACAACTATACGGTGCCACTCCGTTTTTTCTTTTTTTTCGCCTGAATTTTTATCTTTCCACGATTGGCTTGTGGCAAGACTAAGTCTTGCAACATTTTTTCCATTAACCATCTGTTTAATCTCAGGATCTGCGCCCAAACGACCAATTAAAAGTACTTTATTTAAACTTCCAGCCATAATATTTTAATATTTGTATTATTAATTAATTAGATTTATATCACAATTTACTCTGAATATTAATTTTATTAGGCCAAAGCAATAAAAATTATGATGAAAAAGATACTTATTAAAGGGGCTAAAGAGCACAATTTAAAAAATATTTCTTTAGAAATACCTAAAGACAAATTTGTAGTTATAACAGGTCTATCTGGCTCAGGAAAATCCTCATTAGCATTCGATACTGTTTATGCTGAAGGTCAAAGAAGATACGTTGAAAGTTTATCAGCCTATGCACGTCAATTTTTGGATAAGATGAAAAAACCTAATGTTGATCTGATTGAGGGTTTAAGCCCTGCTATTTCAATTGAACAAAAGAATACATCGAAAAATCCTAGATCTACTGTCGCAACAGTTACTGAAATTTACGATTATATGAGAGTTCTTTATGCAAGGGCAGGAATTCCTTATTCGCCGTTTACTGGTAAACCAATAGTTTCTCAAACAATTACTCAAATTGTAGATAAAATTAAAGAATTACCAAAAAAGTCAACAATCTATTTATTTGCCCCAGTAGTAAGAGGTCGTAAGGGCGAATACAAAAAAGAAATTTTGGGCTTTAAAAAACGTGGATTTAGAAAGATTAAAATAGACGATAAGCTTTATGATATAGATAATGTTCCTGAACTTAATAAGAAGATAAAGCACGATATATATGTCTTGGTTGATAGGATTATACTAAATTCATCTTTAGGTAACCGGTTAGCAGAAGGAATTGAAACATCGATAAATTTAGCAAATGGTCTGGTTTTTGTTGAATATGAGAATGAAACTTTGCCAAAAAAATTTAGAAAATTAGAGAGATTAATCTTTTCAACTAAATTTGCTTGTCCAGAAAGTGGATTTACTATTGAGGAAATTGAACCGAGATTATTTTCTTTTAATAGTCCATTTGGTGCTTGTGAAGAGTGTGAAGGTATAGGTATAAAACTTAATGTAGACCCAAACCTAGTTGTTCCTAATGAAAAAAAATCTATTGTTGATGGAGCAATCGAACCATGGGCCAAAACTACAACACTTTATTATGCTCAAACTCTTTCCTCATTAGCTAAACACTATGATTTTTCTCTTAATGAAAAATGGAATAGATTACCAAAAAAAATTAAAGATATAATACTTTATGGTTCTGATGATGAAGAAATAAAATTTACTTACGATGATGGATACGAAAAATATTCACATAAGAAATCATTTGAGGGTGTCATAAATAATCTTGAGCGTCGTTATTTAGAAACAGATAGTGATTGGAAGAGAGAAGAGATATCTCAGTATCAATCAGATACCAAATGTGAAAGATGTAATGGTCATAGACTTAAAGATGAAGCTTTATGTGTAAAAATAGATGGTTTACATATCAGTGAAGTAACTGAAAAATCAATTTTAGAAGCTTCAAAATGGTTTAAGGAACTTCAGACCAACCTAAACAAAAAACAATTTAAAATTGCTGAACATATTTTAAAAGAGATTAATGAAAGATTAGATTTTTTATTAAATGTTGGACTTGATTACTTAACCTTATCAAGAGAATCAGGAACTTTATCAGGGGGTGAGTCTCAAAGGATAAGGCTTGCTTCACAAATAGGATCGGGGTTAACAGGTGTGCTCTATGTTTTAGATGAACCATCTATAGGACTTCACCAAAAAGATAATGTCAAATTAATTAATGCTTTAAAACGATTAAGAGATTTAGGAAATACTGTTATTGTTGTTGAACATGATACAGAAACAATGGAGAACGCCGATCATATTATTGATCTTGGTCCCGAAGCTGGTAATAAAGGTGGACAAGTTGTAGCGCAAGGAACTTTTCAAGAAATAGGTCAAAACAAAGACAGTATTACTGGAAAATATTTGTCAAATAAATTCAAAATCATAGTTCCACCGAAAAGAAGATTAGCTAAGAATGGAAGATTTTTAGAAATTACTGGTGCTACAGGAAATAATTTAGATAACGTAAATTTAAAAATACCTTTGGGGAGTCTAACATGTGTAACTGGTGTTTCAGGTAGTGGAAAATCTACTTTAGTTTTACAAACACTCTATAATGCCCTGAATTTAACTTTAAATAATAATAAATCTAGAAAAATACCAAAGCCATTTAAAAATTTTAAAGGAACAGAATTAATTGATAAAGTTATTGATATTGATCAATCACCTATTGGTCGTACTCCAAGATCAAACCCAGCAACATATACAGGTGCATTTGGACCAATTAGAGATTGGTTTACATCATTACCTGAATCTAAATCTAGAGGTTATAAACCTGGCAGATTTTCTTTTAATGTTAAAGGTGGAAGATGTGAAGCTTGTGAAGGTGATGGAGTTATTACTTATGAAATGCACTTCCTCCCCGATGTCTATATTCAATGTGATGAATGTAAAGGTACAAGGTATAATCGGGAGACCTTAGAAATAAAATTTAAAGATAAAAGTATTGCTGATGTTTTGAATATGACAGTTGACGAGGGATGTGAATATTTTGAAAATATTACAAATATCAAGACTAAATTACTTACTTTGAAAAAAGTTGGATTAGGTTATATAAAAATTGGTCAACAAGCTACTACACTTTCTGGTGGAGAAGCACAAAGAATAAAGCTTGCAAAAGAATTATCCAAAAGATCAACTGGACGTACAATGTATATACTTGATGAACCAACCACTGGTTTACATCAACATGATATAAAAAAGTTATTAGAAATTTTGCATACATTTGTTGCGCTTGGGAACACTGTAGTAGTAATTGAGCATAATCTTGATGTTATAAAAACAGCAGATTATATAGTTGATATGGGCCCCGAGGGTGGTGTTAAAGGTGGAAAAATTATTGCAGAGGGCAAACCAGAGGATATTTGTAAAATTGATCAAAGTTATACTGGAAAATTTCTTAAACCTTTACTTATTAACTAAATTAATTATAAGTACCGAAATGGATAACGATATAGATCAAACAAATAAAGATTTTAAAGTTGTAGGATTAACTATGGAAAATCTTTCAATTTGTTATGGATTATTTTTAATTATCTGGGGAATTATAGTCAGCCTAATTAGTAAATCTGGGTCCTTTACCTCTTATATTCCATCTTTTTTAGGTCTTCCTATCTTAATTTTTTCTTACTTAGCAATTAAATTTGAAACCAAGAAAAAAATATTTATGCATATAGTTGTTCTTTTTGGATTGATTATTTTTTTTGGAGGTTTAGATTTTTTAAGATCATTGCTAACTGGTAGTGCTTTTGAAAATACTTGGGCTGATATCTCAAAACTAATGATGTTGTTGACAGGTTCTTTTTTTTCATTTCAATGTATAAAATCTTTTATACATGCTAGAAAATCTAAAGAGATAAATAATTAATCAATCAAGTAAAGACTCGACAAACTCCCAATTAACTAAACTATCTAAAAATTTATCTAAATATTCCGGTCTTCTATTTCTATAATCGATATAATAAGAGTGTTCCCATACATCACAACCCAAAATTGGTTTCATCCCATCAATCAAAGGGTTTGCTGCATTAGCAGTTTTACTAATAACAAGTTTACCATTATTTATAGATAACCAACACCAACCAGAACCAAATTGAGTTACACCTGCTTGCTTAAAATCTTTTTTGAAATTATCAATATTTCCAAAATCAGATACAATCCTTTTTTCTAATTTTGATGGCATGTTACCGCCTCCATTAGGCTTCATACATTTCCAAAAAAGATTGTGATTCCAATGTTGACTTGCATTATTAAATATACCTGATTTTGAATTATCTTTTGAACTTGCTAAAATTATATCTTCTAATGACTTATTTGCCATATCTGTATCTTTTATGAAGTTGTTTAAATTTGTAATGTAAGTTTGATGGTGTTTTCCGTGGTGTAAATCTAATGTTTCTTCTGACATTATTGGAGATAACCCATTATTAGGATAATCTAGTTTTGGTAAAGTAAATTCCATATTATTTAACTCAATTTGAAAAACGTTATATTTATAATATAATTAATTAATTATTTAAATAAAATTTAATTATATGATTAAAATATTATCATCCTTATCAAAAACTATCCATTTTTCTTTTGCATTAACAATATTATTATTTTTAGTTTTATTTTTTTTTAATGGAGGTTTTGTTTTTGATACTCTGTTCTGGAGTTCTATATGCAGATTTTTACACGTAAGTGTTGCAATTATGTGGATTGGTTTACTATGGTACTTTAATTTTGTTCAAATTCCTAACATGTCTCAAATTCCAGATGAACAAAAACCTGCTATAAGTAAAGTTATTGCCCCAGCTGCTTTATTTTATTTTCGTTGGGCTGCTTTCCTTACTATTTTGACTGGATCAATTTTAGCACTTCTAAATGGTTATCTGTATGATGCTATGACGCTAAGCATTTCTTCTGGTATTCCAAAACATACTGTTATTGGGATTGGAATGTGGTTAGGAGTTATTATGGCATTTAATGTATGGTTTATAATATGGCCGAATCAAAAAAAAGCATTAGGTATAGTAGAATGTGATCAAGAAATTAAAACTAAATCTGCAAAAATAGCTATGCTAACATCAAGAACAAATACTTTGCTATCAATACCTATGCTATTTACAATGGTTATAGCTCAAAATTTATATTAATTTTTTTCCTCATCTTTTAAAATAGTTTTTTGGGAAACATTTAGCCTTACAAGAATAGTGTTTGCTATATAAATTGAAGAATAAGTTCCAAAAATTACCCCAAAAATCATTGCTAATGAAAAACCTTTTAAAATTTCTCCACCAAAAATAAAAATTGAGACTAATGCTAAGAGTGTAGTAATTGATGTTATTAAAGTTCTTGATAAAGTTTCGTTGATTGAGATATTAGTTAATTCAAATATCTTAATATCAGCATATTTTCTTAAATTTTCACGAACACGATCAAAAATAACTACTGTATCATTCATTGAATAACCAACAATTGTTAAAACAGCTGCTATTATTGATAAATTGATTTCTAAACCTAATAAAGAAAACAACCCGAGTGTAACAATCACATCGTGAAATAATGCACAAATTGCGCCAAGGCTAAATTGCCATTCGAATCTTATCCAAATGTAAATCAGCATTAAAGCTAGTGCTACTGAAATAGCAATTATACCCGACTTCAAGAGTTCAGCACTTACTTTGGGGCCAACATTTTCTACTCTTCTAAAATCTATATTATTTCCAAATGAATTATCTAAGTTTTTTTTGACATCCTCAATAATATTCTTTTTATTGTCTTTATTTTCAAACTTTATTAGATAGTCTGTTTCATTACCAAATTTTTTAACCGAAACATCGCCCAGATCCATTTGATTAAATTTATCTCTCAGAGATGACACATTTACTTTTGAGTCTGTAGACCTAAGTTCAATTAAAATACCACCTTTAAAATCAATCCCAAAATTTAATCCTTTAAATATTAAAAAAAACAAAGAAACAACAACGAGTGATATAGATAAAATATTAAATTGATTATAGTATTTGTTAAAAGCTATCATTTATATAACTATCTCTTTATTTTTATTTCTTGAAATGTACACAACGGTTAAAAGTCTTGCGATGAAATAGACGGAAAAAAGAGTTGTAAAAATTCCAACACCTAAAGTTATAGAAAATCCTTTGATCGGACCTGAACCCATGAAAAATAATATGATTGCTGCCAATAAAGTCGTTATATTTGCATCAAGAATTGCAGTTTTTGATTTAGAGTATCCACTATCAAAAGCAATTAATCTATTTTTCTCATTTTTAAGCTCTTCTCTTATACGTTCAAAAATTAACACATTTGCATCTACAGCCATTCCAACAGTTAAAATTATACCAGCTATACCAGGTAATGTTAAAGTTGCCTCAAATAATGTAAGAACACCTACTAAAAGAAGTAAGTTAATTATTAAAGCCACATTAGTAATTATTCCAAAAATTTTATATTTTATAATTATAAAAACTATAACTAGAATAAAACCTATAATTAAAGCTATTATACCAGCATCTATCGAATCCTGACCTAAATCTGGACCAACGGTTCTTTCCTCTATAATGTTTAAAGGCGCCGGTAATGCCCCAGATCTTAACAATAAAGCTAAATCAGTTGCTGACTGAAATGTAAATCCTCCAGTAATTTGTCCAGAACCGCTAGCTATTGTATCCTGAATAACAGGAGCACTAATAATCTTTCCATCTAAAATTATAGCTAATTTTCTGCCAATCCCTTTCGAGGTTGCTTTACCAAATCTTTTTGCACCTACTCTGTCTAAACTAAACGTTACAACTGTTTCGTTTGCCTCACTATCCATTCTTGGTTGAGCGTCAAGTAAATTATCTCCACTAAGTATTATTCTTTTGCTAACAAATTCCGAACCTTCTTCATCTTCATAATCTAATTTTTCATTACCGAATGAGTCTTCGTTATTATTGGATACAAATCTAAATGTAAGATTGGCAGTTTTTCCTAATAAAGTTTTTATTCTCATAGGATCATCAAGGCCAGGAAGTTCTACTAGAATTCTGTCATTTCCTCTTTTGAGGATATTAGGTTCATTCGTTCCAACTTCGTCTATTCTTCTTCTGACTATTTCTAGAGCTTGTTCTTGGGACGATGTTTTGAGCTTTACTAAACCTTGTTTAGAAAAAATTACACTTAAAAAATCATTTTCCTCAGCGATTTCTAATTGATGTGATTTGAATCTTTCATAATAAGGATTTATTTCACTTTCTTTATCATTAAATACATCCAGAACTTTTTGTTTATCTATCTCATTAACTTTAAATAAAATTTTTTCATTTTGAAGTATAAAATTTACTAATTTGATATTTTTTCCTTTAAAATAATCTCGTAAAGTGATTGTTAAATTTTGAAGTTTTTGTTCAACAACTGGTTTATTATCAATTTCTAATAGAAGATAAGAACCACCCTGAAGGTCTAAACCAAGATTTATATTTCTTTTTAAAAAATTATTTTCAAATTTAAATAAGTTTGATGAAGCGATCAAAATTAAAAATAAAGATACAATTAAGATGAAAATTATCTTTAATTTAGAAAAATATAACACACTATTAAATTAGACTATTTCTTTGGTTCTTGTGAATTCATTAAGCTTTGAATTCCTGTGCCTCTTATGACTTCAACAGTTACATTTTCTGCAATTTCAACCTCGACTTTATCATTATCTACAACCCTTGTGATAATCCCGGTTATTCCACCTGATGTAACAACTTTATCTCCCTTTTTTAAATTTTCAACCATGGTTCTATGTTCTTTTACTTTTTTTTGTTGAGGTCTAATAAGGAAAAAATAAAATATTACAAAAATTAATATTAACGGTATAAACTGACCAAATCCTGAACTATCCATAAAACTCCTAATTTTAATTTGAATTTTTATACTATCTAAAGAATTAAAACAACTTTATTTAAGTGAAATTTTTTCTAAATTACTCATATAAGGACGTAACACTTTTGGGATTAGAATAGAGCCATCTTTATCTTGATAGTTTTCTAAAATTGCGATCAAAGTTCTACCTATTGCCAGACCACTACCATTTAATGTGCCAACATACTTTGTATCTTTATTTTGAGTTTTGTATCTTGCTTTCATTCTACTCGCTTGAAATGTTGAACAAGAAGAACAAGAGGATATTTCACGATATCTATTTTCTGATGGCAACCATACTTCTAAGTCGTAAGTTTTTTCTGCACTAAATCCCATATCTCCACTACAAAGGATAACTTTTCGATAAGGTAATTCAAGTAAATCTAAAATATTAGTCGCACAGTTAGTCATTCTTTCAAGTTCTTCTAGACAATTTTCTTGCTCCACAATACTAACAAGTTCAACTTTATAAAATTGATGTTGTCTTATCATCCCTTTCGTATCCTTACCGTAACTACCCGCCTCTTTTCTAAAACAAGGAGTTGAAGCAACAAATCTCATTGGTAAATCTTTTTGATTTATGATTTTATCCTTAACCATGTTTGTTAAAATCACCTCAGCTGTAGGTATAAGAAATTTTCTTTTATTTCCTTCCTCGATTTTAACTTCAAATTGATCATTTTCGAATTTAGGTAATTGTCCTGTGCCATACATAGTGCTTTCTGAAGCTAATAATGGTGGTGATATTTCGCTATAACCATTTTTAGTTATATGAGTATTTAACATGAAATTTGATAATGCTCTCTCCAATAGAGCTAGTTTATCTCTTACAAAAACAAATCTTGATCCGGTAGTCTTCGTTGCTAATTCAAAATCGAGCATGCCAAGATCTTCACCTAATTCATAATGACTTTTAACTTTAAAATCAAAACTTGGAATTGTTCCAGATTTCATGACTTCAACATTGTCATTTTCATCCTTACCAGTTGGAACGTCTTTGTGTGGAATATTTGGGATATTTGATAAAATACTATCTAATTCGATTTTAATTTTTTTTTGTTCTTCTGTAATATTATCAATCTCTTGAGATAATTTTTTTGATTTTTCAAACAATGATTTATCTTTAGATTTAGATATTCCTTTTTTTTCTTGCTCTAAAGATTCTTTTTTTTGAATTAACTCTCTATTTTTTTTGTCTAACTGTTCTAAATTTGAAATGTCTACATTAATTGATCTTTTTTCTAAAGACTTTTTAAAATTATTAAAATCTTTTCTAATCTCCTTAAGGTTGTGCATCAGATTTTTCTAAATTTTTATTTTCAATAAACCTTACTGAAAAAATTGATAATTCATATAAAATTAATAAAGGTATTGCTAATCCAATTTGAGTTATTGGATCAGGTGGTGTTAATAATGCGGCAGCTGCAAATATAATTACAACAACATATTTTCTTCTTTTTTTTAAAAAATCTGAGTCAACTAATCCCACTCTTGCTAACAAACTTAAAACAACTGGAAGCTGAAAACTTATTCCAAACGCAAAAATTAATTTCATAACTAAAGATAGATATTCATTCACTTTAGCCTCTAATTGGATCGGTAAATTGGTAGAAATACCTGAGCTTTCAAATGAAAGAAAAAATTTAATCGCTAAAGGCATTATCAGATAATAGACAAGTAACCCTCCTAAAAAAAATAATACAGGTGTTAAAACTAAATAAGGCAAAATCGCAATTTTTTCATGCTTGTAAAGTCCTGGTGCAATAAACTTCCATATTTGCATTAAAATATATGGACAAGTTACAAAAAAAGCAGTGAAAAAAGAAACTTTCAGATAAGTTAAAAAGGTCTCTTGAAGAGCTGTAAATATCAATCTTCTATTTGTCTCATCGTCTTTGACTGCTTTTGCATACGGTTCAACTAAAAAACCATAGATATGTTCAGCAAAAAAATAACATCCTACAAAAAAAATGATTAGAAATATAAAACTGTGTATTAATCTTTTTCTTAATTCAGCTAAATGACTAATAAAACCTGTGTCTTTATCATCGTTAGTCATTTTTCTTTTCTTCTTTTTTTTCTTTTATCTCATTTTCATCTAAATCAATGTTAGAAACTTCATTTTGAATATTACTAACATATCTTTTAGCAGTACCAATCCACGAACCAACCTTTTTAAGCATTATTGGAAAGTCTTTTGGACCTAAGACAACAATGGCAATGCCTACGACAATTAAGATTTCAAACCAACCAATTGTAGGCATGTGGTTTATTCTTTATTGTTAGATTTATTATTGTCCTGATTATCGTCAGAAATATTTTTAGGTTCTGACTCATCTGTTACGTCAGATGCCATACCTTTTTTGAAACTCTTAATACCCTTGGCTACATCACCCATCAAACTAGATATTTTGCCACGACCAAATAGTAAAACAACTAATATTACTACTATAGCTATTTGCCAAATTCCTATGCTCATAAGTAACTTATATCCTTTTTATTAAAAATTTAAAGTGACAAATTACTTTTGCTCATCCTTATCAAGAGTGCTACTTAACATTTCATCAATATTTGAGTAAATGTCCTCTTTTTTTTCTTCTTGTTTTTCCTTGTAAAATTTTCCTGTACCAAATATTGCATTATCTATATTAGCGCTATCAATTAAACCTGCCGCTCCTAATTCATCGACAGTAGGTAAATCAGATAACTTTTGCAGGTTAAAATGACTTAGAAAATTATCAGTCGTAACGTATTGAATTGGTTTTCCAGGAACATCTTTTCTTCCACCAGGCTTAACCCAATCTAATTCCATCAATATCTCAATAGTATTTGTTCCAAAAGCTACACCTCTAATTTCCTCAATTTCTGCTCGGGTTACAGGTTGATGGTAAACAATAATTGATAAAGTCTCTATTGCAGCTCTAGATAATTTTTTCTCAACAGTTTTTTCTTGTACCATCAAACTTGACAATTTAGCAGACGTTCGAAAAGACCATTTATTAGATATACAAACTAAATTTATTCCTCGATCTTTATATTCGTTTTGTAATTTTTGTAGAATTTTTTCTACATCTGATTTTTTAGAAATTTTACTTTCAATAGTACTGATATCTAAAGGTTCAGCTGCAGCGAAAATAATTGCTTCAATTTCTTTTTCAACATTTGATAATTTTGAGGGAAAATCAATTATATTATTTTTTTTCTTCTTTTTTATCATTTATTTTCTCTTATATAAATCTCTTCAAAAAGATCATCTTGTTTTATTTTTAAATTACCCTCTTTAACTAATTCTAATGAACCAGCAAAAATTCCAGCCGTTCCAGTACTTTTAAATTTTTTTTCACTTTTAAAATTTTTTGGTATCAAATCATCTAATTTCTTCCAATCTAAAAGCTTACCAAAAAAATCTCTGATGGTTTTTATACCGTCCTCTGTTGTAAAAACTGGAAGCCTTGGGATATTAATTTTTTGAAAATCTTTAGTCATTAAGATAGAAGAGTAAGTTTTTAAAAGATCAAATAAACTTATGTTATATTCACTATTATAAATTGGTCTTATTCCAGCCTTCATTCCTCTTGACCTAATCTCTTTTCCAAGACGTTTTCGCTTAAGCATTTGATCTGACAATAATCTTATTAATTCCAATTTTTTAAGTTGTAATTTTAATTTTTCAGCAACTTCTTGAAGTTTGAACTCTTCCTCTGGAGAGCTAGGTAGCAATAACTTTGATTTTAGGTAAGCTAACCATGTTGCCATTAACAAATATTCAGAGGCTGTCTCTAAATTTAAATTTGTTTCATTTTTAATATAATCATTAAATTGATCTGCCAATTTGGTTATTGATATTTTCTCTAAATTTACTTTTTGAGCTTTTGCAAGATCAAGTAAAACATCTAGTGGACCATTATAATTTTCAATTTGAACGTTGAAAAATTCAGAATCGTTGAAAGACATATGCCAATATTATCTTAAAATATTATAAAATTGTGATGTTTTTTTTATTATAAATTTACTTACTAAAGGTGAGTTTTTACCAACAATTTCCATTTCTTTTAATTTACCATTGCAATGTAACGCTAAATTGCAACCTGCTTTAAAAGTATTAATTGTATTTATTTTGAGACCTTTTTTAAGGCTCTTCATTGATAAATCGTCAGAAATTAAGAGATTTTTAAAACCAATTTTTTTTCTAATAATATTTATCATTTTTCTAGAATGAGTAACTGTGTTGTCTTTATCAATTTGATTAAAAATCAAATGACCAGTCATTGCAAAAAAGGAATTTTTATTTTTAAAAGCTTTAAAATCATTTTTTAAAAGATATTTAAGCGTTTTATTAATATATGGAGTAGAAAAATGACTATCAACTTTAGCAAGACCATGACCAGGTATGTGCTTGATAATGGTACCAATTGAATTTTCTTTATAAGTTTGAATGCATATATCTCCAATTTTAGAGACAATATTAGAATCTCTTGAAAAGGATCTGTCTCCAATTATTTTACTAGAGCCACTAATTTTAAGATCTAACACTGGAACAGAATTGATGTTTATTCCTAATTCTTTTAATAAATATGATGTTTTATCTATAAAAATTTTAAAGTAGATATCAAAATCTTTTTTATTTTTAACATATTTTTTTCCAAAATAGTCAGAGGTCAAATTCTTAAAAGAGATGATATTTTCTAATCTGCTTACACGTCCACCCTCTTGATCAATCATTATAGGATATTTCTTATCATTGAAAATATTTCTTATTTTTGAAGTTAGTTTTTTGGTTTGATTTAAATTCTTGATATTTCTAGTAAATAGAATTATCCCCCATGGTTTATATTTTTTTAAAAAAAGTTGTTCCTGTAAACTAATCTCAGTCGATTTAAGACCAACTATAAATGATCTACGATTATTCATTACTTTCTAACAACTTCCAAAAATTATATTTTTTTTTATTAGATTTTGTTTCTTCAACGTATTCAATTATATTTTGAGTATCACTTTTTAAGATTTGTAAATTTTTTACATAATTATTTATTTTTGTATCGATATTGTTCAATGATCTATATGATTTTTTTTTATTTTCATCAGAAAAATAATATCGAATAGTAAAAAATAAGAACAAAGAAATTAAGACAATAAATACTAAATACTTAATCTCTTTAATCATTACATTTTTTCTGGTGTTGAAACACCGATTATATTCATACCTGATTTAATCACATTGGAAATAACTTTAAGAAAAATCAATTTATCATTATTGATTTTTTTTTGTTCATTGATAAATCGTTTATCTGGATTATCTTTTCCTAAATTCCAATAAGAATGAAATAATGATGATAAATCATAAAGATAAACAGCTACTCTATGTGGCTCCAATCTATTACATGATATATCTATACATTTTGGCCATTCAGCTATCTTTTTTAAAATTTGAATTTCATCATCAGAATATCTAAAATCGTAACTATCAATATCTAATTCAGAATTTAAATTTTTATTTAGATGTCTGAATACAGAAGCTATTCTTGCATAAGCATATTGTACGTAATAAAGAGGATTTTCCTTTGACTTCTCCACAACATTGTCAAAATCAAAATCTAATTCCACATCACTACTTCTATTTAGCATTATAAATCTAGTAGCGTCTTTGCCAACTTCACCTATTAAGTCATCCACAGTAATATAGTCACCTTTTCTCTTTGACATTTTAAAAGGTTTTTTATCCTTTATAAGTTTTACGAGTTGACTTACTTTACAAATTAATTTGATCTTTGAGTTAGACAAAGCATCAACAGAAGATGAAATTCTTTTAATATACCCAGCGTGATCAGCACCTAAAATATTTATTAAACAATCAAACTTTCTGTCTAATTTATTTTTATGATAAGCTACATCACTTGCAAAATAAGTCCACGAGCCATCACTTTTTTGTAATGCTCTATCTTTATCATCACCAAAATCAGTTGATTTAAAAAGAAGCTGCTCTCTCTCCTCCCAATTATTTTTATCCTCTCCGATTGGTGCTTTAATCTTCCCTTTATAAACAAAATTATCTTCTTTAAGTGTTTGAACAACTTTTTCTACTTCTTTATTAGAAACTAATTCTTTTTCACTGACAAAATTATCGTGATTAATTCCGAGACTATTAAGATTTTTTTTAATTAGATTTAATGCCTCTGCAATTGACAGAATAGTTAAATTTTCAGAAATACTTTCAAAATTTTCAAAGTTTAAATCTTTATTTGATTTTATAATATTTTCAGCAAAATCTTTTATATAATCGCCTGGATATAAGTTTTCATCATTAGACGGAAAGTTCTCTTTAAATTTTATCTCTCTAATTCTAAAGTAAACTGATTTTGTAAAATTAATTATTTGATTACCATAATCATTTACATAGTATTCCTTTGTTACCTTATGATTGTTGTACTGTAACAAATTTGCCGTTACGTCACCTAAAATAGCACCACGACAATGACCTACGTGTAATGGTCCAGTTGGATTGGCAGATACAAATTCTATCAAATAATTTATTTTTTTTTCTTTCTTATTTACTCCAAAACTTTTGTAATTTTCGATTATGTCTTTTATAAAATTTGTCCAAAATGTTGGTTTAAATTTAATATTAATAAAACCAGACTTTGCAATTGATATTCTTTCAATTTGTTCGTCATTATCACTTAAAATTGGAGATAAAATTTCAGCAATATCATTAGGTGTCTTTTTGTTAATCTTTGCTAAGAACATTGCTACATTTGTTGAAATATCACTATCAAACTTGACTGGTGGAATTTCAGCGGTAATTCCTTCCAAATTTTGAGGCAAAATAATCTTATTTTGTTTAGACAAATCTTTAAGAATGTCTTTTATTTTAATTAGATATAGATCAAAAATATTCATTTTAAATCTTTATATAGATTAATAGCATATCTATCAGTCATCCCAGATATAAAATCAGAAATTGCTCTAAACTTTTCAACAGTAAGCTCTTTTTTTGAAATAAATTTTTTTGGATTTTTTTTAATCATTTCAAAAAGTTTTTTGATAATATATTTTCCTCTGTTATTTTTTTTCAAGACATTTTTGTTATTGTACATTTTTGATTTTAAGAAAAATCTAATCTCATAATCAGAATTCTTTATTTTGTCAGAAAAATCTACGGTTAAATCTTTTGTTTTTTTTATATCTTTAGACTCTTTAATCTTATTTCTTTTTAAATTTTTTAAAGTATTAGATATTAAATCTTTTATCATTATATCAATAGAATCTCTTATGATCTGATATACTGCGATATCGTGGTTATATCTATTTATTTTTCTTTTATATTTTTCATAAATGTTTTTAAAAAAATCAATTTCAACTAACTCCTCAATTGAAAATAAATTAGCCTTAAGTCCATCTTGTATGTCATGATTATTATAAGCAATATCGTCTGAAATAGCTGCAATTTGAGCTTCTAATGTTGGATATGTTTTAAAATTAATTAAATTCTTAAATTTTTTTGTACCTATTAAATCATTTACTAAATTTAAATCCTCTACTGGCCCATTGTGTTTTAAAAGACCCTCCAAGGTCTCAATTGATAAATTTAAACCGTTAAATTTCATATATTTATTTTCTAAAAACATCACAATTCTCAATGTTTGCAAATTATGATCGAACCCACCGTGATCAGCCATGCAATCATTTAAAGACTCTTCGCCTGCATGGCCAAATGGAGTATGGCCTAAGTCATGCGCCAAACTTAAGGTCTCTGTTAGATCTTCATTTAAATTGAAATAACGTGCAATAGACCTTGCGATTTGAGATACCTCCATTGAATGCGTTATACGAGTTCGATAATGATCACCCTCTGTGTTTACAAACACTTGGGTCTTATGTTTCAATCTTCTAAACGAAGCGCTATGTATAATTCTATCTCGATCTCTTTGAAATGGAGATCTATATTTTGAGGGTGTTTCGTAAAATATTCTACCCTTACTTTTGAATAACCCTAACTTTGAGTAATTTTTCATCCTTTAAAATATAATTTTTAGTATTATATTACTAATATCAGTGATCAATTATGATTAAAGAAATTAAATTTACCGATAAAGCACTAAAACAGATCAATGTTCTTTTATCTAAAAAAGATAAAGGCTCTTTTTTTAGAATCGCTATCAAAGGCGGTGGTTGCTCGGGTTTTCAATACGAGTTTACCTTTGACAAAGAAAAAAATGATGATGATTTAAATTATCAAAATATTTTAATTGATAAAACTTCAGCAGATTTGCTCAAAGGATCTGAAGTTGATTATGTCTCTGAATTAATTGGTGAACAATTTAAGATAAATAATCCACAAACAAAGTCATCTTGTGGTTGTGGTGTCTCCTTTTCACTTTAATGATAATCTCATCATGGAATGTAAATTCTGTTAGAGCTAGAATTGAAAATATAAAAAGTTATTTACTGAAATATAAGCCTGATATCTTGATGATGCAGGAAATCAAAACAGAGGACTTAAATTTTCCTTATGATGATTTTTCATCTATGGATTATGAAAGCCATGTATTTGGTCAAAAAAGTTATAATGGCGTAGCAATTATTTCTAAAGGGAAATTAAAGAATATCAGAAAAGACCTGATTAAAGATAAATTAAAACAATCAAGAATAATTTCTGCTGAAATTGAATATAAGAAAAAAATTATTCAATTAATCAATATTTACTCTCCTAATGGTAATCCAGTCGACACTGAAAAGTATGATTATAAAAAAAAATGGCTCGATGACTTAATTAAACAATTAAAAAATTTAAGTAAAAAAAATCAAAATATCATTCTGGCTGGTGATTTTAATATAATACCATCAGCAGAAGATGTATATAATCCAAAAAATTTTGAGGATGATGCTTTGTTCAGATTGGAAATTAGAAAAAAATTAAGAGAAATGATTAATTTAGGATTTAATGATGTCTATAGACATTTTAATGAAACAAAAGAAGGTTATACTTTTTGGGATTATATGAGAGGCGCTTGGCAAAAAAATAATGGAATGAGAATAGACCATTTTTTAGTCTCAAATTCTCTAATAGATAATATTAAAAGTATCAATATTAATAAAGATCCTAGAGGACGTGAAAAGCCATCAGACCACACTCCTATAGAAATAACTTTAGCTTAACAACCTTTAAATGATTTTGACATGTTGCCAATCAAATCAAAATACAAATTTTTTCCAGGATCAAGTGTAGCTCCTAATGGATCTATTACACCTGTTGCAACATTAGTATCTTTTGCTACAGCTTTGATTATATCTGGATTAAATTGAGGCTCAGAAAATATACAACTCACTTTATCATGCTCGATTACTTCTCTAATCTCAGCTAATTGTTCAGCACCTGGCATAACATCAGTATTTACCGTAAAAGCGCCAAGAATATTTATACCAAATCTTTTTTCAAAGTATTGATATGCATCGTGAAAAACTATTGATTTGAAATCTTTTTTTAATTCAGATTTAACTTTCTCAGTTAGCTTATCTAAATCTTTATGAGCTTTATTTAAATTTGCTTTATATTTTGTCTCATTTTTTTGATCATTTTCAATTAAGTGTTCCGCCATTTCACTTAAAATTATTTTTGCATTCATTGGATCAAGCCATATATGTGGATCAAACTCTCCATGAGCATGTCCTTCGTGTCCATGACCATGGTCATCGTGATCATCTTTTTTGTGACCTTTTTTATCGTGATCGTGTTCATCATGACCATGTTCCTTCTCTTTTTTATCATGGTCGTGGTCATCATGATCATCTTCTTTCTTAGCATGATCGTCATGATCATCTTCCTTATGCCCATGATCCTCATGACCTTCAAAAATATTTCTTTCTCTAAATTTAAGTTTAGTTAAACCTTTAATTTCCATTAATTCAATTTTTTCAGCTTTTTTTGCAATAGTTTTTAATGGTTTCTCCAAGAAATTTTCAATGTCCTCTCCTACCCAAAATATAATATCTGCATTTTGAATCATTTTTGCATGCGATGGTTTAAGAGCAAATCCATGTGGGGATGCATAACCATCAACGATTAAATCTGGTTTACCAACACCATCCATTAGATAACTTGCAAGAGAATGGATTGGTTTTATTGTTGCAACTACTTTAATTTCAGCGTTTGCTGGTACAAAAATTGTTAAGAATGATAATATTGTTAGAATTAATGGTAATTTTTTTATGTTTTTCATATGTTGTATATTTAGATTGTTATAATATAACACTATGTAATAATATAACACTTATTAGTCAAGAAATAAAATGAGCACTGATCAAAATATATTAGTAAAATTAAATGATGCTGGTTTACAGTTGAACAACAAATGGTTAGTCAAAGGAGTCTCACTACAAGTTGAAAAAGGTAAAATAGTTACTCTCATTGGTCCAAATGGATCTGGAAAAAGTACAACAGCCAAAATTGCTTTAGGTATTTACAAAAAGATTGATGGTTCAGTTGAAAAATACACCAATAAAGTTGGATATGTTCCACAGAAAATTTCAATTGATTGGACGTTACCGCTACGAGTAAATGATTTCATGATGTTAACAGAAAGTCTTAATAAAGAGACAATAGATGAAGCTTTATCTTTAACTGGTGTCATTCATCTGAAAGACAAAAATTTGGGAGATTTATCAGGTGGTGAATTTCAAAGAGTACTACTTGCTAGAGCCATATCAAAAAAACCTGATCTATTAGTACTTGATGAACCGGTGCAGGGAGTAGATTTTACTGGTGAAATAGCTTTATACGAACTAATTAAGAAAATTTCAGATGAATTAAGTTGTGGGATCTTATTAATTTCACACGACTTACATACAGTTATGAGTGCAACAGACCATGTTGTTTGTTTAAACGGCCATGTTTGTTGCTCAGGGTCTCCAATAGATGTGGCAAAAAACAATGAGTACAAAGCTTTATTTGGAGAGCAGGCTTCTCAAATATTGAGTAGATATGAGCATAAGCACGACCATATTCATACAGATGAAGGTGAAATTAAAAAAAATTAGATGTTTGATGATTTTTTTATAAGAGCTTTAGTAGCTGGAATTGGAGTTGCTTTTGTAACAGGACCTCTTGGTTGCTTTGTCATATGGAGAAGGTTATCTTATTTTGGTGACACCTTAGCTCACTCTGCTCTATTGGGAGTGACATTAGCTTTTACTATGGAATTTAATATTGCTATTTCAGTATTTATTATTTCCTCGATGATAGCTTTAATTTTGATTCAACTTCAAAAAAAAACGAATTTACCAGGTGATGCTTTGTTGGGTCTTCTAGCTCATTCATCTCTGGCAGTTGGACTTGTTGTGATTGGTTTTTTAACATTTATCAGGTTTGATATTATGGGATTATTATTTGGAGATATTTTAGCAGTTTCGGTTGATGATTTATTGATAATATGGATTGGAGGAGCATTAATCCTTTTAGTTCTAAAATTAATTTGGAAGCCTTTATTCGCTTCAACAGTAAATTATGAACTAGCAGAGGCAGAAGGATTAAATCCGGATAGAGCTAAAGCTATATTTACAATTTTAATGGCAGCAATCATCGCTATTTCAATTAAAATGGTTGGATTACTATTAATTACTGGAATGCTGATTATTCCTGCTGCAATGGCAAGAAATTTATCATCAAGTCCACAAAGTATGGTCATCTATTCAATTATAGGAGGATTGTTATCTGTAATTATAGGATTGTTCACATCTTTAGAGTTTAATACTTCTTCGGGTCCATCAATTATAACAGCAGCTTTATTATTGTTCATACTTTCATTATTTAAAATAAAACAATCTATTAAATTGAAAAATTAATGAGGAATCAGTAAAATGAAAACAATGCATAAAGAACATACTCTCACAAAAAATCAGCAAATTATTTTTGATTTAATTGATAAATCTCCTGAACCAATGAAAGCTTATTCAATCCTTTTTAATGTTCAAAAAAAAGGCATTAAAGCTCCATTACAAGTTTATAGAGCATTAGATAAGCTAGTTGAAATAGGAAAAATTCATAAAATTGAAAGTCGAAATGCCTTTATTGCATGTCATAATTCAAGCTGCCAGGTATCAAAAGCTACTGCATTTTCAATCTGTGAGATCTGTGAGAAAGTAACAGAAATAAGTAGCACGGGTCTTTCTAAATACTTAGCTAATTTCAAAGACAAAGATGGTATGAAATACAGTAAATATAATCTTGAGTTTTTTGGATTATGCAAAAAATGTAGATAAGTTATTATCTAAAATCTAAATAAAACAAGCTGAAAGGAAAACGTATGTTTATTAAGAAGTATCTTAAATGGATAAGCACATTTCTGGTTTTGGTTGGTATTCTATTAACAAACCTAAATATATATCCTTTAAATATTTATTTTCATGGATTAGGAGTTGTTGGATGGACTATAGCTGGATTTGTTAGCAAAGATAAAGCAATACTAACTAATTTTGGATTACAAATACCATTATTTTTAATAGGAATTTATAAAATTATTATCTAATGAAAAATACTAACAAAATATTTCTAGGTGAATTTATTGGAAGTAGCTTTTTAGTAATGGTTATTGTTGGATCTGGAATAATGGCTGAAAATCTCACAAATGATAATGCTTTAAGATTAACAGCCAATACACTTGCAACTGGAGCTGGTCTATTCGTTTTAATAACTGCTTTTGCAAATATTTCAGGTGCACATTTCAACCCTTTTGTAAGTTTAGCGATGTTTTTAAGAAAAAAAATCACTGGAAAACTTCTGATCATATATATTCCTGCCCAAATACTTGGTTGTTTGCTTGGTGTTATGTTGGCCAATGTTTTTTTTGAACACAATATTCTTGAGTTATCAACAAAAAATAGGGATGGCTTTCATATTTTCTTGTCTGAAACAATTGCTACTTTTGGTTTGATTTTTATTATTTTTGCTACTCTAAAAGATGGCAAAATAACAATAGCTGCAAGTGTAGCAACATATATCATGGCTGGTTATTGGTTCACATCATCAACATCTTTTGCAAATCCAGCTGTTGCTATAGCAAGAACTTTTACTGATTCTTTTACAGGAATTAATTACATGAATACACCAACATATATTCTAGCTGAATTTTTGGGAGCTCTAATAGCTGTATTTTTAATTAAAAAATTAATTAAATAGATGCAACTTTTTTTAGAAATAAAAAATATTATAAACTAGACATTATTATCTAATAGTTTATTGATAGACGAATCCCCCACTGATTCTCATATTATTTTATTCTTTTATAGAATTATTTTTATTCTCACATTACATAGATCTCAAGTCATGAATCAATAGGAACCGAAAACAATAATATAAAGGAGAAAAAATGGATATGACTTTAATTTATACGGTTATAGGGTTTGCCCTTGCCGGTTATAGCGTTATTGCTAACGACTCAATTCAAACACTGGGTACATTTATAGCTTCGAAAAAGAAGTGGTTTAAATGGTATACTCTCGCAGGATCTGCGTCAGCTGTTATGATTATTGCGTTAGCATGGGGATGGTATTCGTATGATGGTGATATTTCTTATGGAAGATTAACTAGAATACCTTATCAAGAAATTCAATGGTATCACGCAGTAGCACCTGCAATACTATTATTATTAACAAGAATTGGAATACCTGTTTCAACCACCTTTTTAGTTCTTTCAGCATTTGCCTCAACGGTTGTGCTTGAAAAAATGCTTATGAAAAGCGTCGTTGGGTATGGTTTAGCAGCAATGGTTGCTTATATTGCCTGGATAGTTGTCTCTAAATTTATTAATGAAAAATTTGATGAAGTAGATGAAAAATGGGTAGGCTTCTGGAGAAATAGTGTTTGGATTTCTTCTGGTTGGTTATGGTGGGTGTGGTTGTCTCACGATGTGGCTAATATTGCCGTGTATCTACCTAGACAATTAGATTTAACATTGCTTTTAATAGTAATGGGTTACTTTACAGCACTGTTATTCTATATTTTCTACATTCAAGGTGGACCAATTCAAAAAGTTGTTCTTGAAAAAACAGGAACAAGGTACGCAAGATCAGCAACAATTATTAATGTAATTTATGCTGGTGTCTTATTCTACTTTAAAGAACTAAACGATTTACCTATGTCTACGACATGGGTTTTTGTTGGTTTATTATGTGGAAGAGAACTTGCTATAGCTAGCATGAACAAAGAATATAAGTTGGGTTACGTCTTTCCATTAATTGGAAAAGATTTCCTAAAAATGGTATTCGGCTTAACTGTTTCAGTAGGTATAGTGCTTGCAATACATTATATAATAATACCAAACAATTGGTTTTAAATATATTTTTGTGGTCGTGTTAATTATTTAACACGGCCATAAACGTCCTGGTATCGAACAATATCTGTTTCTTTTAAAATTGAACCTACTTGAGCTTCAATAATTTTCACTGGTTTTTTGTAGGGATTTTCTATTCTATGGATTGCACCTAATGGAATAAAAATATTTTCATCAGGTTTCATAGTGAAATATTTCTTATTTAAAGTAATTTTAGGTTTACCATGAGTAACTACCCAGTGTTCAGCTCTATGATGATGTTTTTGAAGACTTAATATACCTTTTGGTTTTACATATAGTTCTTTAATCAAAAATTCCTTACCATTAAATAGATTTACATAACTACCCCAAGGTCTATGAAATACATTTTTCTTTTTAAAGTATTGTCTTTTATTTCTTCCATACATTTTACAAATTTCTTTCCAAGATCCTAAATCAGACCAAGGAATATCTAATTTAATAGCATTTATATCTTTAGTTTTTTCTAATATTGCATAGTCAAAAGACTTAGCTGTTGTTTTGGTGAATGCTTGTTTATTTAAATAATACACATTACTTTTATATTTTGCTTTTGTTACAGCTTTGTTACAGTTTCGGTAAATATTTGGCTGATATTTCTTAAAATTATTAATAATGGAGTCTTTTCTCATATAAAACATTCCAGAATTCCAATAACCTTTTTTACTAATTATTTGTTTAGCTTTAGCCTCTTTAGGTTTTTCTACAAATCTAGATACTTTATTATTTTTAGTCAAAAAATATCCAAATTCACTAGATGGCATTGTGGGTTTAATACCAAAAATAAAGATATTATTATGAGTGAGTTTCTTTTGATTTTTTTTGATAGCTTTATTAAATAAACCAACCTTCTCTATTAGATGATCAGCGGCTAAAAACATTAATGGTTGTTCATTTGGAATATCCTTTATTAATGCAGTACTTAAAATTGCTGGTGCCGTATTTCTTTTAGCTGGCTCTAAAACTATTTTAAATTTTCTAATTTTGTGTTTCTTTAAGTGTTGTTTTACTTGTCTTAAATATTTTGCATTGGTACTTATAATTGGAGCATCAAATATAGATGCTTTAACTCTCTCTAAAGTTTTTCCTAATAAAGTCCAATTACCAAAATCGATAAATTGTTTGGCTTGACGTTTTTTAGCTTTAGGCCAAAGTCTTGTTCCAGCGCCACCACATAAAATAACAGGGCGAATTTTCATCAAATTTTCGAATATTCCTTAACTTCTTTTTTCTTACCAGGATGCGTTGGTGCTCCTAAACTTGCTGGTCCAACTGTTTGTGCATATTTCCAAAGAGTTCCTGAACCAAAATCAGATTTTCTAGCCTTCCATTTTCTTCTTCTTGAAGCTAATTGTGATTTGGTTAATCGAACATTGATTGTTCCTTTTTTAGCATCTATATCAATAACATCGCCATTACGTAAAAGAGCAATCGGTCCACCTAAAGCAGCTTCTGGTCCAACATGACCAACACAAAATCCTCTAGTTGCTCCTGAAAATCTTCCATCAGTAATTAAAGCAACTTTCTCGCCTTTTCCTTGACCATAAATTGCACCAGTTGTTGAGAGCATTTCTCTCATACCTGGTCCCCCTACTGGACCTTCGTATCTAATAATAATTACATCACCATCTTTATATTTTCTACTTTGCACTGCTTTCATTGCACTTTCTTCATTATCAAAACATCTTGCTCTTCCAGTAAATTGTAATTTTTTTAGTCCTGCAATTTTAACAATTCCGCCTTCAGGTGCTAAATTACCTTTCAAACCTACTACACCACCATCTGGCGATAAGGGTTTGTTATAAGCTCGTAATACTTTTTGTTTTGGATTAAATTTAATTCCCTTTAAATTTTCTTTCATTGTTTTACCTGTAACTGTCATACAGTTGCCATGAATATAACCACCATCGTATAAAGTTTTTAAAAGCATCGGCACACCACCTGCTAACCACATATCTTTTGCAACATATTTTCCACCTGGTTTTAAATCTGCAAGATATGGTGTTTTTTTAAATATTTTTGCAACATCCATTAAATCAAATTTTATTCCTGCTTCATTTGCAATAGCTGGTAAGTGTAATGCAGCATTAGTTGAGCCTCCAGTTGCAGCTACAATTGTTGCAGCATTTTCTAATGCTTTTCGTGTTACAATATCTCTTGGTTTAATTTTTTTAGCCAATAATTCCATAACCATACGACCACTTGCTTTTGCATACTTATCTCTTTCTTCATATGGCGCAGGTGTTCCAGCAGAATAGGGTAATGCTAAACCAATAGCCTCTGATACACATGCCATTGTATTGGCTGTAAATTGACCTCCACAAGCTCCAGCTGTGGGGCAAGCAACTAATTCTAATTTTCTTAACTCTTTTGCTGACATTTGTCCTGAGGAATGTTTGCCAACAGCTTCAAAAACATCAACCACAGTTACATCTTTGCCTTTATATTTTCCTGGTAGTATTGAACCACCATAAATAAATACACTTGGAACGTTAAGTCTAACCATCGACATCATTAAACCTGGCAAAGATTTATCACAACCTGCGATACCTACTAATGCATCATAACAATGTCCTCTAACAGTTAATTCAGCACTATCTGCTATTACTTCTCTTGAAATTAGTGAAGATTTCATTCCTTCGTGACCCATTGCAATACCATCAGTGACTGTAATTGTACAAAATTCCCTTGGTGTACCACCAGAGGCTCTCACACCCTTTTTAACTGATTGAGCTTGTCTCATTAGAGCTATGTTACAAGGTGCAGCTTCATTCCAAGTTGAAACAACACCAATAAAAGGTTTTGAAACATCTTTTTCTGTTTCACCCATAGCATAATAAAATGATCTGTGAGGGGCTCTATCAGGACCAAGAGATGTATGTCTACTTGGCAGTTTTTTCTTATTAAATTTCCGCATTATAAACTTTCAATAGTTAAAGATATCTTTTTAATATCATCTTTCAAGTTACTATAGTTAGTTTTTTCTTGTTCAACAATATTTTTTGGTGCTCTATCGACAAAACTTTTATTCGATAATCGTTGCGATATCTTGTCTAAATCTTCTTGATGTTTTTTTTGTCGTTTTAATAAATTTTCTTTAATAAGATTTAAGTCAACGTTTTCATCAAAATAAATCTTAAAAATATCACCTGAAATAACCATTGTTGCAGATGGTTTATTTTGATCCTTATCAAAAAAATTATTTATACGCCCAAGTTTTTTCAAAATTGTCTCGTTATTATTCATTAATGACTTATTCTTTTTTGCTATTTTGTTAATAGATATATCTACAAAAGAGCCAGGACTAACATTAAGCTGATTTTTAAAAGACCTTAATTCAGAGATAATATCTATGATTTTTTCAACATCTTTTTGAGACTGATCTTTTTTAATTTTTACAGAAGGCCAATTCTTATACATCAGAAAATTTTTATTTGATTTATCGAATTTATTTTTGAGCCATATTTCTTCAGTTACGAATGGTATGAAAGGATGTAACATTACTAATATTTGTTTAAACACATATGCAGATACCTCTTTTACCTCTTTTTGAGCTTTTTTGTCCTCTGAATAAAGAATTGTTTTAGAAAGCTCAATATACCAATCACAATATGAATGCCATGCAAATTGATATGCATTTTTTGCTGCCTCATCAAACCGATAGTCCTCAATATTTTTTTGAATTTTATTTTTAACCTCTATTAATTCAGAATATATCCATTTATTAATATTCAGTGTTGTTTTTGGAGTTTTATCGGTTTTATTGAAATCGCATTTATTTGTGATTAGAAAATTATTTGCATTCCATAATTTATTTAAAAAATTTCTGTACCCTTTAACTCTATCCTCTGAAAGTTTTACATCAGTTCCTGGAGAAGCCATAGATAATAAAGTAAATCTCAAAGCATCTGCACTATATTTTTCAATTATATTTAACGGATCAATAACATTGCCTTTTGATTTAGACATTTTTTGTCCCTTTTCATCTCTGACTAAAGCGTGCACATAGATATCTTTAAAAGGTTCTTTATTTAAAAATTCCATGCCGAACATAATCATTCTAGCTACCCAGAAAAAA
This sequence comes from uncultured Pelagibacteraceae bacterium, assembly GCA_902627045.1. Classification (GTDB taxonomy): domain Bacteria; phylum Pseudomonadota; class Alphaproteobacteria; order Pelagibacterales; family Pelagibacteraceae; genus Pelagibacter. Next base: position 44,997 of record CACOHP010000001.1, read on the forward strand.
ATAATGTCAAAACCAGTGACTAAAACAGTGGTTGGATAAAATTTTTTAACAAACTCTTTTTCATCTGGCCATCCTAAAGTTGCAAATGGCCATAAACCTGAAGAAAACCATGTGTCTAAAACATCTGGATCTCTAATTAATTCAACATCTTTTTTATAATGTTTTTTTGCTAACTTTTTTGCTTCTTTCTCATTTATAGCTACAAAAATTTTTTTATCGGGTCCATACCATGCCGGTATTTGATGTCCCCACCAAAGCTGTCGAGAAATACACCAAGGCTCTATATTGTTCATCCATTGAAAATAAGTTTTAGACCAATTACTAGGAAAGAAATTTGTTTTTTTTGTTTTAACAATTTTTTTTGCTTTGATAGCTAATTTTTTTGCATCAACAAACCACTGCTCTGTTAAAAAAGGTTCTATTATAGAATTTGATCTATCCCCATATGGAACTTTGTTTTTAATATCTTCTTCTTTTACAAAAAAATCTTTTTCTTTGAGCTCATTAAGTAATTTTTTTCGAGCATCAAATCTATCTAAACCAATATACTCTGATGGAGCATTATCATTAATTTTACCCTCTTCAGTAAAAATATTTATCATATCAAGTTTATTTCTTTGACCTACGTCATAGTCATTAAAGTCGTGAGCAGGTGTTATCTTTAAAGCTCCAGTCCCTTGATCGGGATCTGCATAATTATCCTTAATAATTTTTATTTTTCTACCTACAATTGGTATTGTAACAATTTTACCAACGAACTTTTTATATCTTTTATCTTTTGGATTAACCGCTATCGCAGTATCTCCTAGCATAGTTTCTGGTCTTGTTGTTGCAATAGTTATAAATTCAGAGGAATTTTCTAATGGATATCTAATATAATAAATCTTTGAATTCATTTCTCTTTGATCAACTTCTAAATCTGAAATAGCAGTTTTTAATACAGTATCCCAATTAACTAATTTTTCTGCTTTATAAATTAATTTTTTTTTGTGTAATTCCACAAAAACTTTTAAGACAGATTTAGATAGATTTTTGTCCATAGTAAAAGCATTTCTTGACCAATCACAAGAACAACCTAGTTTCTTTAATTGGTTAATTATTATATCTCCATACTCATTTTTCCATTCCCATACTTTTTCAATAAATTTTTCTCTTCCTAGGGTTGCTTTAGTTAAATTTTCTTTTTCCAATTTTTTTTCAACAAGTGCTTGGGTGGCTATACCAGCATGATCTGTACCAGGTTGCCATAAAGTTTCGTAATTATTCATACGGTAATATCTTACTAAAAAATCTTGAATTGAATTATTCAATGCATGGCCCATATGTAAACTGCCTGTTACATTAGGTGGAGGTATTACAATTGAAAATTTCTTAGAATTTTTTTGGGGTTTAAATAATTCATTTTTTTCCCAATAAGCATAAATTCGATCTTCAACTTTTGAATGTATATATTTATCGCTTATCATGGGTGTAATTAGTTTATAATTTAATAATCTAAATTAACAATAATCAAATTGGAACGTTATTTGATAGACTAATTGCAAATATTTAATATAAAACTCCCTGTAGCTATCTTCTAAAACATAAGGCAACGTGGCGGAATGGTTACGCAGAGGATTGCAAATCCTTGTATCCCGGTTCGATTCCGGGCGTTGCCTCCAAAAAAAATCTTGTTTTAGTTATAAAAGAAAGTAAGTTATTTTTTTTTACATTCCTCGGTAGCTCAGTTGGTAGAGCAGTTGACTGTTAATCAATTGGTCGCAGGTTCGAGTCCTGCCCGAGGAGCCAAAAATTATCCCACCTTAGAGATATTATTATTTGAAACCTGTAATGATTTATTAAATTTTAATTTTTGATCAGCGTTTAGTTCAGAATAAAGTTTAACTAAAAAATTATAATTAACATTCATATGTCCTTGTTGTGATTTCTCTAAATTTAATAGATATTCTGAAAAATCTTCAAAAAAATAATTTATTGGTACTTTTAAGTAATTAGAAAGTTGTAACAATCTAATAGAACTTACACCATTTGTACCCTTCTCATATTTTTGAATTTGTTGAAATGTTACGTTTATTGCTTTAGCGACTTTTGTTTGTGTTAAACCTAAGGCTAATCTTCTAAGTTTGAGCTTATTACCTAAATGCTTATTAAAGTTATCTTCCATTAAGACCCCTCTTAATTTTTTTATAAAGCATAATTCAACTAGTTTTTATAACCTACTGCAACTAATATTTTTTTTTAATTTTGTTGGAAATCAGTAGATTTTAAATATCTGTCAAGCATTACTTCTGCCTCAAATAAAGAAATATTTGTTGAAAAAGTATCTTTCTATAGTATCTGGCTTAAAAAAAGTTTTGTTCTATCGCTCTTAGGATTAGCAAAAAACTCTTTAGTATCTGCCTTTTCCACGATCATACCTTCATCCATAAATATCATTTGATCAGCTACTTCTTTAGCAAAACCCATCTCATGAGTAACTACTATCATTGTCATACCTTGTTTTGCTAAATTAACCATAACATCTAATACCTCTTTAATCATCTCAGGATCAAGTGCAGATGTAGGCTCATCAAAAAGCATTATTTTAGGCTCCATACACAAAGCTCTTGCAATAGCTGCTCTTTGTTGCTGACCACCTGATAGTTGCCCTGGATATTTTTGTGATTGATCTAAAATTTGAACTCTTTCTAAATGTTTTAAAGCTAATTCTTCAGCATCTTTTTTTGGCATTTTCTTTACCCAAATTGGTGCAAGAGTGCAATTATCTAAAATTGACAAATGTGGGAATAAATTAAATTGCTGAAATACCATGCCAACTTCAGCTCTAATTTGCTCAATATTTTTTGTATCCTCAGTCAATTCTGTTCCATCAACTACTATATTGCCTTCTTGATGTTCCTCTAATCGGTTAATACATCTAATTAAAGTTGATTTACCTGATCCCGATGGACCACAAACTACAATTTTTTCTTTTGGTTTTACCTCTAAATTAATTGATTTTAAAACTTGAAAATCTCCAAACCATTTATTCATGTTAGATATTTGAATGATACTTTCGGACATAATTTTTTTATCTATCAGTTTTATATTTTTGTTCTAAATTATAACTATATTTACTCATTGCATAACAAATAATCCAGAAAATTATTGCTGCAAACACATATCCTTCCATTGCAAAACCTAACCATTTAGGATTGGTTTTTGCTAAATTGAGCATACCAACAATTTCTAAGAGACCAACTACAAATATTAATGGCGTATCTTTTACCAAGGCCAAAAATGTATTAGCAATTCCAGGTATTACTAACTTTAAAGCTTGAGGTAAAATTACAAAAATATGCATTTTCCAATAACCCATACCTAAAGATTTTGCTGCCTCATACTGTCCCCTTGGTAAAGCTTGTAATCCACCTCGAATAACTTCCGCTACATAAGCAGCTTCAAATAAAGAAATTGCAATTATAGCTCTTACTAATTTATCAATAAAGAAATCTTCAGGTAAAAACATTGGAAACATAACAGCAGACATAAACAAAACTGTTATCAAAGGAACTCCTCTCCAAAATTCAATAAACCCAATAGAGATGTATCTTATAAGAGGAAATCCTGATCTTCTACCAAGAGCAAAAGCCATACCAATTGGAAAACAGAAAATTAGGCAGAAAAAAGAAATTATAAATGTTAATGATAAGCCTCCCCATGCACCTGTCTCAACCCAATTTAAACCATCTAGCTTTCCTAGCTCAACATATTCCTCAAAAAAAATAAAATATTTTAAAACTATATAAAGTGCAAAAGGAACGATAAGAAAATAATAAAATCTGAATTTACTTGGAATAAAAAAACCAATTATAATCGATAAAATTGCAGCTATAATTCCGTATGAAAAATCAAAAAAAACAGGGCCACCAGAAATAAAGAAGAAAATGAATAAAAATGCAATTAATGGATATATTACAACGTAATAAAGAGTTAAATATTTCTTAAATTTATCTGTAGCAAAATATCCAACTGAGCCAAGCAACACTAAAGCCACGAAAGATAAATTTATTCTCCACTGTTCTGCATTAGGATACATTCCATACATAAACCTCCTCAACCAAACTTTAATATAAGTCCAGCAAGCACCTGAGCCTGTACAAACATCTTTAGAGTCTCCAGCAAAGCTAGCATCTATTACAAACCAGCTAAGTATAGGAGGAATCGATTTGATAATTACAAATATTATTAATAAAGATAAAATAGCATTAAAATTATTAGTATTTATATGTTTATTTAAAAGATCAAGTTTTTTGATACCACTAAATTCTATTCTTATAAAATAAAGCCCAACAAAACCTAAAATTAATGGTAGCAAAAAACTTAAAAAATTTGGTAGAAAACCTGTTAAATTAAAACTATAAAAAGAATTTAAAGAGACATCTAATAGACTTATAAAAAACAATGAAGAGCCTAAATACAAAAAAGTATTTAAGTTTGTTTTATCAGGTTTTAAAAAATTTATTTTGGACATTATTTTTCCTGTATAGCTATCTTTTTGTTATACCAATTCATCAAGATTGAAATTGAGATACTTAAAGTTAAATAAGTAAACATAGTAATTGAAACTATCTCTATTGCCTTACCTGTTTGCATTAATGCAGTTCCAGCGAATACTAAAACTAAGTCAGGATAAGCTATTGCGGCTGCTAAAGAGGAATTTTTTGTTAAATTAAGATATTGATTAGTTGTTGGGGGTATTATTATTCTTAGCGCTTGTGGCATAATTACTAGTTTAAGCACCTGGTTAGGTGTCAATCCAATTGAGGCAGCTGCTTCTTTTTGACCTTTACCGACTCCTTGAATTCCAGCTCTAACACACTCTGCTATAAAAGTTGCTGTATATAGTGATAGAGATAAAGTTAAGGCAATTAATTCAGGAGGTAAACTTACTCCCCCTTCATATATAAAAGATGTTGTTGCCAATTGTTTTAAGACAGGAACTTCAAAAGAAAGTCTTACTCCACCTATTAAAAAACTTAAAAGAGGAAGAATGAATATCAATCCAATTGAAATTAAAAAAACTGGAATTTGTTTCCCTTGATTTTCTTGTACTTTTTTTGCATGAATTCTTATGACAGTTATTGCTATAATTGCTGCAACAATTGAGTAAAAGAAAATATGTGAATTTTGCCAAATAAATGCAGGAACATACAAACCTTTAATAGTTAAGAAGAAAACTCCAAAGATTGCTTCTGCATCTTGTGGAAGTGGTAACGCTCTGAGAGCAGCAAAATACCAAAAAAAAATTTGAAGTAATAAAGGAATATTCCTAAAAAATTCTACATAAAATGCTGCAAATTTATTTATTAGATAGTTGGGTGATAATCTAGCTACACCAACTATTACTCCAAGAATTGTAGCAATAATTATACCTATAACTGAAACAAGTATTGTGTTTAATAATCCAACTAAATAAGCTCTAAAATAAGAATGTGATCCATCATATTCAATTAAAGAAAATTGAACATCGAATGAAGATTCTTGTGATAAGAAACCATATCCAAAATCAATACCTCTATTTTCCATATTGATTTGAGCGTTGTAAGTAAAAAAACCAAAAATAAGTACCACAGCTATTACTGTGATTAGTTGAGGAACAATATCTTTAAGTTTAAGATTCACAAGAGAGATAATATATGAATTTATAAAAAAAGGGCTAGAAAAATCTAGCCCTTTTTAAATGTTTTAAACTGAAATTATCTTGCTGGTGGAACGTAAAGTATTCCGCCTTTTGTCCATAATTGATTTGGACCTCTGTCAGGTAAAATTCCAGTGTCTGCGATATTTCTCTTATAGCTTTCACCGTAATTACCGACTTGCTTGATAATTCTTAAGCTCCAGTCATTATCTAGACCAAAAGCAGCACCTAACTCACCCTCTGCTCCAACTAATCTTTTGATTGCTGGATTATCAGAAGTTTTCATCATGTCTGCATTTGCTGAAGTAATTCCATACTCTTCAGCTTCGATCATAGTGTTCAAAGACCATCTTACGATATCTTCCCAGACTGCATCACCTTGTCTTACAACTGGTCCTAAAGGTTCTTTAGAAATAGTTTCTGGTAAAACAATGTGTTCATCAGGGTTCTTCATTTTTGTTCTTTGAGCAGCTAAACCAGATTTATCAGTAGTGTAAGTATCACATCTACCTGCATCGTAAGCAGCTACGACTTCATCAGCTTTTTCAAATGCTACTGGCTCATACTTGATTCCTTTAGAGTTAAAGAAATCTCTCATATTTAACTCAGTTGTTGTACCAATATTAGTACAAGCTGAGATACCATCTTTGAATTGTCCTGTTGAAGTAATACCTGAACTTTTTCTTACCATGAAACCTTGACCATCGTAAAAGTTTACACCTACGAAAGTAAGTCCGATATCAGCATCTCTAGAAAGTGTCCAAGTTGTGTTTCTTGATAAGATATCAATCTCACCAGATGTAAGAGCTGTAAATCTTTCTTTTGCACTTAGTGGTGTAAACTTAACTTTGTTTGCATCACCTAGTACTGCAGCAGCTACTGCTCTACATACATCAACGTCAACACCAGTCCAATTTCCTGCAGCATCAGCGTTAGAAAATCCTGGAAGACCTTGAGATACTCCACATCTTACAAAACCCTTTTTTTGAGTGTTTTTAAGTGTTTTAGATTTTTTAGCAGCCATAGACTCTGTTGTAAAAGTAAACAACACAGCTACCATAGCAACTAAAGAAGTTAATTGTTTTAAGTATTTAAACATTATTCTTCCTTCTGTTATTATTTATTTGTTAACAAATAATTCAAAACAACGTTTTGAATATCCTTAATTTAACCATGTAAAAAAACGCTCTTCAAGAAAAAGTTTTAGGAAAAGTTATTTTAAAAAAATTAAGTCAAGCAAATTATTAGGAAAAAATATTAAAAAATGTGAATATTGGCGCGCCCTGAAGGATTCGAACCTACGACCCTCGGTTTAGAAAACCGATGCTCTATCCAGCTGAGCTAAGGGCGCATAAATATAGACGATACATACCAATAATATATTAATTTTTAAATAGAAATTTTTTTAAAATTAGTAAAATTGTTAATAATTCAATTCTACCGATAATCATAAATAGGACAAAACAATATTTTGTGAAAAAATGTAAATTATCAAAATTAAAATCTGCTAGACCATATATAGGTGAGTTCACGGTATTCATTAAAGTTAAAATTGACAATTTAAAAGAATTTTCAAAACTTATTCCACTTATACTTAATATGGAGGTGAATATAAAAAGTGAAATAATAAAAATAATGATTGTCAAAAAATATTTATTAATCTCATTAAAATCAAAATTAATTTTTGTAAATATTAATCTATTCATGAATACATTTTTTGGTTTACTAAATGATAAAATTTGATTAATTGAATATTTAAATAGAGAGTAAATTTTTACAAATCTTAAGCCAGAACTTGTAGAAAAGAAAGAACCACCAATTATTACTAGAATTAAGAAAACTAAACTCATATTTGACTGATCAGTTTTAAGTGAGAAGCCAATATTTGACATGCTACTCATAATTGCCAGAAGATTTACAGAAAATTCTTTATTAAAACTAAAGAATAAAAGAAAAATTAATACAATTATTGTCAGGTATACTATTAAGTGAAGATCTTCATAAAAAAAGTTAATATTTTTATTTCTTAAAAAAATTAAATTATAACTGAAGAAAATACTAAAAAAGGAAAATAACATCAAAATAGACAAAATGATAATTTGTGAATTCTCTTTAATGATGTTTGTTAGATCGTTATCAGGTAAAAACCCTCCTGATGAAATTAAGCTAAATGCGAGATTTAGTGAATTAAATGTTCTTATAGAAAAAAAATTTAAAATCAGAAAAATTAATAGCGTCAAAAAAGAATATAGCAGAAAAATTTTGATAGCTTGTTTAAAAATTTCACTACTATCAAAAGAAAGATAATTAGTTAAAGATTTTTTAAAACTTTCATCATATATATCTATTAAGAATATAATCGAAAAAAGAAAATACAAACCACCTATCCATTGTGTAGAAGATCTCCATAGAATAATACTTTGGTCTATATGTTTAATATTATCAAAAATACTAAATCCAGTAGATGTAAAACCAGAAACGGCCTCAAAATAAGAATTTAAAAAAGTTAAATTATAGATACTAAAATAAAAAGGTATAGATAGAATAAAAGGTATAAGCAAATATCCAAAAAAAACTGTTAATATTTTATCAAAAATAGAAAATTTTTTTTCACGAGATTTAATTTTAAAAAAAAATACTGAAAGAAAAATAGAGGCAATTAAGCAGTAATAGTAAGTGTTTAAATTCAGGTAAAAATTTAAGTAATAAGAATAAATTATATTAAAAAAAGATAATAAAGAAATTACTGCAAAAAAGAAGCTAAGGTATTTAACCTGTAATTTTATCATCTGCTTAAACTGAACTTAATCTGAAAATGTTTTCTACAAAAGGTATTGTATCTTTTTTGACAATAAAGACGACCCTATCGTCTTTTTTAAAAATAAAATCTGATCTAGGAATAATAACTTTTTTATCTCTTAATATGGCCCCAATTCTTAATTCATCGGGAAGATTTGAATTTTTTAATTCTTTATTAATTAATTCAGACGTCTCAATAACCTCAGCTTCAATAATTTCAAATTCACCATTAGATACCGTATAAGCATTTTCAATAGTCCCTTTATGTATATGTTTCAAAATACTTGAGACTGTACTCATTCTTGGATCAATTAAATCATCAATCTTTAAAGAGGATTGTAACAATGAATAGTTAGGTTTATTAATAAGAGCCATAGTTCTTTTTTCCTCTATATCCTTTTGATCTTTGGTAAATTTTTCTACTAAAACACTTACCATTAAGTTATCTTCATCATCATTAGTTAAAGCTAAAACAGTTTCGGATTCTTCCATATTAGCTTCCGCTAGAACCTCCTCATCTAAACCGTCACCGTGAATGACTATTGTGTCATTGAGTTGACTTGCTAAATATTCGGCTCGCTCTTTATTTTTTTCAACAATTTTCACTCTTACAGTGTCTAGAGTTTCCTCTATATTTTTTGCTAAGTTAAAACCAATATTTCCACCCCCTATTATCAAAATTTTTTTCGATATTCTTTCGTTGTGACCAAAAGCTTGTAATGTCTCACCCATTTGTAAAGAATTAATGATTACATAAATCTTATCATTTTCCTTAACAGCATCTGTCTTTTTGGGTATAAAAAATTTTTCATCTCGATTTATCGCAATTATATTAGCCTCCAATTTAGGATATTTTTTTGTTAATTCATTAAATTTAATATTAATAGACTCACAATTTTTTTTGATCAGAATTTCAAGTAACCTAATTTTGTTATCCGTGAAAGGAACACTATCTAATGCTCCGGGAGCCTCTAATTTTCTTTGAATAGATTTTGCAATTTCAATTTCTGGTGAGATTATAACGTCGATAGGTAAATTTTCTTTACTATACACTCTAGTAAATTTAGGATTTAAATAATCCTGAGATCTTATTCTTGCAATTTTTTTAGGTATATTAAAAATAGAATAAGCTATTTGACAAATTAACATATTAATTTCGTCATTTCTAGTGACGGCAATTATCATATCTGTTTCTGGTGCATTAGCTTTTTCAAGAATGGATGGATATGTTGCTTTACCAACTATAGCTTTAACATCCAAACTATCATTAATTTTTTGAATATCCTCGCTAGATTGATCTATAACGGTTATAGAGTGACCTTGATCACTTAACAGTTTTGCAATGGTGAAACCTACTCTACCTGCTCCACAAATAATTATATTCATTTAATTAAACTCTTTAATCCCTAGGCCTTTTAGCTTCCTATGAAGAGCACTTCTTTCCATTCCTACAAAATTTGCTGTTTTAGATATATTTCCATTAAATTTTTTTAATTGCATAGTTAAGTACTCTTTTTCAAACTTTTCTCTAGCCTCTTTTAATGGTACGGAAAGAGTATTTTCATTTACTTTTTCAACGTAACTATCATTTTTTAGGGATTCTTTAACAATATTTGATACTTTGTCTTTGGTATCTGGTTGTAAGATAGCTATTCTCTCAATCAGATTTCTTAACTCTCTGACATTTCCTTTCCAATTATGATTTAAAATATAACTATCATCCGAGTCGATATCAAGTTTACTAATACTGTAACTCTCAGAGATTAGACTAGAGAAATAATCTATCAACAGTGGTATGTCTGATATTCTTTCATTCAAAGGTTTTACATTTATCTCAAATACATTTAAACGATGGTAAAGATCTTCTCTAAAATTACCTATCTTTATTTCTTCTTTTAAATCTTTGCTTGATGAACAAATAATTCTAACATCTACATTTATATCACTATTTCCATTCAACCTTTTAAATTTTTGATCAGTTAAAACTCTTAAAATTTTTGATTGTATTGCTAATGGAATTTCTGAAACTTGATCAATTAGTAAAGTTCCTTTATTGGCTTTTTCTAAAGCACCATAGGATATAGAGCCATTATCTTTTTCTTCTCCAAATAACTCTAATTCATATTTATTTGAGTCAAGTAAAGCGCCATTTAAAATAATAAAAGCTTTATTATTTCTCTTAGATTTTTTATGAATTTTTCTTGCTATTAATTCTTTTCCTGAGCCTGATGGTCCATTTATTAAAATACGACTTTCTGTAATTGAAATTTTTTCAATTTGATCTCTGATTGAAGATATATTTTTACTATCACCAACTAAATCATATGAATAAAATAATTTTGTTTCATATTCTTTATTTTGTGACTTTAAGTTTAAATTTTCAACAGCTCTTTTTATAAAATTTATTAATCTTGTTTTATCAAAAGGTTTCTCTATAAATTCAAAAGCTCCATGTTTGAGCGCACTTACAGCTAGCTCAACATTGGCATGACCAGTAATTATAATCACTGGAACATCATTATTTTTTGATTTAATATGGGATAATAATTCAATACCATCATTATCACCTTTGTCTAATTTGACGTCTAAAATTGCAACATCTGGCATTTTTTTATCTATTTCTGAAAGAGCTTGATTATAATTTGCTGCTACTCTAGTTTTATATCCTGCATCAAGAATTAATTCGTTAAGAATATTTCTTATATCAGCGTTATCGTCGACTATTAAAATTTCTATTGCCATCTTTTTTAAAATTAATCTCTATTTTTGCACCATCTTTTATAGGATAAAATTCAATTTCCCCTCCATGATCATTAATAATTTTATTTACAATTGATAATCCTAATCCAGTTCCATTTTTTTTGGTTGTAAAATAGGGTGTAAAAATTTCATCGATCCTGTTGTCTAAATTGTCAAATCCAATGCCATTATCTAAGAGAGTTATTTGAATATGGTCATTATTATCTAAAATTTCAATTGAAATTTTCTTATTAAAAATGGGGTTTTTTTCTGATTTTTGTTGAATACTTTCAATAGAATTTTTAAGTAAATTAAAAAATACTCTGTTTATTTGTTCTTTGTCGCAGTCTAAAATTATTTGATTCTTTTCTGACTTTAACTCTAATTTTATAGAATTATCTATCTCAGAAAGTAATCTAATATTTTCTTTTATTAGTTTGTTTAAGTCATTCTCCTTAAAAATTGGTTTCGGCATTCTTGCAAAATCAGAAAATTCATTCACAAGATTTTCGATCTGTTTAATTTGATTGTTAATAATTTTTAAATTTTCTTTAAAATGAACCTGGTCTTCATTTGAAATTTTACTTGTATATTTGTCCTTAATTCTATCAATGGTTAATTGTATTGGCGTTAAAGGATTCTTTATCTCATGAGCTAATTTTCTAGATAAATTACCCCATGCTTTATATCTCTCATTTATAATTAATTTTTCTTGTTGGTTTTTAAGTCTGCTTATCATTGAATTAAAATTTTTATTCAAAATTTCCATATCTTTATCTGTTTTAATCTCAGGTACTTTTGAATCTAAATTTCCTTGGCCAATTTCTGTTGATGCTAAAATCAAATTATTGATTGATCTAAAGAATCTAGATGAAAATCTAATAGCAATAGTAATCGATATGAATAATAATAAAGTAACCACGATTATATAAATCAAGATAAATGAAATCTTAATTCCAGTGCTTCTTTCCTCTACAGTATAATAGAAATTAATTGCTTCTTGAGACTCAGATAGATATGAAGAAATATTTTCGTCTAAAAATTTTATGACATATAAAAAACGATCCTCAAAAGCTTGTAATCTTATAATGGCTGCCGATATATTATTTTGAGCATCAACAATTTTTAAAGGTCGATCATCATCTAACACTAGGTTTAGTGCTTTATCCACTGGAGGCCGATATTTATTTTTTTGTTCCGATGTAAATAATAATTTTTTATCTTTATCAATAATATGTATTTCATCGACATTTCTTATAAGTTTTTGAGTTCTTAAGAATCTTAAATATTCTCTTTCATCATTATTAAGAAAATTGGCACTTTTGTTCGTATCAAAAGCAATCAAAATGATATCTGCCTCAACTTTATTTCTTACTTCTTGGACATAATTTTTTGCTAGTTCATAAGAATTGTTTACAACTGTTGTAACTTTTTTATCAAAATACTTTTCTAGAGCAAAAGAGAATAAAAATAATGAAAATATTGAGATCAATATTGAAGGTATCAAGGTAAAAAGTGAAAAATAAGTAATATATTTTTTGTTAGAATTTAAACCATCTTTATCTATATCATTTTTGATAGATTTTTTGATTTCAACAAAAATGAATGCAAATAATAAAAAAAGTAGAATGATGTTAAGAATTAATAAAAATTGTAAATTATTTTGATTTAATTCAATGAAACTTCGATCAATGAATGTTAAAAATGTTAAAAAACCAATAAATAGTGTGATAGTAGAAAGTATGATTATAAATATATTTTTTTTCAAAAAATCTAACATAATTTAGAATTATAGCATTTAAACAAATGAACAACTATTTTGTAATATTAGCAGCAGGAAAAAGTAAGAGATTTGGTAAAAATTTTCTTAAACAATTCTACAAATATAAAAATAAAGAAATCATAGATCATTCTGTGGAAAAATCATTAAAATCTGGGTTATTTAAAAAAATAATTATTGTATCAAACAATGTGAGATACCTTAAAAAAAAGAAATATTCAAAATTTGTGACTATCATCAAAGGTGGTAAAGAAAGATCAGACTCCTCATTAAATGCAATCAAATTTATCAAGAAATATAAGCCAAAAAATGTTTATATTCATGACGCTGCCAGACCAAATTTTTCATTAAGATTACTTAAAAATATCTCAAAAAATTTAAAAAAAAATAAGGCAGTCGTTCCAATCGTAAATTCAAGAGATTCAATTAAATATAAAGTTAAAAATGAGGTGTTTAACTTAAATAGGAAAAATTCGTTATTAACACAAACACCACAAGCTTTTAATTTTAAGGAATTATATAAACTTGCAATAAAAGAAAAATCCAAAATTAATGATGAAGCTACATTGTTTTTAAATCAAAACTATAAAATAAAATTTATCCCAGGTGAAAATTCTAATAATAAAATTACCTATTTAGATGACATCAAATCATCGAAAACTTTCTATGGATTAGGATTTGATATTCATAGATTAGTTAAAAATAAAAAACTGTTTCTTGGCGGAGCTAAAATAGCTTTTCATTCAGGTTTAAAGGGCCATTCTGATGGTGATGTAATTTTACATGCAATTACTGATGCTATTTTAGGAGCATTAAGAAGAAAAGATATAGGTACATATTTTCCAAATACTAAAAAATATAAGAATATAAGATCACCAAAATTGTTAAGGCCAGTTATAGAAAATCTTTATAAATCGAATTTTTCTATAAATAATTTAGATATTAATTTAATTTGTGAACAACCGAAAGTGTCAAAATATAGAAATAAAATAATCGACTCTATATCTAAACTAACAAATTTGAATAAAGGTTTAATTAATCTAAAAGGTAAAACAGTAGAGAAATTAGGTTTAATAGGGAAAGAAAAAGCTATAGCTTGCGAGGTGATAATTTCGATCTCAAAATATGATTAAAAAAATTAATACCTTATTTGTTACAATGTTTGGAATAGGAAGAATTCCAAAAATTCCTGGAACTTTTGGGTCTTTGGCAACAGTGATCTTATTATATATTTTTTTTCATGTATTAAATTTGTCTTTAATTATAATATTTTTATTTCTGATAATTGTCTTTTTTTGTTCTTTTATAGCAGTCGCGATACATATTAGAGATAATACAAACAAAGATCCAAAAGAGGTTGTTATTGATGAGTTTATTGGTCAATCTATACCAATTTATATGTATGAGATTTCGCATGGAACAGAAAAATCTTCTGATGAAGCAATTATTTTTTATTGTGCTTGTTTTATTTTATTTAGATTTTTTGACATAGCAAAACCTTTTCCAGTAAATTTTTTTGATAAAAAATTTAAAAACAGTTTTGGTGTAATTATGGATGATATTTGTGCAGGTTTTTATGTTGTTTTATCATTAATTTGTTTTATGATTTTTAAAAGTTATTTTATTCAATGAAAACTTTAATAAGATTATTGATCAAAAAAAAACTTAAAATTTCGTTTGCAGAATCATGTACGGGAGGACTATTAGCTAGCTCTATTACTTCGATTAGTGGTGCATCAAAAGTTTTTAATTTAGGTCTTGTCACCTACTCTAACCAAGCAAAAATAAAAGTTTTAAAAGTGAGTAAGAAGATTATTGATAAATATGGTGCTGTAAGTCATCAATGCTGCTCAGAGATGGTTAAAAATTTATCTAAAATATCTAAAGCCAATATTAATGTCTCAATAACTGGTATTGCAGGACCAAGGGGTGGCACTAAAAAAAAACCTGTTGGCCTAGTTTATATAGGGCTTAAAAAAGGTGCTAAAATACAAGTTTATAAGTGTGTATTTAAAGCCAAAAATAGGTCTTCAATTCAAAAAGCTACAGTTAGAAAAGCATTAAATTTAATTTTTAGAGCTGCTGAATAGCTCTTCAGCTCTCTTTTGAAATGCATCAGCTATTTTCTCTAATCCAAATTGAAATGAAACAACCATTAAAGAATTCAAAAATTTATTTTTAATTTCAAAATCAATATCAAAACTAATTTCTGTAATTCCATTTTTTTTGTCAATAAATGACCAATTGTTTGACAAATGATTTAAAGGTCCATCAATATTTCTGACAAATATAGCATCTTTGCTTTTATCAAAGACCACATCACTTTTATAAGTGTCTTTAAAAGGTCCTTTGCCTATCGTTAAATCAGCGATTATTTTTGTTAAATTACCCTCACTTTTATTTTCATAAACTTTAGCACCAAAACAAAAGGGAACGAATTCTGGATATTTTTCAATATCTAAAACTAATTTAATTAAGTCATCTTTTTTACATTCAATTAATCGCTTAACTGAAGCTTTGGGCATTAATGACTATTAATTCTATTTTGTTTTAGTTTAGCAAAATCTTCATCAGCATGATAAGAAGACCTTGTTAAAGGTGATGATGAAACTAAAAGGAAACCTTTTGATTTTGCAATTAACTCTAATTCTTTAAATTCATCTGGGTGGTAATATCTTTCAAGAGGATAATGTTTTACGGAAGGTTGTAGATATTGACCAATAGTTATAAAATCAACATTTGCAGATCTCAAATCATCCATAACTTGAACTATTTCATCGTGTTCTTCACCTAGCCCAACCATAATTCCTGACTTAGTAAAAACTTTTTTATTATCTTTCTTTGCATTCTTTAGAAGTTCAAGTGATGCAAAATATCTAGCACCTGGTCTAACCCTTAAATAAAGCCTAGGAACTGTCTCAATATTATGATTAAATACATCTAAATCAGCTTCAAGTAACTTTTTATAAGACTCACCTTTTCTAAGAAAATCTGGGGTAAGGACTTCAATTGTAGTATTAGGATTTTTCTTTCTTGTAGTATCTACTACCTTCTTAAAATGATTTGAACCTCCATCAGGTAGATCATCTCTATCGACTGATGTTATAACCACGTGTCTTAAATTAAGTTTTTTTACAGCATTAGCAATTTTGATATCTTCATATGGGTCAAGTTTTTCTGGTTTGCCAGTTTTAACATCACAAAATGCACAAGCTCTTGTACATGTGTCTCCCATTATCATAAAAGTAGCATGTCGTTTACTCCAACACTCAGTTATATTTGGACAATTGGCTTCCTGGCAGACAGTAACAAGATT
The DNA here is from genome assembly GCA_902627045.1 of uncultured Pelagibacteraceae bacterium. Taxonomy (GTDB): domain Bacteria; phylum Pseudomonadota; class Alphaproteobacteria; order Pelagibacterales; family Pelagibacteraceae; genus Pelagibacter. Next base: position 61,311 of record CACOHP010000001.1, read on the forward strand.
ACTTTTGTTTACGACTGTTTTAGTTATAAAAAACTCTCTGCTATTAATGAGTTTGGATCTTATCCATTCCGGTTTCTTTTTAATTGGATTTATAGGATTTTTTACTTTTTCAGGATGCCTAGGTCTAATTTTTTGTGTCATTTTTTATTATATAAATTTTTTCGTTTTCTTTACCAAATAAGAATCTTTCTCTAATCAATGTTTCAATATAATCAAGATCTAGATTGTCACTTAACAATGAATTTTTAAAATCCAAGTCCTTAATTTTATAAGTAATTAAAGTTTTTTCCTTTTGAAGATCCTTTAGATACTGTTTTTTATCAAAATAAGATATTAGTCCTCTTTGACCTGATAAAAGATTGAAAAAAAAGTATATGATTAAAAAGGTTGATACTAGTAAGAAGTAATTTTTTTTTAATTTTTTTAGCATTAATGAATCTTATTCATTATTGCTTTATTTCCAAGTTCTTCTTCTATTCGAATTAATTGATTATATTTTGCCACTCTTTCTGATCTAGCTAATGACCCTGTTTTTATCTGGTTCGAGTTAGTCCCTACAGCTAAATCAGCGATAAATGTATCTTCACTGTCCCCTGATCTATGAGAAATAATAGTCTTAAATCCTATAATTTGAGCAAATTTAATTACTTCTAAAGTCTCAGATACTGTACCAATCTGGTTTAATTTAATCAAAATTGCATTTGAAGAAACATTTAAAAAACCCTTTTTAAGTCTTTCTAAGTTTGTAACATATAGGTCATCACCTACAATTTGAGTTTTTTTTATAGTTTTCATTAATTTATTCCAAGAAATCCAATCATTTTCAGCGAATGGGTCTTCAATTGATTTGATTTTATATTTTTCAATAATCTTTTTGTACTCTATGATAGATTTATCTACTGATATAAAATTTTTTGAGTGAATAGAATATTTATTTTTTTTAAAGAGTTCGTTTGCTGCTACATCTAAACAAATTGAAACATCCTTACCATTAATAAATCCAGACTTTTTAATAGCCGAAACTATCAAATCTAAGGCTTGATTATTGTTATTTATCATTGGTGCAAAGCCACCTTCATCACCAACAGATGTAGACAGCCCTTTTTTTTTAATCAATTTCTGAAGATTTTTAATCACCACAAAACATATTCTCATTGCATCAGAAAAACTTTTTGCTCTATCTGGTCTAATCATAAATTCTTGAATTCTAAGACCATTATCTGCATGAGCACCACCATTAATTATATTCATCATTGGGTAAGGTAATTTAAAATTCTTTTTCATAAAAAATGTCTTGTATAAAGAGATTTTTTTTTCTTTTGCTGAAAGTTTTTTTGCTGCAATAGAAACAGCTAAAATAGAATTAGCTCCTAATTTTTTTTTTTGTTTCGTTCCATCTAAATTAATCATTATTGCGTCAATTTTTTCTTGATTATGTATATTCTGACCTTTTAATTTTTTTGAAATTTTAGTATTTATTGAGTTAATAGCATTTAGAACACTCTTGCCTAAATATTTTTTATTATTGATATCTCTTTTTTCAAAGGCTTCAAAAGTTCCTGTAGACGCACCTGATGGACAAATAGCTTTGGCACTATTATTTTTTGTAAAAATCTCTGCTTCAACAGTTGGGTTTCCCCTACTATCAAAAACTTGACGGCCTTTTACTTTAATAATTTTGCTCACTAATTTTTTATTAAATTATCTATTTCTGTTAATTGTTTTAGTAAATTTTCTAATTTATTTAATGGTAGCATATTTGGTCCATCTGAAGGTGCATTATCTGGGTCTTGATGTGTTTCAATAAATAAACCAGCCACACCCACTGCTACAGCAGCTCTTGATAAATATTCTACAAATTCTCTTTGACCTCCACTTTTTTCACCAAGACCTCCTGGTTGTTGAACTGAGTGAGTAGCATCAAAAATTACTGGATAGCCGTTTTTAGCCATAATTGGTATTGATCTCATATCTGAAACTAAAGTGTTATAACCAAAACTTGCTCCTCTTTCAGTTACTAAGATATTATTATTACCTGAGTCTGAAATTTTTTTTGTTACATTGATCATATCCCACGGTGCTAAAAATTGTCCTTTTTTAACATTAACTATTTTATTTGTTTTTGCAGCAGCAACTAACAAGTCTGTTTGTCTACATAGAAAGGCAGGAATTTGTAAGATGTCCACATGATTTGCAACAACTGAACATTGATCAATATTGTGTACATCAGTCAATATTGGTACATCGAAATCTTTTTTAATTTTATCGAAAATTGGTAATGAGGCATTCAAACCAATACCTCTCTTTCCTTTCAAGCTTGTTCTGTTGGCTTTATCAAATGAAGTTTTGTAAATAAATCCAAGGTTAAATTTACTTGTTATTTCCTTAATTTTGCCCACCATATCCAATGCGTGCTGTTCTGACTCAAGTTGACATGGACCAGATATGAGGCAAATTTTATTTTTATTAGAGATTTCTATTTTTCCACAATTAACTTTAATATTACTCATCTATGATTTTTGGCTGCCTTGATAAAAGAAGAGAATAATGGATGAGGTGATAAAGGTCTAGATTTAAATTCAGGATGAAATTGAACTCCAATAAACCACGGATGATTATTGAGCTCAATAATTTCAGGTAATTTACCGTCTGGAGATAATCCTGAAAAAATTAAACCTTTTTTCTCAAATTTTTCTCTAAAATTAATATTAACTTCGTATCTATGTCGATGTCTTTCCTTGATCAAACTTTTACCGTAAATGCTTTTTATTAATGAATGGTCTTTCAATTTAGCATCATATGATCCAAGTCTCATCGTGCCACCCAAATTTTTATCTGTCCCCTTTATTATTTTTCCATCTTTATTCCATTCATTAATCAACCCTATTACAGATAATCCATTTTTATCAAATTCACTTGAAGTCGCTCTTTTCAAATTAAGTTTATTTCTAGCGAATTCTATTATTGCCATTTGCATTCCATAACAAATACCTAAAAAAGGTATTTTGTTTTTTCTGGCAAATTTTATCGCTTCAATTTTACCTTTTGTTCCTCTTTTACCAAAACCACCAGGAATTAAAATACCTGATATATTTTTCAATTTAGATTTAATCTCACTAATTTTAAGCTGCTCAGAGTCAATTCTTACTAGGTTCACTTTCACTTTATTATCAAAACCTCCGTGAGTTAATGCTTCATCAAGTGATTTATATGCATCTTTTAAATCAACATATTTTCCAATTATAGCAACATTCACTTGTTTTTTTGTGTTCAAAATAATCTTAGTGATTTTTTTCCAAGGGCTTAGGCTAACAGATTTTTTTGATCTTAATTTGAAGTAATCTAATACTCTTTTGTCTAATTTTTCATTAAAAAAACTAATTGGTGCTTCATAAATTGTTCTAACATCAACTGTTTCAATTACATTGTTAATATGAACATTACAAAATAATGATATTTTTTTTCTATGTTCTAAAGGTATGGATCTATCTGATCTACAGATAATAATATCTGGCTGGATACCAATGCTTCTTAATTCCTTAACGGAGTGTTGTGTTGGTTTTGTTTTAATTTCATCTGAAGATTTCAAATATGGCACCAATGTTAAATGAATAAACAATGCATTTTTTTTTCCAATGTCATTAGCAAATTGTCTAATAGCTTCAACAAAAGGTAAACTCTCAATATCACCTACTATTCCACCAATTTCGCAGATAATAAAGTCTTCCTTAGAGGAATCATTTTTTATAAATTCTTTAATACGGTCTGTGATATGAGGTATTACTTGAACTGTCTTACCAAGATACTTTCCTTTACGTTCCTTTTTAAGAACATCATTATAGATTTTACCAGTTGTAATGTTGTCAGATTTTTTTGCTGATACTTGAGAAAATCTCTCATAATGTCCTAAATCTAAATCGGTTTCAGCACCATCATCTGTAACGAAAACTTCACCGTGTTGAAATGGACTCATTGTTCCGGGATCAACATTTAAGTAGGGATCTAATTTTCTTAGTCTCACTTTATATCCTCTTGATTGAAGAAGGTATGCTAGTGATGCTGATGATAATCCTTTACCTAAAGATGAGACCACGCCGCCGGTGACAAAAATAAATCGCGCCATGGAATTATCTTATAGCGAATAAAAAAGAAAATGAAAAGTCTTAATTATTATTTTCAGGAATAGATGGTGTATCGTCGGTTTTTTCCTTAACTATGTCTAAAACTGAGCTTGTAGGTGTTAGTTCACCTCTAGAGACAATAGTCAAAGCAAGACTACATATTATGAACAAAGTTGCAATTACAGCTGTAGCTTTAGTCATGAAATTTCCAGCTGTTCTTGAAAACATATAAGATTCTTGTGAAACACCTATACCTAATGCTCCACCCTCAGATTTCTGCATTAAAACTAAAATAACTAAAATAAATGCAAAAATAATATTTAAAATTAATAGTATATTTTCCATGCGAGTTAATTATACGTTTTTTTCACTATATCAATAAAATTTTTAGCGTTTTGTGATGCACCACCTATTAAAAAACCATTTAAGCCATTTATATTTTTTAAATAATTTATATTGTTGGTATTTACTGAACCACCATATAAAATTTGCGGTGATTTCTTTTTAAACTTACTTTTTATAAATTTAATAGCTTGATTGAGCTCTGATGACTTAAGAATTTTACCTGTGCCAATTGACCAAACAGGTTCGTAAGCTATAAAAAGATTTTTTTTGATCTTGATTTTGTCTAATCCATATTTGATTTGCTTGGATAAAACTGATTTTGTTTTGCCACTCCTTTTTTCTTTTAGAGTTTCCCCAATACAGAGTATTACCTTGAGTTTTGCATTAATTGCACTTTTAATTTTTTGATTAATAAGTTTATCTGTCTCCCCTTTATTCCTATTTTCTGAATGACCAATGATCACATAATTAGCACCAATATTTTTTATCATTTTGGCGTTTACAAAACCTGTGTGCGCTCCATATTCTGAACTTTCATGGCAATTTTGTGCACCAATATCTATTAAACAATTTTGAAATTTTTGATAAAAAGAACTTAGTAAAGTATACGGGGGGCAATATATCAATCGTCCTTTCCTAATTTCCTTAGATTTTGAAAATTTAATTACTTTATCTAATGTATTTAATGAGTTTTTATTTCCATACATTTTCCAATTAGCTACAAAGTACATATATTTATTTGTCATATGGTAAAATTTAATCTATAGGTTTGCTTTTTATAGTTCAATAAATTTATAAAGTAATGATTGGAAGTTTTAGAAATTTTTCAAAATCTAAGTTTGCCGGAGTATTGGTTTTTATAATGATTATTCCATTTGTTTTTTGGGGAATGGGCGGTATGTTCAGTAGCGGAAATACTAATAATATTGCCAAAATAAATAACACTAATATTTCTACAGAAGACTTTTTAAATCATGTAAATACATTAGAAATATCACCTGAATACATCAGAAATAATTTAGATAAAAATGTAATTGAGGAATTACTTTCCACTTTAATCACATCAGAAATATTAAATCTTGAAGTAGAAAGTTTTAATATTGCTTTAAGTGAAAATTCTTTATTAAAAAAAATTAAAAATAATAAAAGTTTTTTAGATGAAAATGGGATTTTTCAAAGAATTAAATATGAAAAATTTTTATTGGAAAATAATATTGCTGCTCCGATTTATGAAACTCGATTAAGAAACAGTGAAACTCAGAAAAATTTATTTGATTATATAGGATCAGGAACTGTCACACCAAAATTTTTAGCTGAAAAATTTTATCAAGAGCAAAATAGAAAAATTGAACTAGAATTTATAAATTTAAATAGTTTTTATGCACAAAAAGATCAAATAACTCAATCTGAAATAGATCAATTTTTAAGAGAAAATGAAGATACTTTAAAAGTAGACTATATTGATTTTAGTTATGCAAAAATTAATCCAACAAACTTGGTTGGTGTTGATGAATATAATCAAGCCTTTTTTGACAGTATAGATCAAATAGAAATAGATATTTCAAATGAAGTTGATTTTATTGATATCGTTCAAAAATTTGGCATTGAATCGACAAATATCTCTAATTTTAAATACTCTGAGACTGCAAAAGAAATAGAAAAAAAAATATTTGATTTAAGGCAAAATTCTTTTGACATATTTGAAACTGAAAACGAGTTTATTTTGTATAAAATAGATCAAATTAATCAAAGGAGTCCTGATACAAGAGATGTAGAAACCAAGAATGAAATTTTAGAATTAATTTTTCAACAAAAAAGATTTGATTATAATAAAGATTTACTATCCAAAATAAGAAATAATAATTTCTCGGACATAGAATTTTCAAAAATGCATAAAGAAAACTTTGAAACTATAACCTTAAACTCAATAAAAGATGTTGATAAATTTGACTCTAATTCAGTCAAATTATTATATTCACTTCCTGAAAAGTCATTTGCTTTAGTTTATGAAAATGACAATATTTACTTAGCTAAAATTAGGAAATTTATAAATGTTCAATTTAATAATAATAATTATAAAGATATAATGAATGAACAAAAAACAGAAACAAAACAAAGATTATTAAAATCTTATGATGAGCTTTTAAATGATAAATATAAGGTTACTTTAAACAAAAAAACAATTCAACGAGTTAAGAATTATTTTCAATGATAATTAATCGAAGCTTCAATGATTTTAAGTTTCGACACAGAGGCAAAAAAAATCAAATAATATTTACATCAAAAAAAATCAAAAAAAATGATGATATTTCAAATTTGATTGATAATTTTTTAATAGAAAAAAATAGTTTTATCTTTGAGTCTGTTGAAAAAGGCAAAATAAGAGGGCGATATACAATTTTTGGTAAAAATCCTGATAAGATCTGGGAATTCAATAATAATAATTCATTTTTAATTAGAGGTAATAAAAGATTAAAATTGAGAAATAAACCGAGCCAATTAATTGAAAAAATTATTGAGGATTTTAAATTTGAAATACCAAAAAATTTACCACCTATTTCATCATTAATCTCAGGCTATTTTTCTTATGATGCTATAAGATATATAGAAAAAATACCAAACAATTGTAAGGATGATTTGAAAATTCCTGATGTTAGATTGTTAAGACCACAGACTTTGATTATTCACGATAATTTTAAAAAAAAGATTTTTTATATTATAAATATTTTTGCTGATCAAAATATAAAAGATTATAAAAGGAGATATTCAGAAATTAAATCAGAGCTTAATCTTCTTTTAATTCAATCAAAAATAAAAAAAAATTATTATAAAAATTTCGATATTAAGATAGATATAAAAGTTAAGTCAAATACCCCAAAAAAAAGATTTTTAAATATGGTAAACAAAGCAAAAAATTTCATCAAAATCGGTGATATTTTTCAAGTTGTTCTAAGTCAAAGATTTGAGGCTAAATTAACTAAATCACCTCTAGAAATTTATAAAAAACTAAGAGTAACAAATCCTTCTCCCTTTATGTTTTTTTTTAATTTTAAAGATTTTCAGATAATTGGAGCAAGTCCTGAAATTTTAGTTAGATTAAGGGATAATAAGATTACCGTAAGACCAATTGCAGGAACCAGACCAAGAGGAAAAAATGTATCTCAAGATAAATTTTATGAAAAAGATTTACTTAAAGATAAAAAAGAACTCTCGGAACACCTAATGTTGCTTGATCTTGGTAGAAACGATGCTGGAAAAGTATCAAAAATAAATTCTGTAAAAGTCACAGAAAGCTTTGTTATAGAAAAATATTCTCACGTTATGCACATAGTTTCTAATGTAGTTGGTGAATATAATAATAAATTCTCCAAGTTTAAATCTCTTTTAGCTGGTTTTCCTGCGGGAACAGTTTCAGGTGCTCCAAAAATAAGAGCTATGGAAATTATAGATGAATTGGAAAAGACAAAAAGAAAAGTTTATGCTGGGGGAATTGGTTATTTTTCAGCAAATGGAGAATTTGATACATGTATTGCTTTACGGACGGCGGTTGCAAAAAAAGATAAATTTTATGTTCAAGCAGGAGCTGGTATTGTTGCTGACAGTAAACCTTTGAAAGAATATGAAGAAACGGTTAATAAAGCAAAAGCTTTGATTAATGCACTAAAATGAAAAAAATAATTTTAATAGATAATTATGATAGTTTTACTTTCAATCTCTATCATTATTTATCCTCACTAAAAGTCTTCGTTGATGTAATTAGAAATGATAAAATTACACCAAAAGAAATATTAAAAAGAAGGTATAATAAAATTGTAATCTCACCTGGGCCTGGTAATCCTAATCAATCTGGTAACTGCCTTAAGATTGTAAAATCTTTATACAAAAAAATTCCTATACTAGGTGTTTGTTTGGGTCACCAAATTATTGGACAGGTATTTGGATCAAAAATTATTCAAGCAAGAAAACTAATGCATGGAAAAACCAGTAAAATCAAAACTAAAAAAAACGGTATATTAAAAAATCTTCCTAAAACTTTTGAGGCAACGCGTTATCACAGCTTAATAATTGACAAAAAATCACTATCCAGTGATCTTGAAATCACTGCAGAGACGAAAGATGGTTTAATAATGGGTGTTCAACATAAAAAATATGATGTTCATGGAGTGCAATTTCACCCTGAAAGTATTAAAACTAAATTAGGTATGAAAATTTTAAAGAACTTCATTAGAATTTAGATGAAACAATTCATAGAAAAAATTAGAAATAAAGAGAATCTATCTTTTGATGAAAGCAAAACTGCTTTTGAGTTGTTAATGGATGGTAAAGCCGAGGACCAGGAAATATTTGATTTTTTGACTTTTTTATCAGCTAAAGGTGAGGCTTCAGATGAAATAGCAGGTGGCGTTTATGTTCTTAGGAACAAGTCTAAAAGAGTAAATGTAGAAAATTGTGTTGATACATGTGGAACTGGTGGTGATGGCATGAATACTCTTAATATATCAACAGCATCTGCGTTATTACTTGCAAGTATGGGGGTCAAGGTGGCAAAGCATGGTAATAAGGCTGTATCTTCTAAATGTGGATCAGGTGACGTTTTAGAAGCTTTGAAGATAAAAATTAATTTGGAACCAAATGATATAGAGGCCCAAATTCATAAGAATAATTTCGGATTTATGTTTGCACCTAATTATCATAGTGCAATGAGATTTGTTGGTCCAACTAGAAAAAAAATTGGAAAAAGAACAATATTTAATATGATAGGACCTCTAAGTAGCCCTGCTCTTGTTAAAAGACAAGTGGTGGGAGTTTTTGATAAAAAGCTTTTAAGGACATTTGCAGATGCTTTAAAGAATTTAAATATAAAATTTGCATGGATTGTAAATAGTAATGATGGTTTAGATGAAATTTCTCCCTATGCCAAAACAAATGTAATTCAATTAAAAGATAATAAGATTTCTGAAATTGTTATTGATCCCAAAGAATTAAATGTCAATGCAGATAAGTTTGAAAATCTTGTTGGAGATGATGCAAAATTTAATGCAGATAAAATGATCGATATATTTAAAGGTGAGGATAACGATTTTTCTAAAGCAGTTTGTTTAAATGCTGCTGCAGGTTTAATCGTAAATGAAACCCATAAAAATTTCGTCGATGCATATAATGATGCAAAAGAACATATTTTATCAAAGAAAGTCATGATACACTTAGAAAGAATTCAAAATGATTGAAAATGTTCTTGAAAAGATAATTAAAAATAAAAGTGAAAAAATAGTAAATTTAAAAAAAACTATTTCACAAGACTCGTTAAACGAATTAATTAATACAAATAGAAAATTTATTAATTTTAAAGAAAAAATTGAAAATAATATTAAAGAAGGCAAATTTTCTATTATTGCTGAAATTAAAAAAGCTAGCCCATCAGCAGGAGTAATTATCAAAGATTATGATCCTGTTAAAATAGCAAACATATACAATCATAACAAAACAACTTGTTTATCAGTTTTAACTGAGGAAGATTACTTTTTAGGAAATTTAACCCATATAAGTAAAATTAAACAAGAAATAGATTTACCAATTCTTTGTAAAGATTTTTTTGTAGATAAATTTCAAATATCTCTAGCTAAAAGTTATGGTGCTGATGCCATACTAATAATTTTAGCTGGTGTCTCTAATAAACTTGCGAATGAATTATATGAAGAAGCTTTAAAATTAGATATGTCTGTAATTGTTGAAGTTCACACTGTAGATGAGGCTAAACAGGCTCTTAGATTTAAGGATGCTTTGATAGGAATAAATAATAGAAACTTAAAAACTCTAAAAACTGATATAAATACAACTTTTGATATTCATGATGTGTTAGTTAGTCATACAGGTCCTTTAATTTCTGAAAGTGGAATTAAAACAAAAGCTGAACTTTTGGAACTATCTAGCAAAACCTCCATTAAAACTTTTCTGATTGGTGAATCACTTTTGAAAAATCTTGAAAATAATTCTATTTTTTCCGTCCTTTAGTCTAATTATCCCCAATTTTAAAGGTTTTTTAACTGTTGTGAATTTACGAGAACTTTTATAGAACATTGTTTGTACGATATTTGTTCTTATGCTTACAAAAAAACAAAAAAACTTACTTTTATTTATCAACAAGAAGTTGAGAAGTTCTGGTGTATCCCCTTCTTATGAGGAAATGAAAGAGTCTCTTAATCTAAAATCTAAGTCTGGTATTCATAGACTTATAAGTGCCTTAGAGGAAAGAGGTTTTATAAAAAGACTAGCGCATAAAGCTAGAGCATTAGAGGTAATTAAATTACCCGAAACAGCTTCAGCTAATGATATTTATAATAATTTTTCTCCAAGTGTAATAAAGGGGGGGTTAGATGATGAAAATCCATTATCTGATGATGCAGAAGTACCTGTTTTAGGTAAAATTGCAGCTGGTACTCCAGTTGAAGCAATACAAAATGAAGTCTCAAGAATACCATTGCCAACTAATTTAGAAAAAAATGGTGATTATTTTGGATTAAAAGTCCAAGGTGATTCTATGATTGAAGCTGGAATCCACGAGGGAGATACTGTAATAATAAAAAGAACAGATACAGCTGATAATGGAAAAATAGTTGTAGCATTGATCGATGAGCATGAGGCAATGCTAAAAAGAATTCGAAAAAAAGGTAAAGTTATAGCATTAGAAAGTGCTAACAGAAATTACGAAACTAAAATTTTCGGACCTGATAGAGTAAAAGTTCAGGGAGTTTTGGTATCTTTATATAGAAACTTCTAAAAAAATAGTCTAAACCATTTTAATGAAAAAAGTAGCAACTAGATTTGCTCCATCTCCCACCGGACCTTTGCATATTGGTGGTGTAAGAACAGCTCTATTTAATTGGCTTTATTCAAAAAATCAGAAAGGTAGTTTTTACCTTAGAATTGAAGATACGGATAGGGAAAGATCAAAAGAAGAATACAGGAAACAAATTATAGAGTCTCTTCAATGGATAGGTATTAATCATGATGGACAAGAATATATACAATCTCAAAAAATTAATGATCACATAAAAGTAGCTAATGAGCTATTAAAGAAAGGAAATGCATACAAGTGTTACTGCTCAAATGAAGAAATAGAAGAACAAAAAAAGAGAGCTAAACAAAAGAAAATTCCGTATGTCTATGATAGAAAATGGAGAGATAAGAATGAGAGTGAAGCTCCAAATAATATAAAACCAGTAATTAGATTTAAAAGCAAAGTTACAGGAAAATCTGTCTTAAAAGACTTGGTGCAAGGCGATGTAGAGATTGAAAATAATACAATTGAGGATTTTGTAATTTTACGAAATGATGGGACACCAACTTATAACTTGTCTGCATCTGTTGACGATCACCAAATGAATATGACACACATAATCAGGGGGGACGACCACAAGATAAATACCTTTAAACAAATTCAAATCTATGAGGCTATGGGTTGGGATTTACCATCATTTGCTCATATACCACTAATACATACAATAGAGGGAAAAAAACTATCAAAAAGAGATAAAGCGTCAACTTTAGAGGACTATTCTAAAATTGGTATAATACCTGATGCTTTAAGAAATTACTTACTTAGGTTGGGATGGTCTTTTGAAGATAAGGAAATTTTTACATTAGACGAAAGTATTAAGTATTTTAATTTAAAAGGTATCGGGAAATCTCCATCAAAATTAGATATGAGTAGAATTTTATCTATGAATGAACATTATATTAAAAATATAGATGAAAATGATCTTTTTAGTCAATTCGTAAATTACTGTGAGATCTTTAAAAGTAAAATTAAAACGGAGAAAAATGATAAGATTAAAAAGTCTTTATCATTTCTTAAAAATAAAGCTAAAACACTTGAGGATATATTCAACAATAGCCAATATATTCTTAATGACGATGTTAATTTTGATAAAGAAGACCTTAAATTAATTGATGATAAAGCCAAAAAGATAATATCCGAATTTAATGAAAGAATTAATAAAATAAAAGAATTTAGAAGAGAAGATTTAGAACCAGTTGTTCAAGAACTAATAAAATCTAATAACACTAATTTTAAAGGTGTTGGGCAACCTTTAAGAATAGCATTAACAGGTTCAAAATTTGGGCCTGGTATTTATGATATAATTGTATCTTTAGGTAAAAATGAAGTTGAAAAAAGATTAACTAATAAGACTTTTGCCTAAAATTGTGGCTACCTCACTCGATGATGAGGTTTTAGATCTAATACCCTTTAAAGTTCGATTACAATCTTCCAATTGTTTTTTTCTAATATCTGGATTTTTTAGCATATAGACAACTGAATTATAAATTTCTTTAGCATTGCATTCATTTTGAAGCAATTCAGGAATAACCTCTCTATTGTTGATAATATTTATAATGTTAGCAAATTTTACATTAACTAATAATTTAAAAATCATAAAATTTATAAAGTTTAATTTATAAATAATTATTGAAGGAACATTTGCATTACAAACTTGTAAAGATACAGTTCCAGATTTACATACAGCAAAAATTGAGTTCAATAATATCTCTCTTTTCATGTTTTCATCTGAAACCACATCAATATTTTCTATGTTTTCAACTTTAATGTAATCAATTATTTGTTTTTTATTTTCATCTGTTGCGTGAAATACAAAATTATAATTAGGATCTTTTTTGTTCATCAAAATAATAAATTGAACTAATATAGGTAAAAGAACGTTTGTTTCTGAATTTCTACTACCTGCAAAAATTGATATTATTTTTTTATCTTTGGAAACAAGGTTGTTTAAATCTGTCTTATTTAGACCTATATTTTCAATTAATGGGTGACCAACAAAGGTGTTTTTTATATTTTCATCATCAAAGTATTTTTTTTCAAAATCAAATAATAAAAGTATATGGTCAATAAATTTTTTTATCTTTTTAACTCTGTTTTTTCTCCAAATCCATACTTGTGGTGCCACGTAATGAATTGTTTTTATTTTAGGGTTTCTTTTTTTTACTATTTCAGCAACTCTTAGTGTAAAATCAGGGCTATCAACACTAAATAAGATGTCAGGTTCAAATTTTAAAATTTCATCGACTGTCTGATTAATTCTTTTTTTAATTTTGAAGATATTTAATAAAACACTCGTAAAACCTAAATAAGTAATTTCTTTCAATTCGAAAATAGATTTAATACCAATCTTCTCTAAATTTACACCGCCTACAGATAAATATTCAATATTTTTATTGTCTTTTTGAATTTTAGATATAGCAGTTGATGCAAGTTTATCACCAGATGGTTCACCCGTTAATACGAATATTTTTTTCATCTTACTGAAATAAAAATTTTACTTTTATTAGCAAATTTAATGCATTGAATTTTATCTAAAAAAATATTTTTTTTAGACTTCATAACTATTCCTTTTAGTCCATATTTTTTGCAGTCTTTAAGGGTTTGAAGCCCTATAGTTGGCAAGTCCATTCTTAAATCCTGTCTTTTTTTTGGAAATTTAATCAAAATGCCACCTGAGTTTTTTTTTAATTTTGACAACATTTTTTTTGTACCTTGTCTGCCCTCCTTAGCAATAATTTTTTGATCTTTTACTACTAATGCTTGAACATGATCTAAAGTATTTGACTTATTTAAAAATCTTATTCCTTGGTTAATTGATTTGTTATCATTAATTGAGGGTTTTATATTTGTAAAAATCCCTTTTTTAGCATTTAATTCAGGATTGAAATAAGTTGAACTTATAACTTTAATTTTTTCATTATTAAGAATTCTAATTATAGCTTTTATGATGGCTGCATCACCTAATTTAGAAGCTTTTATAACACTTGGCATATAATAAATACCTTTCAAATCTAATCTTAGAGACGAAAATTTAGGTTTTGCAATTTTTCCTGCAAAAAGAACTTTGTTTGATTTTTTTTCTTTTATCAGATTTATAATTTTTCCAAATTTACCGATACTTATTCTGTGAGAGTTTTTTTCTTTTACAAATTTATTATTTTTTGAAAAATCAATTATAAAATAATTTTTATTTAATTTTTTTACCTTTTTAAGAACAATTTTTGAAAAATCAGTATCGCCTAGAAATAAACCAAACATTTTATTTTGAAAAAGGTGTACATATTGGTCTTTTTTTATCTTTCTCTAAAAATTCAACAACATCTTTAACTAGGTTGTTTTTTTTGAGTTCAGATTTTAAATTTTTTAAATTTTCAGTTAAATTTTCACTTTTGAAAATCTCTTTGTAAGCTTCAGTTAATGCAATAATCTCTTTATTAGGTATTTTTTGTCTTCTTAAACCTATTAAATTTAGCCCTTGAAGAATGCTCCTGTTGCCATGAACCATTGCATAAGGAATAATATCTCTAACAACACCACACATACCACCTATCATTGCAAACTTACCTACTCTAGTAAATTGTTGAACAGCTGAGTTTCCTCCAATTATAACATTTTGTTCAATATGTGCGTGGCCACCTAGAGGTACATTGTTAGCTAGAATAACATTGTCCTCGACAATACAATCGTGTGCAACATGCGATGAAACCATAAATAAACAATTATTCCCAACCTTTGTTAACCCACCTCCTCCAACTGTACCAGTATTAATAGTTACATATTCTCTAATTTTATTTCCATCACCTATTTCAAGTTGAGTATCCTCACCATTATATTTTAAATCTTGAGGCTCATTACCAATTGAGGCAAATGAATAAATCTTATTTTTTTTACCAATTTTTGTTTTACCCAAAACGTGAACATGAGACTGTAAAATTACCTCCTCATCTATTTCAACATTTGGTCCTACTACACAATAAGGACCGATTTGAACATTTGCAGAAATTTTCGCTTTTGGATCTATTGTTGCAGTTTCATGAATCATTATTTATTTTCTCTCAAAAACTCTCTTAAATTTTTTGCTGGATATCCCATAACCCTAGAGTTATCTGGTATATCTTTTATAACTCCACTACCCCCTGCTATATCAACATTATTGCCAATTTTTAAATGACCAGAAATACCAGCCTGTCCTCCAATTCTAACATTATTACCAATTGTTGAACTTCCAGCTATACCTACTTGGCCAGCAATAATTGTATTTTCTCCAATTTTTACATTGTGCGCTATATGTATTTGATTATCTAAAAATGTATTTTTTCCAATTTCAGTGTTAGACATTGAACCACGATCAATTGTTGCACCACAACCAATTTCACAGCCCTCATTAATTATTACAATTCCAATATGTGGATATCTAAGATTTTTTTTTTTATTTGGAAAAAACCCAAAGCCTTTTTTGCCAATTATACAATTGTCAAGTATACTTACATTATTTCTTATTATTGAGTTTCTAATAATTGTGTTTGAGCCGATTTTACAATTATCTCCGATGTGTACGTTTTTTTCTATAATAGTATTATGGCCAATCATACAATCAGATCCAATCTTAACATTTTCTCCTATAAGAACATTTTGACCGTGAATAACACTCTTATAATTATAATTTTTTATATCTAAAACTTTATCATCAAATTCATCTTCTATTGAATTTGGATAAAATTCTTCAGTAATTTTAGCAACCGCAGTAAGTACATTATTTACAATAATCGGCTCACAATTTTTTGGTAAATAATCTTTTAATAAATTTGAAGTTAAACAAAATGATGCTTTAGTTGATTTTGCTACTTCTTTATATCTCTTTGAATGTAAGAAAGTTATAGAATCTTTATTAGCACTTTGTAAATCTTTTATATCATAAAAATCAAAATCATTTTTTTTTTGATTAGTAATCTTTAAAAATTCATAAATTCTAAAAAGACTTATTGGACTTTTGCTTGGAAAGAAAAGATTAGACATGATTGCTTTTATCAAAGCAAAGTATCTTTTGTAGTAAAGAAATATTGCTAATTATTTCCTATCAACAATGGTTGCAGACCATATAGCATCAGCAACTTTAGTATTATTCACAAAAGCATCACCTTTATATTTCCATACTCTTCCATGTGATCTTACAGCCTCTATCTTTAATTCAAGCTTGCAATCAGGTATTACAGGATTTCTAAAACGTGCTTTTTCTACACTCATTAAAAAAACTAATTTATTTTCATATGTAGCTTTATCTAAACCATGAGCTGTTAACGCTGCAGCTGCTTGACCAAAAGACTCTACAATTAAAACACCCGGCATGACAGGCTGCCCTGGGAAATGACCATTTACAAAAAAACTATCTTTTTTTACATTTAGGATTGCTGTTGCTGATTTTAATTTTTTTATATCATATAACTCATCAATTAATAACATAGGTTCTCTATGTGGTAATAATTCCTCTATCTGTTTTCTATTTAATTTTTCCATTTACTTAATCTTAGTATTAATAATCTCCAAAATATCTTTTGTTATATCATTATTAGATTTTGCCATGAATATATTCTTTTTGTCTATAATCATATCGATTGATTTTTCTTTCATATATTCTTGAACAATGGGGTTTATAAGTTTTAAAAATTGATTAAGTTCTTTATTTCTTTTATCGTTTAAATCTTTAATAGTTTTTTTTCTTAATTCTTCGAATGATTTAGCTTCAGTTCTTAAACTTAAAATTTTTTTATCTAGTTCCTCTTTGGAAATTAAATTTTTAGTTTTGACTAGATCTTCATTTTTCTTTTTAAGATTATTCTCCATCTTAATTAATTTTTCAGTTTCTTGATCACGAATTTTTTCTATCTTTTTAATTATCTTTAGGGCTGGTTTAGATTTATTAATTATAAATTCAACATCAAGATATGCTATCTTTTCAGAAGAGCAAACGTTAGTTAATCCTAATAAAAAAAAAATAATTATTGCAAAAAAGTTTTTTTTAAATATCAAAATGTCGTTCCCAAATTAAATTTGAATGACTCTGTTTTATCAGAGTCAACTTTGCTGATTGGATGTGAAAATGATACACTTAGAGGGCCAACTAATGTAAACCAGTCTATTCCTACACCAATTGAGGATCTAATTTTATTTGTATCGTCTAAACTAGAATCGTAATCAACACCCCAAACATTACCGGCGTCAAAAAACATTGAAACATCCATATTTTGTATATTGGGTAAAAGTTGTGGTATCGATGTTTGAACATTTATAGATGATGCATAATTTCCTCCAATAAAATCATTTCCATCTTTAGGTCCAACGCCGCCACTTACGAATCCTCTTAATCTGCTGCCAGGTAAATATATTCTTTCTGATAATTTTATATTATCATTCGTCAACGAATTAGCTGCTTTTGCAAAAAAAGAAAATTTTGTAACATTATCTTGATACAACTCATCGTAATAAGTAAAAACATAGGCATTTGTTAGAGAGTTATTTTCGCTAATTATTGGTAAATTAACAGAATAACTACTCCTAAAACCATCTGTTGGTCTGAATTTTTGGTTTCTTTTGTCATAATTCAAATCAAGATTTACAAATGTATCCCAATAATTTCCTGCCTGAGATTTTTGTCTTGTGGATGCAGAGCTATTTGTTTCAATCTTTTCATAATATGAATCTTGACCCAAACCAATAAAAACATCATCTTGATATTCAAAGTTGGTTCCAAAACCAAAACCTGTTTTATTTGTTTTGTAACCTGAGTCAGTTAATTTATCGGTCTCTAAAGATTGAACATTAAGATTAATTGATTTATCAGAATTTTTAAAATTAGGATTATTAACGTTAAATTGGCCTTTAATAGTCTCCTCTGAAACAGTTAATTCACTCACCAACTTAATACCACGCCCAAGATAATTATTTTCCTTTATTGCAAAACTTAATGTGCTACCGTCTGTACCAACACCAGCTCCAGCCATTATTTCTCCAGTTGCTTTTTCCTCAACACTAATATCGATTATTTTACGGTCATTCTCTTTATCTATTATTTTACTATCTACAGATTTGAATATATTAAGAGCTTGTATGTTGTTTATAGATTTAGAGGCTAATATTGAGTTAAATTCATCTCCCTCGTCAATCAATAGTTGATTTCTTATTACATTTTCTTGAGTAATATTATTTCCATAAATATTTATTCTCTCAACAATATATTTTTTTCCCTCAGAGATAGAAAAGGTTAAATCAATTTTATTTTCAAAAATATTTTCATCAACCTTTGCTTCTAAAGTTTTATATTCCTCATCTAAAATAACTTTATCAATTTCATCTAAAATATTTTCAATAACATTCAACGAGTATTTTTTTCCATTTAATTTCTTAAAATATTTATCTAGATCTTCAAAATTAGATTGATCAAAGTCGATTGGTAAATCTAACGAAATTTTATTAAAAAAAAATCTGTTATTAGGAATAATATTGTAGATTAATTCAAATTCAGTTTCATTTAACATTTTTGCAAAAGAAGAATTTATCCTTACATTATAGAAACCTCTATTAAGATAAAAATTTTTTAAAAGTCTTTCATCTAAATTAATAAGATTTTGATTTAGAAATTTTTTACCAGAAATAAATTTCCAAAATTTATATTCTTCACTTATTATAACAGATCTAAGTTTTCTATCTTTGAAAATTTTATCTCCTATAAAAGAAATTTTTTTAATTTTTGCTTTCTCACCTATTTCAACATTGTATATTAAGTTAATTTTATTATCGGTTAATTTTTCAATCGTTACATCAACCTTTGAAAAAAAGTACCCTTTTTGTTTTAAAGCTTCTGTTATATTTTTTTTGTCCTCTGAAAGTAAGATTTTATTATACGATGTTCTTGATTTAACTCTTAAATTTTTTTCTAATTCTTTAATCAAAGTTTTTGATTTTGGACCATTTATAACAACGTTTTCAACTAAAGAACTTTCTTCTACAATAATTGTTAAAGTATTATTTTCAAAAGAAACTTTGACATTGTTAAAAAAATTTGAATCATAAACATTTTTAAGTATCTGATTTAAGTCTTCATTGTCAATATTGTCCCCAATATTAATATTAGAGAACATCTCAATACTTTTATCAGAAACCCTCTCATTTCCTTTTACCTGTATCTCTTTAATAATTTCAGCAAATAGAACTGAGCAAGTTGAAAAAAAGATAACTAAGGATAAAGATATTATTTTTTTAAAATTCATCATTTTTTAATTATTACTCATATTTTTTAGCTTTAATTCGATTCTGTTATTCAAATTTATTATGTCATCGACCTTAGTTACTTTTAATTTTTTGAATCTTCTAAATTCTTTTAATTCAAGCATAATATTGATTTTTTTAGAAATATCAGTAAATTTAATTCTATTATCTAAAAATAATTTTACTAGTTTGTCATTTATAGAAACTAAAACTGTTTCAAATAAGGAAGGTTTTTCGGGTAACTTGCTCAATATTTTTATTATTGGGAAACGCTTTAAATCTATATCTTGAAAATTTAAATTATTTAAAACCATCAAATCTAATTTTTTTGAATTAATTGATTTACTCGATGAGTATAAAGAATTAAATATAGGAATTTTCATATTTGTGTCATGTACAATTATTTTTGTTAATCCATTTTTAAACTTCAAAATTGCGTGAACATATGATTTTGGATGAATGATTATAGATAATTTTTTATATGGAATATTAAAAATCTTTTTTGCCTCAATGATTTCAAATGCTTTATTCATCATAGTTGCGGAGTCTACAGAAATTTTTTTTCCCATTTTCCAGTTAGGATGATTGACAGCTTGTTTCATTTTTATTCTATTAAACTTTTTTTTAGGGTAATTTAAAAATGGCCCTCCAGAGGCTGTTAAATAAATTTTTTCAATAATTTCTTTATCAATACTTTTTAAAGCGTACCAAATGGAAAAATGTTCTGAATCTACAGGTATAAAATTTGTTTTATTCTTTTTTAATTCTTTTTCTATTAAGTTCCAGCCGCAAATAATCGCCTCTTTGTTGGCTATAGCTATACTTTTTGTGTATTTAATAATTTCAATCGTAGGTTTTAATCCCTCAATTCCGGAAATTGAGCTCATCGTGTAATGTATTTTTTTTTTAAATATTTTTTTAAAACTTTCAAAATTATTGAAAACTTTAATTTTTTTTGAAAATTTTTCCTCTTTAATTTTTTTATAACTGTTTTTATTAGTTATAATTAAATTTTTTACTTTAAATAACCTAGCTTGTTTTAATAATTCTTTATAATTTTCATCAGCCGATAATAATATGATTTCAAAATTTATTTTATCTTTTTTAATTATATTAATAAGCGTTTTTCCAATAGAACCTGTTGAACCGAGAATTGCGACTTTCTTTTTCATTTAAATAAAACTTAATAATAATTTAGAAAATGGAATTGCAAATATAATACCATCTGTTCGATCTAAAAGACCACCATGACCTGGTAAAATATTTCCTGTATTCTTGATTTTAGCTTTTCTTTTTAATAATGAAATAAATAAGTCACCAATTTGACTGACAAGAGAAATTAAAAGACATAAAATTACAGTATTGATCTCAAATTTTAATTGAAAATTATTTATATTAATAAAAATAATTAATGGAATAACACTAAATAGGAATGAACCTATCGAACCAGATAGGGTTTTGTTTGGACTAATTTTAGTTAATCTTTTTCCACCAATCGTTTTACCAACAACATAACCACCTATATCAGTAAAGAAACATATTGAAATTATAAACAAGAAAAAGGTTGGTCCCTCCATTCTATATATATCATAAGTTAATAGACCAAATATAAAGAACATATAAATAAACGGTAACCACATATAAACAAAAAACTTTGAATTAAATTTTGCAGAAGGTAAATATAAATCACCTACCAATTTTCTAAGGATATTGTTAAATTCTATACAAATAGCGAAACCAAAAACTAGTAACGACATACCAAAAACTGAACTATGACTATATAAGATTGCTAAAAAAACAATAAATAGTATCACTGATGTGATAATTCTTTTATTTAACTCATTGGTCATTATATATTTCCAAAGTTTCTTTTTATTTTTTTGTACTCTATTATTATCTTTTTGAAATCTTTTTCGGTAAATGCTGGCCATAATTTTTTTTCAAAAAAAATTTCTGAATAAGCTATTTGCCATAACAAAAAATTACTTAATCTTTTAGTGTTACCAGTTCTTATTAATATATCAGGATCAGGTATATGCTTAGTTTGTAGACATTTTTCTAAGTTTTTTTCATTAATTTTACTTTTGTTTCTACTTATTTTTTTGAATGCATCAATTAATTCCAATTTAGATCCATAATTCAAAGCAAGATTAATTTGTAACTTAGTATTTTTAGACGTTTTTTTTTCCGAATAATACAAGAGTTTATTAAGTTTACTTGAAAACTTTTTTGATCCTAAAATTTTAAGTCTTATATTCTGTTTGTGGAGATCTTCTATTCTATGGATTAAAAAATTTTCCAATAAGTTGAATAGGTAATCTATTTCATTTTTTGGCCTTTTCCAATTTTCTGTTGAAAATGCAAACAACGTTAAAAATCTTATCTTATTTTTTAATGTTGCTTTTATAATTGTTTCTACAGTTTTTAAGCCAGCTTTATGTCCAGCATTTCTAGAATTTTTATATTTTAAACCCCATCTCCCATTACCGTCCATGATAATGGCTACATGTTTCAAAGGGTTCATATGGTCATTATTTCTTTTTCTTTAATTGAAACTTTTTCTTCTACTATTTGAATATGTTTATCAGTAATGTTTTGAACATTTTTTTCAAAAGTCTTTTCTTCATCTTCACCAATTTCTTTTGATTTTAAAAGTTTTTTTAGCTCATCATTTGCATCTCTTCGAGCATTTCTAATTGATACTTTACATTTTTCTCCCATTGATTTAATCAATTTTTTTAGTTCAGTTCTTCTCTCTTCATTTAATTCTGGAATTGGTAACCTTATTAATTGACCATCTATTTGTGGATTCAAACCTAATTCAGATTTTTTAATTGCAGCATCGATTAATGCTACATTGTTTTGATCCCACACCTGAATATTAATCATTCTTGGTTCTGGCGTTGTTATGCTACCAATCTGGTTTATAGGCATTTGCTGTCCATAAACATCAACTTTTATTATATCAAGCATAGCAGCATTGGCTCTACCAGTTCTTAATGACGACAATTCTTTTGAAAAAACTTCAATAGCTTTATCCATTTTGAGGCTATGAGACTTTTCATTAAACATTTATTCACCTATTTTAATTCTACTAAACTCTCTTATCTTTAAATCATTAATCGAAAGCTCTTTAATAATATCTTTAACTTTCTTTTTTGGCTCCATAACCCAAGCCTGCGTTAAAAGACTATTTTCTTCTTTAAATTTATTCATTTTTCCTACGCTAATTTTTTTTGCTATATCCTCAGGTTTTCCGGAATTTTTAAGTTCCTCATTTACTAATTCTTGCTCCTTATCTAATATATCTTTATCAATTAAGCTTGAATCTAATGCCAAAGGGTTTGATGCAGCTATATGCATAGATAATTGTTTGCCAAAGTTTTTTACAATATCAGAATCATCTTTTGTTTCTAATGAAACAACGACTGCTAATTTTGCTAAATTATCTTTTACAACTGTATGAAGATATTGATAATTAGTTGAGGAATTATTAGATATTGTTTTTGTTTTACCGATAGTAATTTTTTCACCAATTTTGGCTATCAACGCTACGAGATTATCATTTACTGTTTTCCCGTTCTGCATTTGAGTATTTTTTAAATCTTCTATATTGGAATTTTTTTCATTATTTAATTCGCTAAGCTCTTTGACAAAATTTATAAAATTTTCATTTTTTGCGACAAAATCAGTTTCACAATTAACCTCAATTATTGATGTTTTTCTATTGTCACCACTTATAGCAACAACACCTTCCTTAGCTTCTCTTGACATTTTTTTTGACGCTTTTGAAATTCCTTTAACCCTTAGAATTTCAACTGCTTTATCTAAGTCTCCGTTAGACTCTTTAATTGCTAAATTACAATCTTTAAATCCAGCTCCTGTTGCTACTCTAAGTTTTTTAACTTTCTCTATATCGCTCATTTTAGTTCAGTTTTCCTTTATCCTTATCAGAAAATTTCTTATCAAGCTTCTCTCTATCAAGTTCCTTTATTGTTTTATCTGTTTTTTTTTCATGAACTTTATCAGCAGGTTTTTTTAACTCAGTAACAGGAACATCTTTCTTAGCACTAATAATTGTTTCTTTTATAAGAGAGCAGTAAAGATCAATTGATCTTCTGGCATCATCATTTCCTGGTATTGGAAAATCTATACCATCAGGATTTGAGTTACTATCTAGAATAGCTATAATTGGTATACCTAATTTTGAAGACTCTTGAATTGCTAAAGATTCATAATTAGTATCTATAATGAAAACAAGATCAGGTATTTTCTTCATTTCAGAAATTCCACCTAAAGATCTTTGTAATTTATCTTTTTTAACACTCATTTTTAAAAGCTCTTTCTTTGTAAAACCTCTATTCTCTGATGTTAGATCAATTTCTAATTTCTTAAGCTTTTTTATTGAGTTTGAAATAGTTCCCCAATTAGTGAGCATTCCCCCTAACCATCTGTAATTTACAAAATACTGTTCAGTTTCTTTTGCAACTTCAGCAATTGCTTCCGAAGCCTGTTTTTTTGTTGAAACGAATAATATCTTTCCATTATTTGAAATCGTTTCATAAACCTTTTCAAGAGCAATTTTAGTAAGTTGTAATGTTTGAGTTAGATCAATTATATGAATTGAGTCTCTTTTACCAAAAATATATTTTTTCATTTTTGGATTCCATCTTAGAGTTTTATGGCCTAAATGGACACCAGCCTCTAATAATTGTTGTATTGTAACGTTAGGTATTTTCATATTTATTCCCGGTTAAGCCACCACAGTAATTTCCAACAAAGGACCGGAGGTATAAAACCAAAAACTGTGTGCGTATTAATTAATTTGCGAATGTTTACAAATATTTTTTTAATTTAACAAGCTTAATTTAGTGAATTATTGCTGATATTTCCTTATTTCTTAATAGGTTTACTGTTTTTCTGTCTAATTTTCTGCCCTTTTGTAATCGAAAATCTAAACTTTTATTATTTTCATTTATTTTGATCTTGATTTTTGTTTCTCCAGGATCGACTAAAAATTTTGATAGTTCATTTAAATCTTTTATAGAATTAAGACTAAAAGTAACATTTTTGATAGGGTTATTTAATAAATCTTTGAGAGAAGCAATTTTTTTTACATTTATTCTTCTAAATCTATTGTTCTCATCAGTTAAAGACTTAATAACTGTTAAAATTAAAGAATTTCCTTCTTTAAGAATATTTCTGTTATTCTCTAGAATCTCTGAAAATATGAATAATTCAAATACACTTGTTAGATCAGTCAATTTTAATATGGCGTAAGCATTACCTTTAGATGTTTTTCTTTCTTGAACCTTTAACAAAGTTGCAGCTATATTAGTATCGTTTGACTCATCTTTATTATTAAATTTCTGATAATCAATTATATTATAATCATTAAAAATTTCTTTAAATTGATTTAACGGGTGATCAGATATAAAGAACCCAACCGCTTCAAATTCTTTTGATAATCTCTCTTCAAATTTCCAATCTTTTATATCTTGTAAAAAATTATCATCTTTATCTTCACTATCATCAAATAAATTAATTTGATTTGCTGATTTGTTTTCATAAATATTTTTAGATTTTGTTATAAAATTAGGTATTGAGTCAAATAAAGACTGTCTGTTGTCATTTAGGCAATCAAAGGCGCCAGCTTTTACTAGTCCCTCTAGTTGAAGTTTATTGATATCTTTAGGCTTAACTCTATTTAAAAAATCATTAACAGATTTAAACTTTCCATTATTTGTTCTTTCTTTAACTATATTTGAAATTGCTTCATATCCAACTGCTTTGATGCCCCCAAGCGCATAGTAAAATTTTTGGTCGTCATTTCTAAAATCTGCAAAACATTTGTTAATATTTGGTCTTTCAATATGGATATCAAGCCTCTTAAGTTCTTCATAAAACTCACTTAATTTATTTTGATTTGAAATATCCATTGTCATTGAAGCAGCAATAAATTCTTTCGGAAAATATGTTTTTAAATAAGCTGTTTGATAAGAAATTATTGCATACGCTGCAGCATGACTTTTATTAAATCCGTATTCTGCAAAGGGTTCTATCTTTAGAAATATTCCCGCAGCAACTTCTTTGTTAATACCGTTATTTACAGCACCAGAAATAAAACTTTGTTTTTGCTTTTCTAATTCAGCTCTTTTTTTCTTACCCATCGCTCTTCTTAATATATCTGCTTGACCAGCGGTAAACCCTGATAATTTTTGTGCTATTTGCATTACTTGTTCTTGATATATTATTACCCCGTATGTTGGCTTTAGGATTTCCTCTAATAATGGATGAAGATAATCTGGTTTTTGTTTTCCATGCTTACAATCATTATAGATTGGTATATTGCTCATAGGACCAGGCCTATATAATGCCACTAATGCAATTATATCCTCAATGTGATTTGGCTTCATCTGAATAAGTGCCTCTCTCATTCCGGCACTTTCAATTTGGAATAATCCAACTGTTTTACCTGAAGATAAAAGCTCAAAAACTTTTTGATCATCATAATTAATATTTTCTATGTCAAAATCTTTATTTTTTTTCCTTATAATGTTTTGCGTATTGTTTATTACCGTTAAAGTTTTTAGACCTAAAAAATCAAATTTTATTAAGCCAGCATTCTCAGCTGAATACATATCAAATTGTGTTGAGGGCAAAAGTAAATCTGCCGTATTGTCTTTATATAGTGGCACTACATCTGTTAATTTTTTGTCAGCTATCACAACACCTGCAGCATGAGTGGCGACATTTCTATTTAGTCCCTCTAATTTCAAAGATAGATCTATTAATTTTTTAATTCTTGGATCTTCATTTATTAACTTTTGAAGCCTTGGTTCTCCAGCTATGCATTCGGTTAAATTTTGTGGTCTTGAGGGGTCAAATGGTATCATTTTTGAGATACTATCTACAAAACCATAAGACAACCCCATAACACGACCCACATCTCGTATTACCATTCTAGCTTTTAATTTTCCAAAAGTAATAATGTGTGCAACGCTATCTTTATATTTTTTTGTAAGATACTCAAAAACCAAATCTCTTTTTTCCTCACAAAAATCAATATCAAAATCAGGCATTGATATACGATCAGGATTTAAAAATCTCTCAAATATTAAATTAAATTTAATTGGGTCGACATCTGTAATTGAAAGACACCAAGCCACTAATGAACCAGCACCCGAGCCTCTTCCAGGACCCACAGGTATATCATTTTTTTTTGCCCACTTAATATAATCAGATACAATCAAAAAATAACTTGAATATCTCATTTCGGTAATAATATTTAATTCATGATTAAGTCTATCTAGGTATTTTTGATAATCTTGATCTGATGTTAAACTATTAATATCTTTTTTAAAAACTTTAATGAATTTATCTTTTAATCCAGAGAGTGAATTTTTTTTGAGAATATCATCTGCATTTCCATCTTTTTCAGAACTAATATTGGGTAAAATAGGTTTTGAGAAAGAGGGTTTGTAGCTACATCTGTAAGGAAAATTGTAATTATTTTCAAGCGCCTCAGGAATATCAGCAAATAATTCGTACATTTCTTTATCATCTCTCAAATAATGCTTATTGCTAAATCTTACTCTATTTTTTTCCTGTATATATGTTTTGTTCTTGATACAAATCAGTGCATCATGCGCTTCGTGCATGTCTTTATCAATGTAAAAAGTCTCATTTGTTGCTATCAAAGGAATTTCTAAATCATTAGATTTTTTTAAATTCATTTTTTCAAAACTATTTTCATTTCGATCTCCATGTCTTTGTAATTCAATATAAAATCTATCTTTATATATTGACTTGAGTTTAGAATATAATTTTTCAATATCTGAATACTTGCCTTTATCAAATAAATTTCCAAATAAACCAAATACAGTTCCAGAAAATAGAGCAATACCCTCATCTTTTTTTAATAACTCACTAAAAGGAACATTGGGCTCAGACAGCTCCTCATTATTTAAATATGATAAAGAGGAAAGCTCAATAATTCTTTTGTATCCTTTCTCATTCATGGCAAAAAGTGGAAGAAGACCTATAGTTTCTTCATACTTAAAATTTATTTGAGTTCCTATTATTGGCTGAGTGCCAATCTTAGATAGTTTGTCTGAAAATTCTAATGCGCCACATAAATTTAATGTATCGCATATGGCTAAAGACTTAATCTTATTATCTTTTGAAGATTCTTTAATATCATCTATTTTTATTGCACCTTCGCAAATAGAGTACTGTGTATGTAGTTTTAAATGATTAAATTTTTGAAATTTAGATTCGAGCATTAATGGTTTTTATATTACCATTAGTTATTTCCAATAAGCAATCAGCCTTATTAGCAAAAAATCTATTGTGAGTTGCAAATATTATCAATCTTTCGTTGTTTATCTGATTTTTTAAAAGTCGAAAGATTTCTTTTGCTGTTTGTAAATCTAAACTTCCAGTTGGCTCATCAGCTAAAATTACTTGAGGATTATTGACTACTGCTCTTGCAATTGAAATTCTCTGTTTTTCACCGCCAGATAATTGTGACGGGTAATTTTCTGATCTATTTGTCAATCCCACTTTTTTCAATAAATTTTTTGCCTTATTAATTGCAACATCCTCATCATTTCCACCAGCTAAAGCAGCTAAATAAATATTCTCCAGTGCAGTAAAATCTGGAAGTAGATTATCTTGTTGGTAAATAATTCCAATTTTATTAGCTCTTAAAATATCATTTTCATTTGTATCATTATAATTTACCTTTTTGTTTTCAAATATGATTGAACCTGAACTGGGTCTATCAATTAAAGATAGCAAATTTAATAATGTTGATTTACCTGAGCCTGATGGGCCCATCAAAGAATAAATCTTACCTTTCTTAAAATTATATGAAATCTTTTTTAAAACATTAATCTTTTTTGTACCTTCAAAAGATTTATTTAATTTAGAAATTTTAATTAGATTACTCATATTTAAGGGATTTTATAGGATCAAGTTTTGCAGCTTTAAATGCTGGAAATATTGATACCAAAATAGTTATCAAAATTGAACAAGCAGAAATAATTAATATTGAAATTGGATTAATTTCCGAAGGCATAGAGCTTAAAAAGTATATTTCTTCAGGAAATAAGCTTATGTTAAAAATTTCACTTAGAAATTGTCTTAAATTTTCTACATACATAGAAAAAGTAACCCCTAAAATTATACCGAAAATTGTAGCTGAAGTTCCAATAATCACACCAATTAAGAAAAAAATTTTTATAATTGATTTATTAAGAACACCAATTGATTTTAGTATAGCAATTTCTTTTGTTTTATTTTTTACTAATATTGTTAAACCAGAAATTATATTAAAAGCTGCAACAATTATAATTAATGTTAAAATTATAAACATAACATTTCTTTCAACTTTTAATGCTGAAAATAAAGATTTATTCATATCAGACCAGGTATAAATAAATTCATTATTGAAAACTTTTTGAACTAGATTTTTCTGATATTCAATATTTTTTGGGTTATTTAAATAAATCTCTAAATTACGGTTTTTAGGTTTTAAATTAAAAAATTCTTCAAGCGTTACTAGATTTATAAAGGCAACATTATTATCAAAATCAATTACACCACTATCAAAAAGTGAAACTACTGTGAATTTTTTTTGCTTAGGAAGATTGCCAATAATCGTTTGTACACCAGATGAGGACATTAATGTAATCTCATCACCAATCTCTAAGTTTAGAGAAAAGCTTAATTCTTTACTTATTGATATAGAATTATTTGATAATTTATTTTCACTACCTAAAAAATTTCCATTATTAACAATGTCTAATTTAGAAAAATCCTTTGCAAAATATCCTCTTAAAAGAATACCTTTGGTAATATCTTTTTTGATCATAATTCCTTCACCTGAATTACTAAAAATTAAACTTTCAGAAATTGATTTTAAGTTTTGATTATTTAATTTTTCTTTTGCAATTTTGTTTTCATAAGGCTTAACTGTCATGTGGGCATTAAAACCAATTATCTTATTCACCAATTCTGTTCTAAAACCATTCATAACCGACATAACTACAATTAGAACAGCTACACCCAACCCAATTCCAATAAATGAAAAAATTGAAATAATATTTAAAAAACCATCTTTTTTTCTGGCTTTTAAAAATCTAAATGTAATCTCTTTTTCTAATCGAGAAAT
Organism: uncultured Pelagibacteraceae bacterium; assembly: GCA_902627045.1. Taxonomy (GTDB): domain Bacteria; phylum Pseudomonadota; class Alphaproteobacteria; order Pelagibacterales; family Pelagibacteraceae; genus Pelagibacter. The sequence continues at coordinate 91,054 of CACOHP010000001.1, forward strand.
CAATTGTTTGCTTTTTGGTTATTAATTATCTTAATGATATCTTTTAATTCAATTTTTTGAGATACCCCATCAACTTCTTTAAACTCTAATTTATCACCTTCAGCTTGTTTACCAATTATAATTTGAAAAGGTGCACCTATTAAATTCATCTTTTTAATTTTTGATGAGATATTTTCATCAGTATCATCAATTATTGCTTCAATATTATTTTTTTTAAGTTCTAGTAAGATATTATTTGCTTTATTTAATTGTGAATTATCATTTTTGTTGATCATTGGAATTATCGCAACATGATAGGGAGCAATAGAAATTGGCCATTTCATGACTTCATTTTTTTCATCGTATTTAGCCTCTATTATTGCGCCTACTAATCTAGAAACTCCTATGCCGTAAGAACCCATTTTAACAAAATCTTTTTTTCCACCTGGTAAGTCAACCGACGCGCCCATTGGTTTAGAATATTTATCTCCAAAATAGAATATATGACCAACTTCAATTCCTTTTGTTATTAATCTATCTTTTTCAGAAACTTTCTTTTCAAATTCAGTCTTATCAAATTTTTCATCGGTAACTGCATAATATTGTTCATATTCTTTTCTCATATTCCCTAGAGATTTTTTCTCTAATTTTGCATTGTCTATACTTAAATCAAAAATTCTTTTGTCAGTAAAAATTTTACTTTCACCAGTTTCAGCTAAAATAATGAATTCATGAGATAGATTTCCTCCAATTGGACCTGTATCTGCTGCCATTGGTATAGCTTTTAAATTTAATTTTTTAAATGTTTTAAGATATGACAAGAAAAATTTATTATAAGAAAAAAGTGCTTCTTCGTCAGATATATCGAAAGAATAAGCATCTTTCATGTAGAACTCTCTACATCTCATTATCCCAAATCTTGGCCTAATTTCATCTCTGAATTTCCATTGGATATGATATAAAAGTTGTGGAAGAGATTTATAAGATTTAATCGAGGATCTAAATATATCTGTTATCAATTCCTCATTTGTAGGGCCATACAACATTTCACGATTTTGACGATCTTTTATTCTTAGCATTTCCTCACCGTAATCTTTATATCTTCCGCTTTCTTTCCAAATTTCACTGGATTGTATTGTTGGCATTAAAATTTCTTGAACTCCAATCCCATCTTGTTCTTCTCTTACAATTTGTTCAATTTTCTTCATAACTTTGAAGCCAAGTGGTAACCAGGAGTATATACCCGCTGATGATTGTTTTATCATACCCACCCTTAACATTAATTGGTGGGATTTAATTTTGGCCTCTGAGGGATTATTTTTTAAAATTGGAATAAAAGATTTTGAAATATGCATGTTAGATAATTATATTTCTTAAGTTTAAATATTCAAACCTCATTAACAAATATATAACTGTAAATAAAATAGTTGTTATTCCAGTGCAATAAATGAATTTTTTTAAAATTTTAGGATTTTCTGGTGATCCAGGATCCTCCCCTTCAATTTTTTCAATTTTTATTCTATCAACATCGATAGGTAAAATCGCAAAAAAAACAATCCACCAGATGATTATATATATTATTGCAAGTCCGGTAGCACTCATTAAATATCGACTAAATTAATATTGGTAAAAGGTCTTTTACCTGTTTTTTCTTTAGTAAACCTTCTAGCTGCAATTTTAAGTGCATCTATAAGATTGTGTCTTTGACTTTTATTTCCGATATTAAATGTTTTTGCTGTTTTCTCTATTTCTTCCTCTAATAAGTAAATAAATTCATCTGTTTCATAAATTGGTAATCCTCTAAAGTTTATTATTGGATTATTGTGAATATTTCCCTTAGGGGTAATTAAAATGGTTATTTCAAGATAACCGTTAGATCCTAAATTTTTTCTATCTTTTATTGATTGAGAATTCTCCTCGACACTTACATTGCCATCCAAATATAGTCTTCCACTAGGAGCTTTATCATAGACTTCTGGATAATCTCCTGGAGCTAATTTTACTATATCACCATTTTCTACTTGTACAGGATAAGGTACCTGCATTTCTCTAGCAAAAGCGATATGCTCAATCATATGTCTATGTTCTCCGTGTACAGGAATTATACATTTTGGTTTAACCCAATCATACATATCTTTTAAATCTTCTCTATTTGGATGCCCGGAAACATGGATAAATTCATTTTCCTCTGAAATTACTTCTACTCCATCCTTGACTAATTGATTGTGAAGTTTGTAAAGTTTTTTTTCATTTCCAGGTATTATTTTTGAGGAAAAAATTACTGCATCACCTTTTTCAATAAATACATCTGGATGTGTATAATTTGAAATTCTCATCATTGCTCCCATTGGTTCACCCTGACTACCTGTACAAAGATATACAATTTTTTCTCTAGAAAAATTTTTTGCTTCTCTTGGATCTATTGGTTCAATAGTGTTTTTAAGATATCCACATTGTCTAGCCGCTTTGTATATTCTGTGCATAGATCTACCAACAAGAGAAATTTGTCTTCCTGTTTTTTCTGCACAATAAAAAGCTGACTCCATTCTTGCAACGTTTGATGCGAATGAGGTTATTACAACTCTTTTTTTCAACCTACTTATTATGTTAAACATGCTTTTTCTTACATCTAATTCAGAACCTGAACGCCCAGCACTAAAAACATTAGTAGAATCACAAATCATAGCTAGAACACCTTCATCACCTATTTCTTTCAATCTCTTTGTATTAATATTAGCACCTATCAAAGGATTTGGGTCAACTTTCCAGTCACCAGTGTGCAATACAACACCTGCTGGTGTTTGGATTCTAAGACCATTAGGTTCTAAAATAGAATGAGTTAAAGTTATATATTCAATTTCAAAAGGATTTAAACTTATCTTTCCATTTAGTTCTACAATTTGTAAGTCGTTAGTAATATCAATATTCTTTTCTCTAAATTTTTCTCTTATTAAAACAGCTGTGAAAGGAGTAGCAAAGAGTTTACATTTAAATTTTGGCCATAAATGAGCTACTGCACCTATATGATCTTCATGAGCATGTGTTAAGACAATTCCTAACAGATTATCTTTTCTTTCTTGAATGAACCCTGGATCAGGATAAATTAGATCAATACCTGGTACTGTGTCATCGGCAAAAGTAACACCTATATCAACCATAATCCATTTATGATCTCCAGGCTGACCATAGCCGAATAAATTCATATTCATGCCTATCTCTCCGGACCCACCCAATGGGCAAAATAAAAATTCATCTTTCATGTTATTTAATTAATTTTGAGGCCTTAATCAGGCCATTTATTGTTATATCATTATTCATTTTAACTTTTGTTTTAATAGACTCTTTAAATAATTCAGAAAAACCTCCAGTGATAATTATATTAAAAGACTTTTTTGTCTCTTTCTTAATTAAATTTATAACATTGTCAATTAATCCAGCATATCCCCAAAAAAAACCTGACCGTACAGCTGATCTGGTATCTTTTCCAATTACTTTTGTTATTTTTTTTAAATCAATTTTTGGTATTAAAGATGCTTTGTCTGAAAGAGTGTTAAGGGATATTTGAATACCTGGAGAAATAATTCCACCTTTGTAATTGTTGCCGATTAAAACATCAAATGTTGTTGCGGTACCAAAATCCAATATAATAAAATTTTTATTTTTTTGTGATACACTTATTGCATTTGCTAATCTATCTGACCCTACTTGCTTATAATTCACGTCAATTTTTAAAATCTTTTTTAAGTTAAGTTCTTTTAATTCATAACACTTAATTTTTGTTTTATTGTAGAAATATCTTTTTAACTCCCTGTAGGTTGAAGGTACAACGCTGCAAAATAAAATTTTATTTATTAAGGAAAAATTAAGTTTTTTAAAATATTTATTCAATAAATGTGGTTTTTTACCCTTAGAAGGAATTACAATTTTTTTAATAATCTTATCTTTGTTATTAATTAAACAAATTTTTGTTTCGGTATTTCCTATGTCGCCTAAAATAATCATCTATTTAATTTTATAGTATTTTGATAAAAACTTCCCAAAAGATACTTTTAATTGATTTTCAAATATTTCAGTCTTTACTTTTTTTTTGGTAATTTCAAATAAATTAGTTGTAGGATAATCAGAGATTATTGGACTTTTAACCAAATTAAATCCAATACCCACAATTAAGTAATAATTTCCTGATTTATTAATTTTTTCTTGCAAAACACCACAAATCTTTTTTTTATTTATCAATAAATCATTTGGTGATTTATAAACTATTTTATGTTTATAAAATTTTGAAATAGTGTCTTTAACTAAAAAACAATTTTTTTGTGTTAGTTGACTCATCGACAAATTTATTTTTTTTAGTTTATAAAAAAAAGTTATCAAAATATTTCCTTTATAAGAAATCCATTTTTTCCCATACTGGCCTTTACCTCCCGTTTGTGTTTCAGATATTATCATTCCAAAATCATAATTCGTTTTTCTTATTATTCTTATTGCTGTATTATTTGTGCTCTTAACTTTTTTAAATCTAAAAACTTTAAACCTCATTAAATAATATTAATTCTAGAAACTACCTCAATTAGTTGGCTTGGGAATATGAAGTACACTAAAATTAATAATGTCGAGAATGTTAATGAAAATTTTAACCAAAATCCGTGGTCTGTATCATATTTTTCTTTTTCTTTGTCAAAATACATAATTTTTATTAATCTTAAGTAGTAAAAGGCAGCTATGACTGTTGATAATAACCCTACTATAGCTAAAAAATACATTGATTGCTCTATTACTGATTTAAAAACATAAAATTTGGCAAAAAATCCAGCTAAAGGAGGTATGCCTGCAAGTGAAAACAGTACAATCATCAATGATAAAGCTAACATCGGATGATTTTTAGATAACCCTGACAAATCCTCTATTTTTTCGTAGTATTGATTTTCTCTCTTCATCATCAGCAAACAAGAAAATAATCCTAAATTCATTAATATATAAATAATTATGTATATTACGGAACTTTGCATTCCATCATTTGTACCTGTTGCAACACCAGCCAATGCATAACCAACGTGTCCTATAGAACTGTACGCTACTAATCTTTTTAGATTAGTTTGACCTATTGCAGCAACTGCCCCGAAAAGCATTGAGGCAATGGAGAGAAATATCAATATCATTTGCCATTGATCTATCAAATTTAAAAAAGGCACATATAAAAATCTTATGAATACAGTTAAGGCTGCAATTTTTGGTACCATTGTAAAAAATAAAGTAACAGAAGTTGGTGAACCCTCGTAAACGTCAGGTGCCCACATATGAAATGGTACAGCTGAAATTTTAAATGCTAGTCCAACCAAGATAAAAACAATTCCAAAGGTAATAGCGTATTCATCAGAATTTAATTGATTTGCAATGATATTAAAATTAGTAGACCCAGTAAAACCATATATTAGTGAGCAACCATATAAAAGTAGTCCAGAAGATAAAGCACTGAGAACAAAATATTTTAATCCAGCCTCAGAAGATTTTATTTGATCTCTATTAAAAGTGGCCAAAACATATAATGCTAAAGATTGTAGCTCTAGGCCCATATAAAATACAATCAAATCGTTAGAGTTGATCATAATCATCATTCCTAAAACAGAGCTTAATATTAAAATTGGATATTCAATTTTAAAAATTTTAAACGTTCTTAGATAATTTGAAGAAATGATTAGAACTAAAAAAGTTGCAAGCAATGTTACAATTTTCATCAGTGATGATAGATAGTCTATTACGATGCTATTATTAAATAATTTAACTTCGTTAATACCGATTGTTTCATTAAATGTTATGACTGCGGTAACAAGTAAGACCACTAATGAAAGATTTTGAATTATTTTTGAGCTATTTTTTTTAAAGACACCTAATATAAGTAAAAACATTATTGATAATGAAAGAAAGATTTCTGGAAATACTAATTGTAGATTAGCCATTATATTTTGCTCGCTAATCTAAAATTGTATGTTTCAATCAAATCTGAAATAGACACTTCTATAGTACTAATCAAAGGATCCGGATAAAAACCAAAGAACAAAGTTGGTATAGCTAAAGAAGTTAATATAATTGACTCTGATCTATTCAAATCTATCATTCTTTTTAAGTCAGTATTGATTAATTTTCCAAATATAACTCTTTTGTATAACCAAAGCATATAAGCTGCACCAATAATTACCCCAATACTAGCAATAACAGCAACTAAGAAGTTATCTTTGAATGCGCCCATCAAAATCAAGAACTCACCTACAAACCCGCTGGTACCTGGCAGACCCAAAGCTGCCAAAGTAAATAACATAAATAAAACAGAATATTTAGGTATAATACTTACAATTCCACCATAAGTATTTATAAGTCTTGAATGCATCCGATCATAAACAACACCAACACACAAAAATAGTGCAGCCGAAACTAGTCCATGACTTATCATTTGAATGATACTTCCTTCAATTCCTTGTTGTTGGATGGTAAAAATTCCTAGAGTAACATATCCCATGTGAGCAACAGATGAATAAGCAATGAGTTTTTTCATATCTTCCTGCATTAAAGCGATAAAAGATGTAAAAATTATTGCGATAACGCTTAATGTGTAAATTAGTGGAGTAAAAACTTCGGATGCAACAGGAAATAATCCTAATGAAAATCTTATAAATCCATAACCTGCCATCTTTAATAGAATTGCAGCTAATAAAACTGATCCTGCAGTTGGAGCTTCAACGTGAGCATCTGGTAACCAAGTGTGGACTGGCCACATTGGAGTTTTAACTGCAAAAGAGCTGAAAAAGGCAAGCCATAATAAATTTTGATATTTAGTTTCGATACCTAAATTATAAAGTTCAATTACATCCGTCGTACCGGTTAACCAATATATAGTAATTATAGCAACCAACATTAAAACTGATCCAAGTAAAGTGTAAAGAAAAAATTTAAATGCAGAGTAAACTCTTCTAGCTCCTCCCCATATCCCAATAATCAAAAACATTGGTATTAGACCAGCCTCAAAAAATAAATAAAAGATTACGAGATCTAAAGAACAAAATACCCCTATCATGAAAGACTCCATAATTAATACTGCTATTAAAAATTCACTTAATCTTTCTTTGATTGAATTATTTACGGACAAAATACAAAGCGGGGTAATAAATGTTGTGAGTAAAATAAATAAAATTGAAATCCCATCAACACCCACTTTATAATTTATAAAATCCTCAATCCAAATTCTTTCTTCCACAAATTGAAACGCTGAAGTAGTTTGATCAAAAAGTATCCACAAATAGATAGATAAAAGAAAATTTACAAAGGAAGTAAACAATGCAACGTATTTTACAGTAAAATTATTTTGTTTTTCACTTCTTGTAAAAAATAAAAAAAAAGCACCAACAGTTGGCAATAAAATTAAGGAAGAAAGAATAGGAAAATTCATTATTTTACAATTAGAAAAGTTAATAAAGCAGAAAATCCAAGTAGCATAACAAATGCATATTGATAAATAAATCCACTTTGAAATTTATTTGCTTTAATTGAAAATTTTTTGATAATAGCAGAGATACCATCGGGCCCAAAACCATCGATTATTTTTAAATCAAAAAACTTCCACAAAAATAATCCAAATTTTTTTGATGGATTTACAAATAGTGCATCGTATAATTCATCAAAATACCATTTATTTAATAAAAATTGGTATAAAGGTTTATTAATTATTATAATTTGTTCCGGTAAATTTTTATTTTTAACAAATAAATAATATGCTGTTGGTATAGATAAAATTACTAATATTGGAGTTAATAATAAAAACCATAATGGGGGATGTTCTGTGCTTAGTGGTTTTAAAAAAAATATTGAGTCTTTCCAAAAATTGTTTAAACCATAATTACCAATAAACAAATCTTTAAAAATAAATCCTGCAAATATTGCTCCCAAAGAAAGTAAGACTAAAGGTATTAACATAATTAAGGGAGACTCATGAGTATCCTCAATTTTTACCTCTTTATTATTATAATCGCCGTGAAAAGTTTTAAATATTAACCTCCAAGAATAAATGGAAGTTAAGAATGCCGTAAAAATTCCAATACCAGCAGCATAATAACCTGTTGTATTGCCTCTTAAGTATGCAAATTCTATTATCGCATCTTTAGAATAAAAACCTGATAGCAAGGGAAAACCAGTTAATGCTAAAGTTCCTATAATCATCAATGAGTAGGTGTAAGGTAATTTTTTCCATACTCCCCCCATTTTGTTTATATCTTGTTCATCTTTAAATGCATGAATGACTGAACCAGATCCCAAAAATAATAAAGCTTTAAAAAAAGCATGAGTAAATAAATGAAACATCGCTACGTTATAAGCACCAACTCCGGTAGCAAAGAACATATAACCTAATTGACTACATGTTGAATAAGCTATAATTTTTTTTATATCATTTTGAACCAAAGCAACAGTTGCAGCAAAGAAAGCTGTACTCATTCCAATTACAGTGATTATATTTAATACAAATTCAGAATATTCATAAATTGGTGAACATCTAACTACCAGAAAAACGCCCGCTGTAACCATAGTCGCTGCATGAATTAAGGCTGACACAGGAGTAGGTCCCTCCATGGCATCTGGTAACCAAGTATGAAGTAGAATTTGAGCTGATTTACCCATGGCTCCAATAAATAAAAGTAAGCAAATCAAATCTATCGCATTAATTTCAATACCTAAAAAAACAAGATTTTTTTCTACAATGCTTGGAATTTGCTGAAAAACCTCAGAATAATTTACTGTTCCAAATAAATAAAATATTAAAAATATACCTAGTGCGAATCCGAAATCTCCAACTCTATTAACAACAAATGCCTTAATTGCTGCTTTGTTCGCAGACTCTTTTTTAAACCAAAAACCTATTAAGAAATAAGAACATAGACCAACTCCCTCCCAACCAAAAAATAATTGGATGAAGTTGTCTGAAGTTACTAACATTAACATCGCGAAAGTAAATAATGATAAATAAGCCATAAACCTTGGCTTATGAGGATCATGTGACATATATCCAATTGAATAGATATGAACAAGTGCAGAAACGGAAGTTACTACAACTAACATCACAGCTGATAACGCATCGATCTTCATGGACCAATTAACATTTAATGATCCTGAGCTTATCCATGTTGCTATTGTAATGTTATCTTGATATTGATTAACTATCACCTCATAAAGAACTAAAGCTGAAAAAATAGCTGATATCGATACCAATAAACTTGTAACTATTTCTGAATTTCGATCACCGATAAGTTTTCCAAAAAAACCAGATATTATTGAGGCTATCAAGGGTAAAGCTATTATAGAAATTTCCATTTTACCCTTTTAATTTGTCAATTTCCTCAACACGAATTGTTCCAGAATTTCTGTAGTAAACAACTATGATTGCAAGACCAATCGCAGCTTCTGCGGCAGCAACAGTTAATATAAATAAAGTAAATACTTGTCCAGTCAAATCACCTAAATACATTGAGAATGAAACTAAATTAATATTAACAGCTAACAATATAAGCTCTATACTCATAAGTATTACAATAATATTTTTTCTGTTTAAAAAAATTCCAATTATTCCAATACTAAAAATAACTGCACCCAATGTTAAATAATGTCCTAAGCCTATATCAATCATCTATTTTAACTCCTCTATTAGATGCAACCTCGACAACCTCTACACCCTCAGCTCTTTCTCTAGAAATTTGTTTTATATAACTTTGTTTTTTAACACCCTCTCTTTGTCTAAAAGTAAGAACAATTGCTCCTATCATCGCTATGAGAAGTATCATTCCACTTATTTGAAAGATGTGAATATAGTCAGTATATAAAACCATTCCTAATGAATGTGTATTACTAACATCATTTACTATTGATAAATTCGCTTTATCAAATAAGTCAGGTTTAAATTTCCATCCACCTATAACGATTATTAGTTCAAAAAAAATTATAACACTTATTAACAATCCAATTGGTATATGATTAGAGTTTTCTTTTGATATAAACCACTGATTTTTTTGTTGAGCAACATTTAGCATCATTACTACAAACAAAAATAATACCGCTACAGCTCCGACATAAACAATTAACATTATCATTCCTAAAAATTCTGCGCCAATCATGATAAAAAGACAGGATATACTTATAAAATCTAAAATTAAAAAAAAAACAGAATGGACAGTATTTTTAGATACTGTAACCATAACTGCTGAGACTACTGCAATTATCGAAAATATGTAAAAGAATATTGCATGCGCAATCATAAATTATCTGTATGGATTATCTGACTTAATATTTGCTGCCAAAATATTTTCCCATCTGTCTCCATTATCAAGAAGTTTTTCTTTAGTGTAATAAAGCTCTTCACGAGTTTCTGTAGAGAACTCAAAGTTTGGTCCTTGAACTATTGCATCTACAGGACAAGACTCCTCACATAAACCACAATAGATACACTTCATCATATCTATGTCATAACGAGTTGTTTTTCTGCTTCCATCTGATCTTTGAGAAGATTCAATAGTAATAGCTTGAGCGGGGCAAACAGCTTCACATAATTTACAAGCAATACATCTTTCTTCACCATTTGGGTACCTTCTTAAAGCATGTTCGCCTCTAAATCTTGGACTTATCTTACCCTTTTCAAATGGGTAATTAATTGTTTTTTTAGATTTAAATAATTCTTTTGTTGCAGTAAAAAGTCCTCCGACAAAATCTGTCATAAATATCGTTTTTATAAATCTAGAAATCTTCATTTAGTTAGTGGGTAAAAGATTAAAATAAAAAAGGTAACTAGCTGTTAAAACAACATAAGTTAAAGATAACGGTAAAAAAATTTTCCAACCTAGTCTCATAAGCTGATCATATCTATATCTTGGTACAATAGCTTTTACCAATGCAAAAAGTATAAATAAAAATAATATCTTAAAAATTAGCCAAAGTGCACCTGGAATTAAATTAAATGGATAAAGTTCAATCGGTGATAACCAGCCACCTAAAAATAAGATTGACCCTAAAGCACACATTAATAAAATATTTGCATACTCTCCTAACCAAAACATTGCATACATCATTCCAGAATACTCTGTTTGATAACCTGCAACTAATTCTGCTTCTGCCTCAGGTAAATCGAAAGGTGGTCTATTTGTTTCAGCTAAAGCTGATATAAAAAAAATTACAAACATTGGAAATAACGGGATAACAAACCACATATCTTTTTGAGCAATCACTATGTCATTTAAATTTAATGATCCTACGCACAATAAGACATTTATAATTATGATACCTATAGATACTTCGTAAGAAACCATTTGTGCCGCTGACCTAATTGACCCTAGAAATGGGTATTTAGAATTTGATGCCCATCCACCCATTATTATTCCATAGACACCTAATGATGAAACAGCAAATATATACAAAATTCCTACATTAATATCAGCTAGAACTTGGTCAACACCAAAAGGAATTACAGCCCAAGCTATTAAAGCAAGGGTCATTGTAATAATTGGTGCCAAAATAAAAATTATCTTATTTGAACTTGCAGGTATGATTATTTCTTTAAAAATGTATTTAAGCGCATCAGCCAGAGATTGGAGTAAGCCAAATGGACCAACTACATTTGGACCTTGTCTTTTTTGAACAAAAGCCCAAACTCTTCTATCTAACCAAACGATCATTGCAACAGATACCAAAACTGGCACTAACAAAAATAAAATTTTATAAGTTTCTTGAAAGATTAAATCTAAGTATTCCATTTATTATCCCTCTGTCCCTGTTTTTTTTAAAACTAATTTTGAATTATTACACTCAAACATTGTTTTTGATGCACGAGCAACCACATTGGAAAAATAATAATCTTTAAATTCGACTTTTATTTTTTCATCTTCAAAAGTTTTTTGTTCAGTTTTAATACTTAAATCAGAATTTTGTTGTTCTTGTTTTATTTTTAAATAATTAAACATACTACTTTCAAGCTCCTCTTTATCATTAAAAAGCTTCCTATTATTCATTACTTCTGCAAGGTCATTTATTATTTGCCAATCTTCCTTTGCATCACCAGGTGGGTATGATGCCTTGTAAGCTTTTTGAATTTTTCCTTCTAAGTTTGTAAAATGACCTGCTTGCTCTGTGTAAGCAGCACCAGGTAAAATAATGTCTGCAATCTCTGCACCCCTGTCGCCGTGGCTACCTTGATAAATGATAAATTCATTTTTCTTCTTAAAATCTAGGTTATCCTGTCCAAGTAGATAAATAATTTCAAATTTGTTTTCTTTCACTTCATCAAGTAATTTATTATTTTTATCAATTATATCTAAATCTAAATTACCAACAGTTCCCGCATCTACTGATAATATATTAAGTGGATTCCACTCATTTGAAATCTTTTCATTTTTTTTCAAAAAATCCTTAAGTGAATTTAATAAGTATTCAGAAGATCTAATTCTCAGAAAGGACTCACCAATGATAATTAATGGTTTTTTTGAATTAATTATTTTTTTGGACAATTCATTATTATTCTCAAAAATATCTTTTATCGTTTTCGTATTCCCATCTAAACTTTCATATGGATAAGTGAGATCTCCAACATTATTCAAAGAGATAATTTTTGTATTATTATTTAAAAATGCTTTTCTAATTCTTGCATTTATCATTGTTGCTTCATATCTTGGATTAGTTCCAATCATTAAGATTAAATCCGCTTCCTCAATTCCATTAATTTTTGAGTTGAATATGTAATTTTCTCTAATTGAACTATCAATAAAAGTTTTTACAGATCTAGACTCGTAATTTTTTGTATTTATTGTTCTTTCTAAAAATTCTTTAAAAATAAAACTTGCTTCCATGTTGGAAAGGTCTCCAACAAAACCACATATCTTTTTATTATCTGTATTTTCAATTTTTGATTTAATAATACTATAAACTTCATCCCAAGATGCTTTTTCAAATTTATTATTATATCTTATATATGGAACATCTATTCTTTGGTTTAATAACCCATCACATGCATATCTTGTTTTATCCGAGATCCATTCTTCATTTATATCTTCATTTATTATTGGTAGTACTCTTTTCACTTCCCAATCATATGTATCAACTCTTATATTAGAACCAACAGCATCCATTACATCTATGGTTTCAGTTTTTTTTAGTTCCCATGGTCTTGCTTCAAAAACATAAGGTTTGGAGGTAAGCGCCCCGACTGGACAAAGATCTATAACATTTCCTGATAATTCTGACTGAACAGACTGCTCTAAATATGTAGTTATCTGCATATCTTCTCCTCTTCCGATAGCGCCTAATTCAGGAACACCTGCAATTTCTGTCGCAAATCTCACACACCTTGTACAATGAATGCATCTTGTCATTTGGGTCTTGATTAAAGGGCCCATATTTTTATCTGGAACTGCTCTTTTATTTTCTTTAAATCGCGACTTATCAATACCATAAAACATTGATTGATCTTGAAGATCACATTCTCCTCCTTGATCGCAGACTGGACAGTCTAATGGATGATTTGCTAATAAGAATTCCATTACACCTTTTCTAGATTTTTCTATTTTAGGAGTATTTGTTTTTATTACCATTCCATCGGCTGCTGGCATTGCACAAGAGGCTATTGGTTTAGGAGATTTTTCCATTTCAACTAAACACATTCTACAATTTCCAGCTATTGATAATTTTTCATGATAACAAAATCTCGGAATTTCAGCCCCAGCTTTCTCACAAGCTTGTAGAACGGTTAACCCCTCTTCGACTTCAACTTCAATATCGTTAACTTTTAATTTAAGCATTTTTATCTAATAAATGTTGATCAACCAAATATGGAATATTTTTGTTTTCTTTAACAATTGGGTCAAATTTATTTCTCTTCTTAATTTCATCTTTAAAATGTCTTAGTAATCCTTGAACTGGCCATGAAGATCCTTCACCAAAAGCACATATAGTATGACCCTCTATTTGTTTTGTTACATCACCTAACATTTCTATCTCATCTTTTGATGCTTCACCCTTTGCCATTCTCTCTAACATTCTCCACATCCAGCCTGATCCTTCTCTACATGGTGTGCACTGACCACAACTTTCATGTTTATAAAATCTTGCTATTCTAGCCATACATTTAATAATATCTTGATCTTTATTTATTACGACCACTCCAGCAGTTCCTAATCCACTTTTCTCAGCTACTAATGAGTCAAAATCCATTGTTAAAGTTTCACATTTTTCTTTTGGTATAAGTGGCATTGATGATCCACCTGGTATAACTGCTTGTAAATTGTCCCATCCACCAACTACACCTCCAGCATGTACCTCGATTAATTCTTTTAAAGGAATACTCATTTCCTCTTCTACATTGCACGGAGAGTTAACATTTCCAGAAATACAAAAAATTTTTGTACCTGTGTTTTTTTCTCTTCCTAATGATGCAAACCATTTTCCACCTCTTCTAAGTATTGTTGGAACTACGGCTATAGTTTCAACATTATTAATTATTGTCGGGCAACCATAAAGTCCTATCAATGCAGGGAAAGGTGGCTTCAATCTTGGTTGACCTTTATTTCCTTCAATACTCTCTAATAATGCTGTTTCTTCACCACAAATATATGCTCCAGCACCATAATGAATATAAATATCAAGATCCCATCCAGTTCCAGATGCGTTTTTTCCAACCAATTTCTTTTCATAAGCATCATCAATAGCAGCCTGAAGTTTTTGTCCATCTACAAAATATTCGCCTCTTATATAGATATAGCAAACATGAGCCTGGACTGCGTAGGATGCTATTAGACAACCTTCTATTAATTTATGTGGTTCAAATCTTAAAATATCCCTATCTTTGCAAGTTCCTGGCTCTGACTCATCTCCATTAATTACTAAATAATGTGGCCGCGATCCAACTTCTTTGGGTGCAAAAGACCATTTTAAACCAGTTGGAAATCCAGCTCCTCCTCTTCCTCTAAGCTGAGATTCTTTAATCTCATTAATTATCCAATCTCTACCTTTATTTATTATTTCTTTTGTATTAACCCAGTCACCTCTTCTTTGAGCTGAAACTATGTCAGAACCTAAATCGTTGTATAAATTTTTAAAAATTCGGTCTTTATCTTTAAGCATTTTTAAATTCCATTAATGTTTTTCTATTATTTTCTGGCTCATTGTTCACTCTTCCTCTATATGATCCTGCTTTAGGAGTATCACCTTTTAGAATCTTATCTAAAATCTCTAATGTTTTTTCTTTATTTAAATCTTCATAATATTCATCATTAATTTGCATCATTGGTGCATTAACACAAGCACCTAGACACTCAACTTCTATCCAAGAACAACTTTTATCTTTTGAAAGCTCTGATTCATTTACAGATATCTTCTCTTTGCATGCCTCTACTAATTTATTTGCTCCCCTTATCATACAAGGAGTTGTTGTGCATACTTGCACAAAATACTTACCGACAGGAGATAAATTATACATACTATAAAATGTGGCAACCTCATAAACTTTTATGTAGGGCATATCTAAAATTTTCGCTATATATTTCATAGCAGCTAAAGGTATCCAATTGTTATTTTGTCTTTGAGCGATGTAAAGTAAAGCCATTACAGCGCTTTGTTGTCTACCCTTTGGATATTTTGCAATAATGTTATTAGCAATATTTAATGACGAAGAATTAAATTCAAATTTTTCAGGTTGTTCTTTTGCAGGTCTTTTTAAACTCATCTATCCACCTCACCAAAAACTATATCTAATGATCCAAGAACAGCAGGTACATCTGCTAACATATGGCCTTTTATTAAATAATCCATCGACTGAAGATGTGAAAATCCTGGTGCTCTAATTTTACATTTATAAGGCTTATTCGATCCATCAGAAATTAGATATACTCCAAACTCACCTTTGGGTGCTTCTACTGCTGTATATATTTCATCTTCAGGGACTCTATATCCCTCAGTAAATAATTTAAAATGATGTATTAAAGCTTCCATTGATTGCTTGATTTCTTTCTTCGATGGTGGTGAAATTTTACCATCGAAAGTTTTAATTGGACCTTTTTCCATTTTTGCTAAACATTGTTTAATTATAAAAACACTCTCTTTCATTTCTTCTATTCTGCACAAATATCGATCGTAACAATCTCCATTCTTACCAATGGGTATTTTAAACTCTAACTGATCATAACAATCATAAGGTTGTGATTTTCTTAAATCCCATGGAACACCTGAGCCCCTTATCATTACACCACTGAACGAGTAATCAAGTGCATCTTCTTTTGTCACTATTCCAATATCTACATTTCTCTGTTTGAATATTCTATTATCAGTCAATAGGTTTTCTAAATCATCAATAACTTTTGGAAAAGTTTCACAAAATTTTGCAATATCTCGTTCCAATCCTACTGGTAAATCTTGATGAACACCACCAGCTCTAAAGTAGTTTGCGTGCAATCTAGACCCAGAAGCTCGCTCATAAAATGTCATTAAAGTTTCTCTTTCTTCAAATCCCCATAGAGATGGGGTTAAAGCACCAACATCTAATGCCTGAGTTGTGACATTTAAAATGTGACTTAAAATTCTACCAATTTCGCAAAACATTACTCTTATGTATTGAGCTCTGATAGGTACATCAATTCCTAAGATTTTTTCAACTGCCAAAGCAAAGGCATGTTCTTGATTCATTGGCGCTACATAATCAAGACGATCAAAATAGGGTACTGCTTGCATGTAAGTTTTATTTTCAATAAGTTTTTCAGTTCCTCGATGCAATAATCCTATATGTGGATCAGCTTTTTCTACTACTTCACCATCTAATTCAAGTATAAGCCTCAATACTCCATGAGCCGCAGGATGCTGAGGACCAAAATTTAAATTCAAATTTTTAATTTTTTTTGTCATCTGTTTTTGTCAGTTCTTTTATATATTTGGTTCCTTCCCATGGACTCTCATAGTCAAAATTTCTATAATTTTGCTCCAGCTTTACTGGCTCATTAATTACTTTTTTTTGCTCCTCACTATACCTTGACTCTATGTGACCAGTTAAAGGGAAATCTTTTCTTAAGGGGTGACCCTCAAAACCATAATCTGTAAGTATTCTTCTTAAATCAGGATGATCTTTAAAATTAACTCCATACATATCAAATACTTCTCTTTCCATCCAATTTGCAGAGGGAAAAATAGAAGTTATAGAAGATATAACTTCATTCTCATTGATAAAATAACTTAAGATCATTCTTTGATTAAATTCATGACTTAATAATAAATATACAATTTTAAATCTCTGCACTTCCTCTGGATAATCTACAACGGTAATATCTATAAGCTGTCTAAACTTCGTATCTTTGTTAGTTTTAACAAATAATAAAACATCAATTAAATCCTCTTTATCTACTTCAACATAAATTTGATTGTGTTTAATATCAGTTTTATTTATTTTTGTAGTAAGTTCAGAATTAATTTTTTTTTCTAAATCAATTAAATTTTTCATTTTATCTATTAAAAGAACCTTTGTTTCTAATTTTTTTTTGTAACTGCATAATTCCGTATAAGAGAGCTTCAGCAGAGGGTGGACAACCTGGCACATATACATCAACTGGCACTATACGGTCACAACCTCTGACGACAGAATATGAGTAATGATAATAACCTCCTCCATTTGCACAGCTACCCATCGATATTACATATCTTGGTTCTGGCATTTGATCGTAGACTTTTCTCAATGCTGGAGCCATTTTGTTTGTTAATGTTCCTGCTACAATCATAACATCAGACTGTCTTGGTGACCCCCTTGGAGCAGCACCAAATCTTTCAAGATCATATCTTGGCATTGCAGTTTGCATCATTTCAACAGCACAGCAGGCTAAACCAAATGTCATCCAGTGCAATGATCCAGATCTTGACCAATTTACTAAATTTTCAAATGATGTTGTTATAAACCCATTCTTGCTAAAATCTTCTGCAAGTTGTTTAAATTCTTCAGGAACTGTTTCTAATTTATTATTCATCTTACAAAATCTTATTCCCAGTCCAATGCACCTTTTTTCCACTCATAAATAAAACCTATTGTTAATATGAATAAAAAAATCATCATAGATGTGAAACCTAAAATTCCAATATTACCTAAAGATATGGCCCATGGAAAAAGGAAAGCAATTTCAAGATCAAAAATTATAAAAAGTATCGCCACTAAATAAAATCTTACATCAAACTCCATTCTTGAGTCTTGAAAAGGCTCAAATCCACATTCATATGCTGATAATTTTTCAGGATCTGGATTTTTAGGGGATAAAATAAAATTTATAATTATAAAAGCACAACTCAAACCTAAGGCTATAATTAAGAATAGAATTATTGGTAAATAATCTTTTAAAAAATCCGCAGTCATTTTATTTTATTTTAATCTTTGAATAAGAAAATTCTGAAAAGATTCATATAATAGTTGTTTTTTTTACAAAGTTAAAGTTTTTAATCTAAATAAATTGATTATTTTTATAGGTATTTTTTTGCTTATTTATAGTGCAAATTGGTCACGTATTTAATGGCTTATTTATTGTCTCATATTTAAAAATTGAGAATGATTATCATTAAGTGGCGGGAGTGAAGGGACTCGAACCCTCGACCTATCGCGTGACAGGCGATCGCTCTAACCAACTGAGCTACACCCCCACATATGACTAATTTTGGTGGGCAGTAAAGGACTCGAACCTTTGACCCCCTCGGTGTAAACGAGATGCTCTACCAACTGAGCTAACCGCCCAATACCAAAAGAGTGATTTATATCTTTTAAGTTAATAAGGTCAAGAATAATTAGTTGTTTAAAAATGCTAAAAGTATTTAAAAACCACCTCTCCAATTATTTTTGGAGTTAAAATTATCTTCCTCTTCTTTAGAAGTTGGTCTTACTAGATAGTAAATAACAAAAATAGGAATTAATAGAAATAACACTAGTTCCATATAACAACTCAAATATTATTGAATACTTGCTTGAGATTTGTCATCTTTCTTAGACATATCAACCTCAACCCATTCAGTTTTTTTAAGTTCTTTTGTCAAGGCAATTCTTAGAACCTCATCAGCATTATCTACCGGTGTAATTTTTATGTCATCAATTATTTTTTTTGGCATATCAACTAAATCTTTTTCATTTTCTTTTGGGATTAAAACTTGTTTAATTCCTGCCCTATGCGCAGCTAATAATTTTTCTTTTAAACCACCAATTTGTAAAACTTGACCCGTCAAAGTCACTTCACCAGTCATTGCAACATCTTTTCGCACTGGGATTGTTGTTATAGATGAAACGATTGATGTCACCATGGCAATTCCTGCGGAGGGTCCATCTTTGGGTGTTGCTCCTTCGGGAACATGGATGTGAAAATCTTTCTTTTCAAACAGCGGGGGGATAATCCCATACTCCAAGCATTTTGATCTGACAAAAGATTTAGCTGCTTTAACTGACTCCTGCATTACATCACCTAACTTACCTGTAATTTGCATTCTGCCTTTTCCAGGCATAGTTGCTGTTTCAATCTTTAATATTTCACCACCATATTCTGTCCAAGCTAGTCCCGTAACAATTCCAACTTTATCATTATTTTCTAATTCACCAAATTTATGTTTAGGAACTCCAAGAAAATCAGACAAATTTTTGTTGTTAACTTTTACCTCTTTTTCCTCTCCAGAGACAACTTTTTTAACAACCTTTCTTGCAACCTTAGAAATTTCTCTTTCAAGATTTCTCACTCCTGACTCTCTAGTATATCTTCTGATGATCTCTTTTATTATGTCATCATCTATTTTCATTTCGTTTTCTTTAACGCCATTATCTTTAATTTGTTTGGGAAGAAGAAATTTATTAGCAATATTAATTTTTTCATCCTCTGTGTAACCAGCTAGTCTTATTACTTCCATTCTATCTAGTAGTGGTGGTAAAATATTTAAAGTATTAGCAGTTGTTACAAACATTACGTCTGACAAATCATAATCAACTTCAAGATAATGATCATTGAATGTTGTATTTTGTTCTGGATCCAAAGCCTCTAATAAAGCTGAGGATGGATCGCCTCTGTAGTCATTACCAATCTTGTCAATTTCATCTAATAAAATTAGAGGATTTTTAGTACCGGCTTTTTTCATCATCTGAATAATTTTTCCTGGTAATGATCCAATATAGGTTCTTCTATGTCCTCTTATTTCGGCTTCATCTCTCATGCCTCCAACTGACATTCTTACAAATTCTCTATTTGTAGCTTTTGCAATTGATTTACCTAGTGAGGTCTTACCAACACCTGGGGGACCAACCAAACACAGAATTGGACCTTTGATTTTTTCCATTCTTTTTTGAACTGCTAAAAATTCTATAATTCTTTCTTTAACTTTTTCTAATCCAAAATGGTCTTTATCAAGAATATTTAAAGCTTTTTTTAAATCAATATCTACTTCACTTTTTTTATGCCATGGCAAATCTATCATCCAATCTAAATAATTTCTTACAACAGTGGCTTCAGCAGACATTGGGCTCATATTTTTTAATTTTTTCAGTTCTTGCAAACATTTTTTTTCAACTTCTTTTGGCATTTTAGATTTTAAAATAGCCTTGTTTAAATTTGTACTTTCATCTTTGCCATCTTCAATCTCGCCAAGTTCTTTTTGTATAGCCTTCAATTGCTCATTTAAATAATATTCTCTTTGAGTTTTTTCCATTTGAGTTTTAACTCTTCCTCTAATTCTTTTCTCAACACCAATAATACTAGTCTCATTTTCCATCAATTTGATTATTGAATTTAATCTTTTTTTGACGTCAATTGTCTCAAAGATTTGTTGTTTCTCTGAAATTGTTGCTGTTAAGTGTGACGCAATATTATCTGCAATTTGAGATGGGTCTTTTAATTGTTTAATATTACTTATAGTTTCACCTGAAATCTTTTTGTTAATCGATGTTAATTTTTCTAATCTTCTGACGGCCGTTGCAGCCAGTGGATATAGATCTTCTTGATCAGTCAAAATATCATTGTGTGGAGTATAATCACAAATTATAAATTTATCATTGTCCTTAAAATCTAAAATTTTTACTCTCTTTATTCCTTCGACCAAAACTTTAACAGTACCATCAGGTAATTTTAATAGTTGAAGAATACTTCCCTCGCAACCGTACATGAAAATATCCGTTTTTTTAGGATCATCAATTTCTGAATTCTTTTGTGTTACTAATATAATCTTTTTTTCCTTTTTCATCACCTCGTTCAAAGCAGATATAGACTTATCTCTTCCAACGAACAAAGGAATCACCATCGATGGGAAAACCACAATATCTCTTAACGGCAGTAGAGGTAATGAAATTTTAATATCCATTTCATAAATATGGATATTATAATTTATTTTGCAATACCTTTTTCTTATTTATTAAGGCTATTACGCCGCTGATGTCTTATTTGTTTTGGATTTATTGTCTGTTTTTGAGTGAACTATAATTGGTTCAGACTGGCCTTTTACAGTATTAGAATCAATTATTACTTCCTCAATATTTTCTTGACTTGGTAAATCATACATTGTTTTTAATAGTACATTTTCTAATATTGACCTCAAACCTCTAGCTCCAGTTTTTTTTCTAATTGCTTTAAGAGCAATCTCTTTTAAAGCATTGTCTTTGAATGTTAATTTAGCGCCATCAAGTTTAAAGAGTTCCTGATATTGTTTTACTAAAGAATTTTTCGGCTCTTGTAATATCTTTATTAAAGATTTTTCATCTAGATCTTCTAATGTTGCTATCATCGGTAGTCTTCCAATAAATTCAGGGATTAAACCATACTTAAGCAAATCTTCTGGTTCTAAACCTTTCATCCACTCTCCTGTTTTTTTATCTTGTGTATTTTTTACATCTGCACCAAAACCAATTGATGTACCTTTATCTCTTTGAGATATAATTTTATCTAAACCTGCAAAAGCTCCACCACAAATAAATAAAATATTTGTAGTATCAACTTGCAAGAATTCTTGTTGAGGATGTTTTCTTCCTCCTTGTGGTGGAACACTTGCAATAGTTCCTTCCATAATTTTTAATAAAGCTTGCTGAACTCCTTCACCAGATACATCTCTTGTTATTGATGGGTTCTCTGACTTTCTGCTAATTTTATCAACTTCATCAATATAAACGATTCCCCTTTGAGCTTTCTCTACATTATAATCCGCAGCTTGTAATAATTTTAGAATTATATTTTCAACATCCTCACCTACATAACCTGCCTCTGTTAAAGTTGTTGCGTCTGCCATTGTAAAAGGAACATCAAGTATTCTTGCAAGAGTTTGTGCTAATAGAGTTTTACCACAACCAGTTGGGCCAACTAAAAGTATATTAGATTTTGCTAACTCAACATTTTTACTCGTTTTGCTTTCATAATTTAATCTTTTGTAATGATTATGAACTGCTACCGATAAAACTTTCTTAGCATGTGTTTGGCCAATAACATAATCGTCTAAAACTGAACAAATTTCTTTTGGAGAAGGCAGACCATCTTGATGCTTGACAAAAGTATCTTTGCTCTCCTCTTTTATTATATCCATACATAATTCGACACACTCATCACAAATAAATACTGTAGGCCCAGCAATTAATTTTCTAACCTCGTGCTGACTTTTTCCACAGAAAGAGCAGTAAAGAATATTTTTGTTATTTGTATTCATAAATTTTTATACGAATCAGTAAATTTATCTTATTATAAATGACTCATGGTAATCAAGTTTGGAATACTACTATTTCAATATCTTGTGTTTTAAGATCTTTTTTCTACTACTTCGTCTATCAGACCAAATGACTTTGCTGAGTCAGCTGTCATAAAATTATCTCTCTCTAAAGCAGTTTTAATTTCATCAACAGTTTTTCCTGTATGTTTTGAATATATTTCATTTAATCTTTTTTTTAATGCTAGAACTTCATTGGCATGTATTTCTATATCTGTGGCTTGACCTTGAAATCCAGCTGAAGGTTGATGAACCATTATCCTCGAATTAGGCAAAGAAAATCTTTTCCCTTTTTTTCCTGCAGATAATAAAAAAGATCCCATTGAGGCAGCCTGTCCAATACATAAAGTAGAAATGTCAGGTTTGACATATTGCATGGTATCATAAATTCCTAAACCAGCTGTTACTAGTCCACCTGGGCTATTTATGTATAGATATATTTCTTTTTTTGGATCTTCGGCTTCTAAAAATAATAATTGTGCGGTTACTAACGATGCAACGTTATCGTTTATTTGACCTGTCAAAAAAATTATTCTTTCTTTTAATAACCTTGAATAAATATCATACGCGCGTTCACCACGATTTGATTGCTCAACGACCATGGGAATGAGATTGCTCATTTGCTCAAAAATTTTATTTGTCATAAGTTGATTCGTTTTACTTATACAACTTGAGATTACTTTTTGCTAACCTTTTTTGATTTTTTAGCTACTGCTTTGGTTTTTTTGATTTTTGGCTTTGTTTTATTTTCTGCTGACTTTTTTACATCAGCTTTTTTTTCAGGTTTTCTTTGATCTTTCAGTTCTTGATCGAGTTGTTGTTTTTGAGATTCTTTTAAAATTTTTTCAGCTTCATCTTTAGAAATTTCCTTTTTATTAGACTTAGCTTTTTCTTTAATCATATTTAAAATTTTTTCTTCATAAACAGTCCCTCTCAAACTCGCTAGAGCATTCGGGTTTTTTTTGTAAAATTCCATGACCATTTTTTCTTGACCTGGCATCATTCTAATTTGTTTTTGTACTTCAGTTTGTAATTCCTGTTCAGTAACTTTTATTTGGTTTTGCTCACCGAATTCATTCAATACTAATCCTACTTTAATTCTTTTTTTTGCAACTTCTTCAAAATTTTTTCTACTTTTTTTTGCATCATCCTCTGACATACCTTGAGAAAGTATTTTGATTTCTTCCTCTAATAAATTTTCTGGAATTTCGCTTACTTTAAATTTTTCAATTTCTTTTAATATCTGATTTTTCGTCAAACGATCTAGTGAGTTTTTATACTCATCATTTATTTGTTTTGTTATTAACGACTTAAGATCATTTAGATCTTTTGCTCCTAAATTTTTGGCAAACTGATCATCAATTTTTACTTCTTCAGGAATTTTAACAGCTGAAATTGTACATTTAAATTTTGCTTTTTTGTTAATAAATTCTTTCTCCGGAAAATTTTCAGGTAGTGTTGCCTCTACAATTTTTTCATCTCCTTTTTTTACTCCAATTAGTTGTTTATCAAATCCTTTTAAAAAAAGATCTTTTCCTAAAGTTAATTGAGTATTTTTACCCTCACCCCCTTTAAATGTTTTTTCGTCAACTGTTGCATTGTAATCAAAAACAACCAGGTCTCCTTCCTTTGCTATAGTTGTTTCAGAGGCTTCTTTAAAGTTTGGTTGATTCTTTGCAATATCTCTTATTCTTTTATCAGTTTCCTTTTGATCAATTTTAACTGTGTAATCATCGAACTTAATATTCTCTATTGACTTTAATTCAACTTTTGGAAGTTCTGTAACAGATAAAACATATTCTAAATCTTTGTCTTCACCATAAGTTTTAAGATCTAATTTTGGTTGACCCGCTGGTTTAATTTTATTTTCTTGTAAAGCTTTTGTTGATGTTTCCTTCAAGACTTTATCTAAGACCTCACTAAAAACAGCTTTACCAAACTGTCTCTTTAAAATTTCTCTTGGTACTTTACCAGGTCTAAATCCCTTAAGATTAACGGTTCCTTTAATCTCTTCATATTTCTCATCCATGTAAACATTCATTGTCTTTTTATCGACAAAAACTTTTACATCTTTATTTAAACCTTTTTTATTTTCGACTGTTACTTTCATGCTTTGTTCTAATTTAAACTGAATTGGAATTGGTAGACGCGTTAGTCTAGCCGAATCTGACAATTCAGGTATTGGTAGACGCACTATTTTACTAAACTAACGTGTCTACCATTTGGTAGGCGAGAAAGGACTTGAACCTTCACCTCTTACGAGACGAGTTCCTAAGACTCGCGTGTCTACCGTTCCACCACTCGCCCAACTCAAAAATTTAGTGTCTTATATATTATTGAAGTTAATTGTCCAACGACAATTATAAATTAATCATAAAGTTTAGAAAGAAACCTATACATATAAAAATGAAAATGGTATTTTTTTGAAAAAAACTTAAAAAAAATGAGCAAAACTTCAATAGTTCTAATTATATATATTTTGGGTTTAGTTTTTGGAGCATTAGTTCTAGGAATTTGGAGTGCAGAGACTAGTGTTTTTAAAGGGCTTCTCGGTTTAGGGTGGACAGCTTTAGCATTAATAGGTTTATTTTTTGCTGAAAAAAATGAAAATAGTTAAGTCATTTATTATTCTCTTTTTCGTATTTTCACCAATTAATATTTTAAAATCAGAAATTATTGTCATGAGTAAGTGTGATGATAAACAAGATGAGTTTCTAAAGAATGAGTACATTCTTAATTTAAATGAGCAAATAATGACTAGAAATTATGTTTACAAAGAAAAAACATTTCAAAAATATAGATTAACAGATTTAAGTGTAAAAAAATCTAATTCATACGTGCAAAATATATACGAAGAGGATGGAAAAATTTTAACTCACAAGCATGGGTATCCACAATTTTATACCCAAATTTTGTTTGAAAAAGATAAAAAAGAAATTTTTATGAGAACAGTCCTAAATGATGAAGAGGGCCTTTCAAAAATATCAACATGTAAAAAAATAGAAAAATTTGAAAAAGAGAGTTAATTCTTTTTATTTTTTTTTATAAAAAACTTTTTTTTTGAACCAAACCTACTATTAGTTATATTGCTTCGATGTTTAGCAAAGGCTTGCTTTTGTGCTTGTTTCATTGCTCTTTTTGATGACATAATTTAGTAAAATATTTCTATAGTATCTATAATATTAAAATTTTTATCAGAAACAACTATTTCTCCTGAAGAAGGGCCATAATTTAAGATTTCTGATATTAAAACGTAATGAGTAATTAAAACTAAATTTTCATTATTATTTTTTTTATAATTCTGAATATATCCTTTTAATTCTTTCACCTGCTTATCCCTATTTTTTGCAAATTTTGAGCTATAGAAAGAATTTAAAAAACTTTTAGTAGTATAATTTTTAAAGGCAATTTTTGCAGTTTCTTTGCATCTACACCACTCACTTGAAAAAACTTTATCTATTTTAATTTCATTTTTAATAAAAAATTTACCAATAGATTGAGCTTGTTTTCTTCCTTCCTCACTAAGGTTTCGCTGAGTCGAACAATCGTTTAAATTGAAATTTTTAGGATCTCCACTACCAGGTGCATATGCGTGTCTAATAAATATTAATTTTCCACCCTCCTCTAATTGATTTATTAAATTTTTATTTAAATCTGCTTTAATAGATGATGTTAAAGATATAAATATTATAATTAAGAAGTTGAAAAATTTCATTTATGGATATTAGATTAAACGATTTAAATAAAACAATAGTTAATTGTAAAAAGTGTCCAAGATTAGTCAAGTTTGTTCGTAAAGTAAGCACAATAAAAAGAAAACAAAATAGAGATGAAGTGTATTGGGGTAAACCAGTTCCTGGATTTGGAGACTTGAACTCCAAAATTGCTATCATCGGACTAGCACCTGCTGCTCATGGTGGCACTAGAACTGGCAGAGCTTTTACTGGAGATAAATCAGGAGATTTCTTATTTAAATGTTTACACAAGGTAGGAATTTCAAATTCTCCGTTATCAAAAAATTTAGGAGATAATTTAAAACTTAAATCGACTTATATTACTAATATACTCAAGTGCGTACCTCCTGAAGATAAACCATTAAGAAATGAAATTTCTAATTGCTCCAATTTTTTTGATGAGGAAATATTATCTTTAAAAAAATTAAAAGTTATAGTCACATTGGGTAAAATTGCCTTTGATAACTGTGTGAAATTATATAAACAAAAATTTGACTTGAAACAAAAATTTATCTTTAAACACAACAAAATACATACACTACCTAATGGACTGATAATTTTATCAAGCTACCACCCGAGTCCGAGAAATGTAAATACAAAATTAATTTCTGAGAAAATGATGGTAAAATTATTTAAAAAAGCAAAAAGATTAGTTACTGCTTAATACTGTCACAAAAATATGGTTTAAATTTTGAATAAATTTGATCTGGTATCTTTTTTGGTTTGCCGTCTTTATCAATGAAAACTAAATGAACTTGCGCCTCAACAATCACCTCTTTGTTTTTTGTAATTATTTGATTCATAAAGAAAGATGTTTTGGTGATTGATTTAACAAAAGATCTTATAGTCAATTCATCCTCTAGATAAGAAGGTTTTTTGTAATCAATATTACAGGATTTGACCACTATTAATGAGTTAAAATCTTCCTTAACTTTATTATTACTAAATCCTATTGAGAATAACGCCTCAGTCCTAGCTCTTTCTAAAAATTTTAGATAATTGGCATGATAAACCACACCTCCTGAATCTGTATCATCGTAATAAACTTTTAAAGTATGAAAGAAGTTTTCGTGCATTAAATAACTGTATCAAATAATTAATTAATTTTATAGAATCTAAAATATAAAATAAAATGAATATCTTTGTTATTTGGCTAGTATTGGTAATTGCATGGAACTTTGGTTATCCTGGAGCGAGTCCTCATGAAGATGTTTTGGTAGCTGTAATTTTAGCCTTTTTTAATATTTTTTTGAAAAAATATTTAAAATTATAATCAATTTTCTGAAAAATATATATTTTGATAATAGGCTATGGCTTTCATTTTAGAATTATCTGTATCAGACATAATCGCTAATCCATCTAGTTCATTGACATCTAAATCGTGAAATCTTTTAAAATCTTCCTTCACATTTGCTTTAACGGTAACCCATTCGTCTAAGTTTTTTTTTGTACTCGCTAATACATTATCAATTGATTTTTTAGTATAGGGGCTTGGTGAGCTAAAACCAATTTCACTATTGCTTGAGAAAACATAATTTATAGCCCTATTAGATAGAGGTGTTGCACCAGTTTTCTTAACAGCAAAAACTCTAGCAGCAAAATCATGTCCTTTTTTTGTATTTTCTTTTATTCCAGGTAAATCTTTTTCTATTTTCCATGTTATATTTATGAATGGGGTTTTATTAAGGTCAATTTTGACCTCTTTTCCCAATCCTGAAGCAGCATTATCAGCTATCGCTTTTAAAAAATTTCCATTTTCATTCGATCCAATAGTATAGGTTGTCTTATTTTCAGCCCCTCTAACTTTTCGAACCTCTAAATTGGACAGTTCATCTTTTGTAAAATTAAAGACTTTAATTTCATTCGCATAACCTGTTTTGATGGTTATAGAAATTAAGATCAGGATTTTAATTAAAATGTTCATTCAAAAATTTTTTTTAAAAAAAATGGTTAATACATTATTTTGACAAAATTTAAACATTCAAAAATCATCTTTAGCCAATATGTATAAATTATGAAGACAATTTCAATTTTTATACTGTTAATTTATTGGTCAATTATGATCTTTGCACCAGTAATGTCAAAAGATGTCAAAATGAGCCGAGCTAAAACAGCTAATACTAAAATAGTTGAAGAGAGACCAAAAAGCTAATAAGTCGAACGACCACCACTTATGTCAAAAACTGCCGCTGTAGAGAACGTATTTTCCTCTGATGATAGCCAGCAAACTAAAGATGTAAATTCCTCGACCTCAAGAAATCGACCTCTAGGCACCTTGGAAAGCATTCTTTGGACATGTTCTTTGGTCATTTGATCTAAAATACGCGTTTTGGCCCCAGCAGGAGTAACTGCATTTACTGCTATATTTTTATCAGCAAGCTCTTTGCCTAAAGATTTTGTTAGTCCAATGGCCCCAGCTTTACCAGCGCTATATGCACTTGCATTTGCATTGCCATCTTTTCCTGCAACAGACGCTACATTAACAATCCTTCCATAATTATTTTTGATCATATTAGGCACTATTGCTCTGCAACAATTAAATGTTCCCATCAAATTAATATCAACCACTTTTTTCCACTTTTCTAGATCATATTCCCACAATGGAGCAGTAGGACCAGTTATTCCTGCATTGTTAATCAATATATCAATATTTGAGTTTTTCACGATTTCGTTAGTACAGTTTTCAACTTCTTTGAATTTTGACACATCAACAACATTTGACGATAAATTAGTATTGTTAAGTTCTTTAATAGACTTTTTAAGCGTATCTGGATCATTGTCCCAAATTATTACTTTTGCACCTGAGTTCAAAAATCTCCTTGCTATGTCGAATCCAAACCCCTGGGCTCCACCTGTTATAACTGCAGTCCTATTCTCAAAATTGAATGTTATCTTATCCATCAAGTTATTTTTTTGCCAAAAAATAATAGGTTATAGAGGAAATTAATGCACCAATAATCCACGCATAAGATTGTAAAAACATTAAATTTGGATTCCAAATTGTTGAGGCCGAAAATATAAATCCTAAAAATATGGCATAAGTCCCTTTTATATGCCAACCACCTGAGAAATAATAAGACCCATTTTTTTCTAAAGAATAAATATCCTTATTAATTAAATTACCCTTTCTAATCAAATAATAATCAGAAATCATAATTCCAAAAATTGGTCCAAAAAAAGCTCCAATTGTATCTATTATTGATAAAATTCCTATTTGACTTAAGAATGTTAACCAAAAAACTCCAATAAGAAGTCCGATTAAACCTATCACTAATCCTGAGCTCTTAAATGAAAGTGATGAGGGAAATAAATTAATAAGTGAATATTGAGATGGAATAAAATTAGCAATTAAATTTGTAGAGGCTGATGCAATGATTATAAAAATCAAAACTAAATTTGTTAATAATAAATTATTTAGTTTACCAATTATATCCGTAGGATTAGTAAGTATTTTTTCAACGTTTTCAGGACTTTGTTTTAAAAAAGCATCTGCACCTATGACAATAAAAAGTGCAAAAAAAGAAAAAATTATCAAATTTAGTATTAAAGTTAAATTCCCTTTTTTTAGTTGATTTTCATTTTGAACATACCTTGAAAAATCACCAAAACTTAAAATAACAATTGAAAAATAAGCAAAAAGTGTCCCAGATACAGTTATTAATGGTATGATGTTATTTTTATCAGCAAAATTTTCAAAACTTAAAGCGCTTAAAAATGCATTAACTGTAAATTTAACATCACTTAATAAGACTATAAAAAAGAATAAAGCCATTCCGGAATAGACAACGATTGCAGATATATTAATAATTTTTTTGTTAAAATTCATTCCTATGCTAAACAAAAAAAGCTGCAGCGCCATTGAAACTACAATTGAAATCCAATCTACGATATTTAATCCAATGAAAAAAATAAGAAAAATTTCTTCTTGTAATAAATTTTTATCAATAGAAAAGATTAAAATTCTTAATAAATATCCCAGTGCTTTTGATAAAAAATATGTTTGAATTCCAAACATAAATATACCAACTATACTTCTAAAAAATCCAATATACTGCGCTCCTTTTACCCCCATTGAGGACCTTAGTAAAACTACAAATGGTAATCCAAATTTCTGAGATGGCTTGCCAATTAAATTTGAAAAAAAATAAACTAATAGAGAGGCAAAAATTGTTCCAAACAAAACTACAAAAGTATTCAAGTCATACACTACATAAAGAGATGCAATCAAAGAAAACCCGATTACGCTTTGAATTCCAACTCCCCAAAAACAAAATAAATCTTTCCAATTCCAAGTTTTATCACTTGGATTTACTGTTACTAAATCCCAATTAATTAATGTCTTATTTGATTTTTGCTGATTCACTTAGACAATATAAAACTTTAACAATCTACTGTCCATATAAGAGAGTTGGTAACCATAGTGCAATTTTAGGAAATATAATAATTAGAATTAATCCAAATACTTGCAGTACCATAAACTGCATCATCCCATAGTAGATATCTTTTAAATCCCACTCAGGTACAACGCCTTTTAAAAAATAAGCCGAAAGTGCAACAGGTGGTGATAACCAGGCGGTTTGTAAATTAACAGCAACTAATATTGCAAACCAAGTTAGGTTAAATCCTAGTGCCTCAATTAATGGTAATATAATCGGAACAATAATCATCACTATAGGTACCCATTCTAAAGGCCACCCCAATAAAAATATCATTACCATAACCATTGCTAAAATTAGATATTTATTCATTTCAAGACCTAACAAAAACTCAGTTAATAAAGTCGGTGTTCCTAGTCTTGCAAAAACAGCACCAAAAAAATTTGAAGCTGCAACTAAAACCATAATCAATGCAGTTATCTCAAGTGTTTTGACTAATGCTTCTTGTAATTTTGGAAGAGTTAATTTTTTATAAGCTAGTGAAAGAAGTAAAGCCCCCATAGCTCCACATCCTGCAGCTTCAGTTGGAGTAGCAAACCCAAATAAAATACTTCCCAATGCTGCAAATACCAAAGCCGCTGGTGGCACTAACCCTAAAAAAAATTCAATCCAAACATCCTTCATGCTAGCAGCTCTCATGTCTTCAGGTATGACTGGCCCTAATTTGGGATTAATCATGCATCTAATTGTTGTGTAACCTGCGTATAAACTTGCAAGAAGAATTCCTGGAAGAATTGCAGCGGCAAACAAATCTATTACTGGAATTTCCATAATAGGACCCATAACAACCAACATAATACTTGGTGGGATTAATATTCCTAAAGTTCCTCCAGCAGTGATGGTGCCAGCCGCAAGTCTCACATCGTAACCAGATCTATTCATTGATTTTGCAGCCATAATTCCTAGAATGGTCACGGATGCTCCTACAATCCCCGTTGCAGCTGCAAAAATTACAGAAACAAATAAAACTGCATAATATAAAGATCCCTTAACTTTTGCTAACATCATTTGGAATGCTGAAAATAATCTTTCCATTAATCCAGCTTGTTCCATCATAATTCCCATAAAGACAAAGAGTGGGACGGCGGCGAGTGTTTGCTCTGTCATAACCATAGAAAATTGGAGAGTCATTAAATAAAAAACTAATTTTCCAAATCCTAAATAACCAAAAACAAAACCTAAAAAAATTAGTGTAAATGAAATAGGGAAACCGATAAATATTGCAAATAACATTACGCCAACAAGAATAAAACCTAAGATTGCAGGATCTATAAAGTCAGCAATCATTTAGTTTCTCCAGGCCACTCACCTTTTTTAGCCGCCCAATAACTTTTGAGTAACTCAGAAATTCCTTGAATTAGTAAAAATATAATACCAATTAGTAAACAAGTTTTAATTGGCCACATATAAGGCATCCATGTGGTATCCATGCCTCTTTCTCCTCTTTGAATTGACTCTCCAACAAACCCAACTGTCATGTAAAGAAAAACAATTAGACCTGGAAAATAGAATAATAGATATAACCAAAAATCTATTAAACCTTGGTTTTTAGTTTTAAAATTTCTGTATAAAAAATCTGCTCTTATATGAACTCCTCTTGAAAGAGCATAACCAGCACCTAACATAAAAAGTGCTCCATATAAAAAACGACTTATGTCATAAGCCCAAATAGTTGGTGCTAAAAATAATTTTCTTGCAAGTACTTCATAAGTCATTGCAAAAATTAGTGGCATCAATATCCAACAAACAATATTACCAATCCACTTACTAAATTTATCAATTCCTGTGATAGATTTTGCCATCCATAATGGCATGTCTTCAGGCATTTTTCCCGAACCACCTCGCCTTTCGGCAATCATTTCATCTGATATATCTAGTTTATCTGGTTCGTCTGCCATAAGTTTGAATTAAAAAACTAGAGCGGACTTTTAAGTCCGCTCTAGTTAAATTAAGATTAATTACTGATTACTTTAATGTTGCTGCGTGAGCCATTCCTAGCTTCGCATTTGACATTTGAGCACCACTCCAGAAAGGAACAGCTACATCAGCAAAATTCTTCATTGAAGTATAAACTTCATTAAAGAATTTGTTATCTTTAGCATTCTTGTTTAAAGATGCTTTTGCAGCAGCCATATATTCTGTGAAATAATCAGAAGGAGTGTCTTCTAAAATTACTCCATGTTTAGTAGTTAACTCTCTTAAAGCTTTACCATTCTCATAGATTCTGTAACTTAAAGATTTTGCTAATGAAGCATTAGCAGCAACTTCAAGAGACTTTTTCTCATGAGCAGTCATAGCTTTATAAGTTTTTCCAGTAATATAAAAGTCAGCATTTACGACTACTTGGTGTAAACCTTGTAAATAGTAATGCTTTAATACTTTTTGGAAACCAAAAGTTAAGTCTGGTTTTGGACAACACCACTCAGCAGCATCGATTGTTCCTGCTTCAAGAGCTGGTAGAATATCCCCACCACCCATTGCAACAGAAGCTATACCAATGTCTTTATATGTTTGTCCTGGAATTCCTGGAGGAGTTCTGAACTTATATTTTCTAAAGTCAGCCATATCTTTAATTGGTTTTGGAAACCAACCTAAAGCTTCTGGTCCAACTGGTTGAATCATAAATCCTTTTATGTCTCTTCCCATTTCTTTCCAAAGTTGGTCGTATAATTCTTTACCACCACCGTATTGGAACCATGATAGGAATGCGATATTGTCGATACCAACTCCACCACCAGCTACTGGCGAACCAAATAACATAGCAGCAGGATGATCTCCTGACCAATAGTGAGTCCATGCGAAACCACAATCAATCAGTCCTTTATCAACAGCATCAAGAGTTTCCTTAACTCCAACAACAGCGCCCGCAGGTAAAATTTCGAATTTTAACGAACCAGCTGTTAATTCAGTTACTGTATCAGTAAAGTCCTTTAACATTTTCACTTCATCAGCTTTAGTGTTAAGAACTGTCTGACATTTTAGTGTTTTTGCAGCATTAGCATTAGATACAAATCCAAGTACCAAAACAGATGCAAATAACATTGAAATGATTTTTTTCATTATATTTTCCTCTTGTTAGTTAAATTTAACTAAGACAATACAATCAGAAAAACAAACCTGACACAAGTGACAATCGTTTAATATGAGTGTAAAGATGATTAATAAAGTTTAATAAAAATTATATTCAACTAGAGATGGAAAATTTTGATTTTATAATTCTTGGTGCAGGGTCTGCGGGATGTGTCCTTGCAAATAGACTTTCAGAAAATTCACAAAATAAAGTTTTATTAATAGAGGCTGGAGGCAAAGATAACTATCCATGGATACACATACCTGTAGGATATTTTAAAACAATGCATAACCCTTCAGTTGATTGGTGTTATAAAACCGAGCCAGATGAAACAATGAATAACCGCTCCATTCGTTATCCTAGAGGAAAGACTTTAGGTGGAAGTTCGGCAATTAATGGTTTGTTATATATTAGAGGCCAAAGTAGAGATTATGATGTTTGGCGTCAATTAGGTAACACTGGTTGGGGTTGGGATGATGTTCTACCATATTTTATCAAAGCAGAAAATCAAGAGCGTGGAAAAAATGATTTTCACGGTGTTGGTGGCCCTTTATCTGTATCTGATCAAAGAATACAATTACCATTGCTAAATGAATTCCAAAATGCAGCAGAAGAATTTGGTATACCTAAAACCAAAGATTTTAATACTGGTGATAATCATGGTTGTGGGTATTTCCAAGTTACCGAAAAAAATGGTTTTAGATGTAGCACTGCAGTTGGATATTTAAATCCAATAAAGCATAGGACAAATTTAAAAATTATTACCAAAGCTCATGTAAAAAAAATTAATTTCGAAAATAAAACAGCAAAAAGTGTTGAATATTGGCAAGAGAACGAGCTTAAAAAAGTTTTAGCAAATAAAGAGGTTATCTTATCATCTGGATCTATTGGTTCTCCACAAATTTTACAAACATCTGGGATAGGTAATTCTGACAACTTAAAAAATTTAGGTATAGATATAGTTCATGATTTAAAAGGAGTAGGAGAAAATCTTCAAGATCATCTTATGTTTAGGCCAATTTATAAAATTCACGGTCTTAAATCTTTAAACAAAAAAATTAATAGTTTGTTTGGAAAATTAATGATTGGATTAGAATATGTTTTTAATAGAAGTGGGCCTATGACAATGGGTGCAAGTCAAATGTGCATGTTTGCTAAAAGCGATCCCACTTTAGAATTACCAGATCTTCAATGGCATGTTCAACCAATGAGTATGGATACTTTAGGTGCAACAAAAAATCATGATTTCCATGCGTTTACTCCAACTGTATCAAATATTAGACCGACTAGTAGAGGTCACGTAAATATTACCAATAAAGATTCTAGAATTTATGCAAAAGTAAAACTTAATTATCTATCAACAGAACATGATCGAATGATAGCTGCAAAGGGATTAAAACTTACAAGGAAAATTGTAATGGAGTCAGAAACTTTTAAGAAATATAACCCTGAAGAATATAGACCAGGAATAAATATTAATGATGATGAAGAGCTGGTAAAAGCTGGTGCAGATTACGCACAAACTATTTTTCATCCTGTTGGAACATGTAAAATGGGACAAGATGATATGGCGGTAGTTGATGAGACGCTTAAAGTTAAAGGTTTAAATAATTTAAGAGTTATTGATGCATCAATAATGCCCAATATAACTTCCGGTAATACTAATGCACCAACAATAATGATTGCGGAAAAAGGTGCTGATATGATACTTAGAAGTTAATGTTCGCCGATTTTGTTACACCAGAACAAATTACTATCTTAACGCAAATAATCTTAATAGATCTTGTGCTTGCAGGAGATAATGCAATTATTATCGGAATGGTTGCCTCAAAATTTCCTTTAGAGCAAAGAAAGAAAATTATTTTTTGGGGTATTGGTGGCGCAGTTGTTCTAAGAATAATTTTAACATTATTGACGGCTTATTTATTGCAGATAACTGGCTTAAGATTAATTGGTGGAGTACTTTTACTTTATATTGTTTATAAACTTTACGTTGATGTTGTGAGAGGCTCAAATCACGAGAGTGATATTAAAGTAGATAACTCAAATTTTTTAAAAGCAATTTGGACTATTCTATTAGCTGATTTTACTATGAGTTTAGATAATGTTTTGGGTGTTGCTGGAGCAGCTGGAGATCACTATTATTTGTTAGTTTTTGGACTAGTTTTATCTATTGTCTTAATGGCAACAGCTGCAACACTAATATCTAATTGGATAAAAAAGTATAAATGGATAGCTTGGGCTGGTTTATTAGCAATTCTTCTTGTTGCTATTGAGTTGATTTACACTGATATTGAAATATTATTTTTGTAATGTTCTTAAAAAATTATAATTTTAAAAATAAAACTGCAGTTGTAACTGGTGCAGGTAAGGGAATTGGTAGAGCCTGTGCAATAGCTTTAGCAGAAGCTGGGGCAAATTTGATAATAATCAGTAGAACTAATAAAGATTTAAATGAAGTTTCTAAAAGAATAAAAAAATTTAAATCAAAATGTAAATCCTTTGTTTGTGATATTACAAATTACGATGAAGTTAAAAAAATTATCAATAAACAGCCAAGGATAGATATTTTAATTAATAACGCAGGAAACAATAGACCAGCCCATTTTACCAAAGTTAAAAAGGAAGATATGGAATATATGGTAAAGATAAATACAATAGCTAGTTTTAACTTAGCTCATCTTTGTGCTTTAAAAATGATAAAATCAAAAAATAGAAAAAAATTAGGTGGAGCTATTGTTAATATGTCGTCGCAAATGGGGCATGTAGGTGGACCGATAAGAAGTGTCTATAATATGAATAAATTTGGTTTAGAGGGTTTGACCAAAGGGATGTCTATAGATTTAGCAAAATATAACATTAGAGTTAACACTGTTTGTCCAACTTTTGTTGTAACTCCAATGACTAAAAAGTTTTTAAAAGATAAAAAATTTAAAAGAGATATGCTTAATAATATTCCCCTAGGAAGATTTGCAGAACTATCTGAAGTAGCTTCAGCTGTAGTATTTTTAGCTTCTGATGCGGCTTCAATGATTACAGGAACTTCATTATTGGTTGATGGTGGATGGACAGCAAAATAATATTTAGATTATTTTTTTTCATAATCTTTCTCATCCCTACTCACTCATACGCTATTGAATTTAAAGGAAAATTTTTACAGGGTCATTTTATTGTTGGTATTACTAACCCTTCGGCAAAAATTATTATTGATAAAAAAATAGTTAAAGTATCTAAGGATGGTTTTTTTGCTTTTGGTATAGATAGAGATAGAAAATTTGACCTAACCATAACGAAAATTCAAGATGGTAAAAAAGAGAAAATAGTAAAGAAAGTTTTAAAAAGAAAATATAATATCCAAAGAATAGATGGACTAGAGGAAAGCAAGGTCACTCCACCAGAGTCAGTTTACAAAAGGATTAAAGAAGAAAACAATAAGATAGGAAAAGCAAGAGCAATTAATTCCGACCTACCTTTTTTTAAAAATCAATTCATAATGCCAGTTAAAGGAATTATAAGTGGAGTTTATGGAAGTCAAAGAATTTTAAATGGTAAACCTAAGTGGCCACACTATGGAATTGATATTGCAGCTAAAAAAGGAACTATGATTAAATCATCAGGCTCTGGCACAGTAACAATGGCAGAGGATGATTTGTATTATACTGGTGGGACTATAATTATGGATCATGGACATGGTATTTCAACAATATATTCTCATCTTGAAAGTGTGATGGTTTCAGTTGGTGATAAAATAAATCAAGGAGATATTATTGGAACGGTTGGATCAACTGGTAGATCCACAGGTCCGCATTTAGATTTTAGAGTTAATTGGTTTCAGACTAGACTCGATCCCATGTCTGTAATAAATTAAATTATGCAAACATTAATTCTGTTATCTCTAGTAATTGTTATTGGTTGGGTATTATTTAGACCTTTTAGTAAAAAAGAGCTTGATAGATTCAATGATAAAAATTGGCCTGATATGCATTAATAAGTGCACCTGGCAACAGAACGCCCCCTAACCAACAGAAACCGTTATTCCAATTCAAATATCAAATTAGGAACAGCACGAAGTTTTACACGAAGTTTACACGAAGTTTTAAATTAAAAATTTACACGCTTATTTTTTATTTTTTATTTTAAAACCTTGAGATTCAAGCACTTTGATCAAATTTTTTAACCTTTGCTCTCGTGATGTGTTTGAGTCCCCTATTTTCTCAAAAAATATTGGTTTTAAACCTCTATCTTTTTTTAATTTAAAATAGTTTTTTAGTGATTGTATTTTTAGTTTCATTTTTCTCCTTTAGCGTTTTATTTTAAGTCTTAGCAAGTAGAGTTATTTCTAAATCAAGACTAAGTTAATTATATCAATTTTTGTCTATAAATCAAATTGATGTTATACGCGCATTTGCGTCTATAACAACTTTTATAATTAATTCTATTTGAATAAGTGTTTTATTAATGGTTTACATGCTAGGAAAGATTTCACTAAAACTTGGTCAGCATCTTTGCCATCTACTAGTGAGTGCTTATTAAAATAAAATCTACCACCAATTTGAAATTGTAAATTTGATTTTTTATTATTATTGATGTCATAAACTAATTTTAACCATTCCTCTTGTTGTTTTTGGGTAGGTTTTAATTTTGAAGATATTTCTTTAAATGCTGTTCTTAAATCAACATCTAATCTAGCATCACGAATAGGTGGAGAACTTTGACTTGGATACCTCCTTTGAACTAAAATAATTTGAGGTTTAAACCCCTCACTTATTCCAAAATAATTATCATAATTTATAGCAATTTCATGAATTATGTTCCTAAAATTTTTCCATGAAAGACTATAGAAGTTTTTTTTTGTTTTACCTTTTATTCTATATGGAATAGTAAACGTCGCCTCTATAAATTTATCTGTCATTCCAACAGTTAAGTGTGGTTCATCTGTGAAATTCTTTTGTTTTACTCCAGTATCAAATGTTAAATAATCCCAAAGAACAACCTCCTTTTTAATACCACCTCTGCCTTTTGTGATGTCAACATTTAACTGATCTTTTAAACTATGATTTTCTTTTATTTTATTCATGAGAAGTTTTAATTGCCTCTTTCCCTCTCTGTATGAATAAGGATTATCACTATCAAAATGAACACCAGTGAATTCTGTTATTGAACCTTCTTTTAAATATTCACTCTCTACCATATTATTTTCTAATACATTGAAGTAATCAATTAATTTTCTCGCCCACTCTGATCTTTTAATCTCTCTATATGCCCAACTATAGATTTGATTCCAAGTAATTTGTGTCCAATTATCTAATCTTACATTGGGCAATAAATCAACTACTATACCGATTCCTTTAATATTGTTAAAACCTCTTCGTCTTATAGTTTTTTCATGTCTAATCAATTGATCTTTTGTAAGTGAAGAGGAAACTTTGCTCTCAATAATTAAGCATTGTTCTTGATTATAAATAACAGCATCTGGTAACCCTTTTTTTTCGTTATCTTCTTCTAAAGAACTAAATTCACCAGGTATTGTCTGCTGTTCAAGTAAAAGTTTAGAATTTTTATCAAAAAAATTTGGGTTAAAACTTTTGAGAAAACTATTTAATAAATGATTATCTTCATTCAAACAGGATACTAATGAGTGTGTTAGTTTATTTTCTGGTTGATTGTATTGATCAAATATATTTCTCATAAATTAAATAATTTATTATAGAAATACACGAAGTTGAAAGTCAAGAAATCGACAAAATGAGCAAAACACTACACGAAGTTTTACACGAAGTTTTTGAAAAAGTGTTATATTCTGTATATTATTAATCAAGGGACGAGAAACAGAACGCCCCTACTCATTTGTTAATTTAGTTTGCAATATCAACGTTATTTAAAAAATAAAACCGAGTGACTCGTCCTGTACTCGTCCTAATGAAATTTTTTGAACTAATATTTCCAAATAGATTTAGCCCAAGCACAACCGTTATGAAATTCTGAACACCCTAAAAAATATCTTTGATTTTTTGGTGACCATATTACCAAAGTTAAATGACCACAATCAGGACAGTCTATGTATCTAGTTGGATTATCAATTAATTTTCCACCCTCTTTTTCAATTTCAGTTTTTATCCACCAAGTAAAACGTTTAAATTTTATTTCATATTCTGATTTGGAAATTGTTTTTTCTTTAAATTCATTAATTGCATCAACCATAGTATACATTTTTGACTCTAATCTTCTTTGTAGATCATGATATCTTCCTAGGGCATTATTTTTTTGAACAAATTCATTTCTTTTTTTTTGCTCTAGAGCTCTTTCCTCTGGAGTTGAAGGAGGAAGCCCAAATTCACACATTGGGGTGCAAAAAGTAGTTCCCTCTTTA
Organism: uncultured Pelagibacteraceae bacterium; assembly: GCA_902627045.1. GTDB lineage: Bacteria > Pseudomonadota > Alphaproteobacteria > Pelagibacterales > Pelagibacteraceae > Pelagibacter. Next base: position 131,389 of record CACOHP010000001.1, read on the forward strand.
GCTTTCTGCCTAGGTATAGATATGAAACCTTTACACGTTTCACATTCAATCAAATTACTTTTATCAAATAGTTGATTTTTATTAGAATCAAAAACATCTGGATTTTTTTTATCACATTTAGTGCATTTAAATTTTTTATAGAAATTAGTTAAATCTGAAATCTTTACTTCACCACCAAATATTTTTTTTTGAAAATCTCTGTCAATTTTTTGATTATGTCCGCACTCACAACCTATCTCGATAATACTACAATCCAACATTAAAATTATTTCTTATTTCTAGTTTCTTGATTAATTTTCTCTCCATATTCCTTAATTTTTTCTTGCTCTAATTTTTGTTCCTTTTTTTTTGCTAATTTCTTTGCAGCGTAATATCCTAAGATTCCTCCAACAGGAGCTAATACCCATGCACCATTTATAAATACCATTGCTCCTAAAAACTTGCCTGCTATTCCCAAAGATCCTCCTAACGTAGCACCAATAGCTGCACCACCCAAAGTTCCAATACTTTTTTTAGTAACAACAGCCTCAGCTGTTTTTGCAACAGGAGATTTTTTTAATTCTTCAAGTTTTCTTAAAGCTTCTTGTCTTCTTGCCAATGCTTCAGCTTCTTTTTGCTTTTGTTCTAATTCTTCTCTGTCTAATTGTCTTTTTCTTTCGTTGACTGCAGAGAATGCTGAAAAGATCAATATTAATAAAATTAAAATTATTATTGATGGTCTAGCTAAATTCAAAGATAGGCCAATAACATCATTAGGATATTTTTGTCTAAACTCTAAAATATTTTCGTATTCGTAGGGAATATAGAAAGCCACAAAAATAAGTGACAAAAGAATAAATATTATTGGAACCTTTGGTCCTAATTTTTCAACTAATTTTCCTAATAAAGTAATTCTTGCTATTTGCCTAATAATCCAATTCATTGATCAATCAAAAGCTTATAAGTTAAAAAAGTTAATTCTAGAGCTATCAAAACTTTCAACACAAGACAATTTAGCAGTTTTTAATCAATTGGACGAGTGAATTTTTACTCGTCATTTACTCGTCCTAATACGTTCACTTTATGTAATTTCAAAAAAATAATTGGCTATAATCAAACAAAGTTAAGGGCACCTGGCAACAAAACGCCCCCTACTAATCAATCTAATTCAAATTCCTTAGTATAATCTTTTTTAAGTTTTGGGTCTTGTTTTGATTTTTCCAAAATACAATTTCCTATGACTAAATAATCCAACTCTGTTCCCATAAAACAATTAAACGCATCGGTTGGTGAATTAACTATGGGCTCTCCTCTCACATTAAATGATGTATTAACTATTACTGGGCAACCAGTTTTTTCTTTAAATTTTGAGATTAAATCGTAATAAGGTTTGTTGGTTTCTTTGGTAACAGTTTGTATTCTCGCAGAGTAATCGACATGAGTTACTGCTGGTATTTCAGATCTTTTGATATTTAATTTATCTATACCAAAAAGTTTCTTTTGTTCTTCGTTCATTTCAATTTTTTTATTGGAATTTACGTCAGCTACTAACAACATATAAGGACTATCTACATTTATATTAAACCAATCAGATAAATCTTCTCTTAAAATTGATGGAGCAAAAGGTCTGAAGCTTTCTCGATATTTAACTTTTAAATTAAGGTTTTTTTGCATTTTATCTGATCTTGGATCACCTAAAATAGATCTAGCACCTAGAGCTCTTGGTCCAAACTCCATTCTTCCTTGAAACCAACCTATTGCTTTTTCATTTGATAAAAATTCTGCTGTCTTACTTATCAAATCCTCGTATTGTAATTTTTCAAAATTAGCCCCTACTAACTTTAGCTCTTTTTCAATTTCTTCTTGATTGAATTCAGTTCCTAAATATGAACCTTTCATGTCATCACTCGAATTAATAACTCTTTCTTTTTTTTGTTCAATATGCCAAAGAGCTAAAGCTGCACCTAAAGATCCTCCAGCATCCCCTGCTGCAGGTTGGATCCAAATATTGTCAAAAATCTTTTCCTGAAGAATTTTTCCGTTAGCAACACAATTTAAAGCTACACCACCCGCTAAACATAAATTTTTGATATTATATTCTTGACGAATAGCTTTTGCTAACTTGATCATTATTTCTTCTGTTACTTTCTGAACTGAGGCCGCAATGTCCATATGAAATTGAGTAATCTTTTCATTTTTTTGGTCACGGGGTTTTTGTCCAAATAAATTATGAAACTTTTCGTTGGTCATAGTAAGACCAGTCGCATAATTAAAATATTTTTGATCTAGTCTGAAAGTTCCATCTTCTTTTATATCAACTAATTCTTTCACTTTATCTTCATAAATTGGACTTCCATAAGGTGCTAAACCCATAAGTTTGTACTCTCCACTATTAACTTTAAAACCTGTGTAGTAAGTAAAAGCAGAATATAAAAGGCCTAGTGAATGTGGAAAATGAATTTCCTTTTTTATCTCTAAATCATTTTTTTTTCCTACAGCTACAGTAGTTGTTGCCCATTCACCAACACCATCAGCGGTTAAAACAACTGCTTCTTCAAAAGGTGATGGAAAAAAGGCACTAGCTGCATGACTTAAATGATGGTCTGAAAAAAAAATATTTTCATCAGATTTAAAATTTTCATCATGTTCTTTTAGCTTATTAAATAAAAGATTTTTCTGAAAAAGTTTCTCTTTAATCCATAATGGCATCGCTTTTGCAAATGAAACAAATCCTCTTGGTGCAAAGGCGACGTAGGTTTCTAATAATCTCTCAAATTTTAAAAAAGGTTTTTCAAAAAAAACAATTTGATCAATTTCGCTCAATTTCATATTTGAATATTTTAAAACAAATTCAATTGCATGATGTGGGTATCTTGGATCATGTTTTTTTCTTGAAAATCTTTCCTCTTGTGCTGCTGCAATTATCTTGCCATCTTTTAATAAACAGGCTGCACTGTCGTGATAAAATGCAGAAATTCCTAAAATTGAAGTCACTTTAAAAAATTGTATAAATAAACGGAGCTACTGCGGAACCTTGGGTTAAAACAATTAATCCACCAAATAAAACGAGAACTATTATAATTGGTAAAAGCCAATATTTTTTTCTTACTTTTAGAAACTCCCAAAATTCTCTTATAAAACTCATTCTAAAACTGATTTTTCATTTTACTTTTTGGGCCTGATTTATTGATCCAATAAGTTTCTTTTTTATTATATTTTAAATTTAATAAATCTTTCTTAAGTAACCGCATAATAATTCCAATAGGTGTTACAACTACGAAAAATATAATACCCATTATTAAAGGTGATATAAATCTTCCAAGTAGTAGTCCAAATTTAAACCATAATCTATTTAAAGGCGTAAGAATTTTCGAATTTAATAAGCCAAGAGCAAGAAAAATTAATGAGATGACCAATGACCAAATTCTTAAATCATAACCTTTTAAAAGTGGATAAAGTGCTACTAACAAGAAGACAATAAAAAATACTACACCAAAGCTTCTATTAGAACTTATCTTAATTTCATCCATTTAGAGATTTTTGAGGCCTCATATCTTCTTTATTTATACCAGCCACTCTCACAGGTTTTTTCATTGCATCTCGTCTAAAAGGTTCACCAAGTTCCTGGTTTAATATAACTTCAATAAACGTTGTAATACCTTTTTTTTGATCTTCACATGATTTTTTAATAGCCTCTGTTGTTTCTTCCATTGTTCTAACAGTTACTCCCTTTAAACCACAAGCATCTGCAACTTTCGCAAAGCTTAATTCTGGATCAAGTTCTGTTCCAACAAAATTATTATCAAACCATAAAGTAGTATTTCTTTTTTCTGCACCCCATTGATAATTTCTAAAAATAACCATTGTGATTGCCGGCCACTCTTCTCTTGCACAAGAACTCATTTCATTCATGCTAATTCCGAATGCTCCATCTCCTGCAAAACCAATTACGGGTGTATCTGGGCATCCGATCTTTGCACCCAAAATTGATGGGAAACCATAGCCGCAAGGACCAAATAAACCTGGGGCTAAATATTTTCTTGGTTTTTCAAAAGTTGGATAAGCATTTCCAATTGCACAGTTATTTCCGATATCGCTTGAAATAATTACATCCTCTGGCATCCCAGATTGTATTGCTCGCCAAGCTTGTCTTGGTGACATTCTGTCTTTATCTCTATCTCTTGCTTCTTTGTTCCAAACTGTTCCCTCATCATCATCCTCATGATCTAAACTAGCTAATTTTTGTAACCATGCAGATTTTGTTTGATGAATTAAGTCTTTTCTTTTTTGTCTATCAGCATCTCCTGCATTAGAAGATAATTTATTAATTATTTGTTGAGCAACTAATTTCGCATCACCACTTATTCCAACTGTTACTTTTTTAGTTAAGCCAATTCTGTCAGGATTAATATCTACTTGAATAATACTTGCATTTTTTGGCCAATAATCAATTCCATATCCAGGTAGTGTTGAGAAAGGATTTAATCTTGTGCCTAGTGCCAAAACTACATCAGCTTTAGAAATTAATTCCATCGCTGCTTTTGATCCATTATATCCTAAAGGACCTACTGCTAAAGGATGACTTCCTGGAAAACTATCATTATGTTGATAACCTGAACAAACAGGTGAATCTAATTTTTCTGCAAGTTTTTTAGTCTCGTTAATTGCATCACCGATAACAACTCCTGCACCAGATAAAATTACAGGAAATTTTGCATTGGATAAAAGTTTTGCAGCTTTATCAATTGCCTCAGCCCCACCACCTTGTCTTTCTAATCTAACGATTGGCGGTAACTCAATATCTATCACTTGGGTCCAATAATCTCTTGGGACATTAATTTGTGCAGGTGCTGAACCTCTGATTGCTTTTTCTATTACTCTATTTAAAACTTCTGCCATTCTAGATGGATCTCTAACCTCCTCTTGATAACAAACCATATCTTTGAACAAATTCATTTGTTCTACTTCTTGAAAACCCCCTTGACCCATTGTTTTGTTTGCAGCCTGAGGTGTTACCAATAATAATGGTGTGTGATTCCAATAAGCTGTTTTGATCGGGGTTACTAATCCAGTGATACCTGGTCCGTTTTGTGCGATAACCATTGACATTTTTCCAGTAGATCTTGTGTAGCCATCGGCTATTAGTCCACCGTTTGTTTCATGAGCAACATCCCAAAAAGTAATTCCTGCATCAGGAAAAATATCTGAGATTGGCATGAATGCTGAACCAATTATACCAAAGGCATGTTCGATACCGTGCATTTGTAAAACTTTTACAAAAGCTTCTTCTGTTGTCATTTTTGTCATTAATAAAGCCTTTCTAAACCAGTATATGTAATAGTTTTTTTATAAAACTATTTCTTAATAGACGCGATTAATATATAAGATTTTTGGAAATTCAAATAAACATTTCGACACTATATATATGGCTACAGATATCATAATACACGATAAAAAAGATAATGTAGGTGTAGTAGTGATAGAGAAAATAACCCCAAAACAAGACTGTAAATGCTGGATTATGGAAAATGATAGCTCAGCATCTATTCAATCAATAGATGAAATACCTTTAGGTCATAAAATTGCGATGGTCGATTTAAAAGAAGGTGATACAATTTTAAAGTATGGTCATGATATTGGCAAAGTAGTTAAAGCAATAAAAAAAGGTGAACATGTTCATGTTCATAACGTAAAAACTAAAAAGTGGTAAATAATGGAAATTCCAAAAAGTTTTTTAGGCTTTAAAAGAGAAAACGGCAGAGCAGGAACTAGAAATCATGTAATTATATTACCTGTTGATGACATTTCTAATGCATGTGCTGAAGCAGTCGCTAACAATATTAAAGGAACAATTGCACTACCACATTCTTACGGAAGACTACAATTTGGAGCAGACTTAGATTTACATTTTAGAACAATGATTGGAACAGGCAGTAACCCAAATGTAGCTGCAGTTATTGTGATTGGTATTGAGCCTAAATGGACTAAAAAAATTGTTGATGGGATCGCTAAAACAGGAAAACCAGTTGAAGGTTTTCACATAGAGCGTACAGGGGATATTGGAACAGTCATGAAAGCTTCTAAAAAAGCGCAAGAATTTTCTCAATGGGCATCTGAAAAACAAAGAGAAGAGTGTCCAATGAGTGATTTGTGGATTTCAGTAAAATGTGGAGAGTCAGATACAACATCAGGATTAGCATCAAATCCAACTGTTGGAAATTTAATGGAAAAATTAGAACCATTAGGTGTTCATTTATGTTTTGGTGAAACATCTGAACTTACTGGGGCGGAAAATGTCTGTGCCGCAAGAGGAGCAACTAAAGAAGCTTCTGAAAAATTTATGAAAACATGGAATGATTATAATGATTTCATATTGAAAGAAGCAACTAATGATCTTTCAGAAAGTCAACCAACCGCTGGAAATATTGCAGGAGGTTTAACCACGATTGAAGAAAAAGCATTTGGGAATTTTCAAAAAATAGGAAACTTAAAATTTATAGATGTACTTGAGCCTGCTGAAGAACCAGCAAAAGGTCCTGGACTTTACTTTATGGATACATCTTCAGCAGCTGCAGAATGTATTACTCTTCAAGCTGCAGGAGGATTTAACATTCATTTGTTTCCAACAGGGCAGGGAAATATAGTTGGAAACCCTATAGAGCCTGTCGTAAAACTCACTGCTAACCCATTAACAGCTAAAAGTATGAGTGAGCATGTTGATTGCGATGTATCAAAGATTCTTTCAAGAGAAATGAACTTGTCTGAAGCAGGAGATAAGCTTATTGAGACAACACTAAGAGTGGCTAATGGAAGATTAACCTGTGCAGAAGCACTAGGTCATAAAGAATTTGTTATGACCAAACTTTACAGAAGTGCTTAAGCCATATTTCTCTATAAAGTGTTATCTAAATTATTATATTTAAAGAGGATTTTCCCAGGAGTAACTCTAGCATTAATCTTTTTTTTGTTTTCACACGGAATCAATAATGTTTTAGCAATTGAAGTTTTTGGAACTACCAAAAGTCCGATATCTACAGTTCTGATTGCAATTCTATTAGGAATCATAATGGGTAACGCTTTTACACCAAGACCTGGTATGATGGTTGGACTTGATTTTACTCAACAATATATACTTAAACTTGGAATTATTTTTTTAGGAATTAGATTAAGTTTTGATGAATTTTTGAAATTTGGTTATATTGCTATACCCCTCATAATAATATGCATTATTGGAGTTTTGATTTTAATTAAGTTACTAATTAAAAAAGTGCCTATCTCCTCTAAAATGTCTTATTTAATCGCAATAGGAACAAGTGTGTGTGGTGCAACGGCTATTGTTGCAACAGCACCTGTTATTAACGCAAAAAAGACTGAGATAGCTTATGCGATTGCGAATATTACTTTATTTGGAGTAATCGCAATGCTTGCTTATCCTTATTTTGCCGAATGGTATTTTAGCGGAAATGAACTAAAAGCTGGTCTTTTTTTAGGAACTTCGATACATGAGACTTCTCAAGTTGCAGCAGCCGGTCTTATTTATGATCAACAATTTAACAGTCCAGAAACTTTAAACGTAGCCACTGTAACTAAATTAATTAGAAATACTTTCTTGGTAATTATGATACCTTTGTTCGCCTACTTATATAGTAGAGGTGAGGTTAAAAATAAAGATTATTCAATATTCAGTATTTTTCCATATTTTGTTCTTGGTTTTATAGGAATGATACTATTTAGAAATTTAGGAGATCAAATATTTACAGCTGGAGATCAAAATTATTCGGTGTGGATTAAATTAATTGAATATATAAAAATTTTAGCAACAACTTTTTTAACAATGGCAATGGCAGCTGTAGGGATATCAATTAATTTAAATGAGCTAAAATCTATGGGTTATAAACCTTTTATTGTAGGACTTATTGTGGCTATTACAGTTGGGTTGATAAGTCTTACTTATATTCAATTTTTATTGAAATACTTTATTTAGATTGTTTTGCTATTTTAGCTAAATATTTTTTTCTCCAACTAGAAAGAAATCTTCTTATAAAAGCAGCTCCTATTCCCAATACAACAGCAAACAATATTGAAAATAACCCGTAGAAAAACGGCATATCTTTTGAAAACTCTTTAATAAAATTTGAAAAGAAGTTTAAGTCTTGATTTAAGGTTGTCGTATTTTCTTGCATAATTTTTTCTGCAAAAAAACTATCATAAGCAATTACTATACCTACGATTAATAACAATATTGCTAATAATGCTTTTAATCCAGAACTATCAATTTGCTCTCCAAGTTTTTGGCCTACCTGAACTCCTACTATTGATCCAATAACCAGCATTAAAACCAACATAAGATCTATAGAACCATAATTAAATGAATGTAGAAAAGTGACTATCACACTTACAAAAATTGTTACAAATAGAGATGTTCCTGGAACCAATCTTGTTGGCATTTTAATAATATAGATCATAGCTGGGACCAGGATAAAAGCTCCACCTATACCCATAATTGCAGCTATAAAACCCACAACAAGACCAATTAAAATTGGAGTAAATATACTTTCATATAATTTTGACTTAGGAAATCTCATTCTAAATGGAAGACCATGTATCCAATAATGGACATGTATTTTTTTTCTCTCTGTATTATTTTTTTTTGCTCTATCTATCTCACTTAAACTTTCGACCAGCATCAATGTTCCAATAATTGCAAGAATATACATATAAGCTAAAGAAATGACTGTATCTATTTTTCCAATATCTTTAAAATATGTAAAAGTGTAAATACCTAATGCAGTACCAATTGAACCTCCAATGACAATTATAAAACCCATTTTATAATCTAAAGTATTTTTTAAATAATGTGTTGTAGAGCCCGAAACAGAGGTTGCTAAAATATTGTTCGCTTCATTAGCTACCGCGTAAGCAGGTGGGACTCCCATAAAAATCAAAAATGGTGTCATTAAAAAACCACCACCAACGCCGAATAAACCTGATAAAATACCCACAAGAGCACTTAACAAAAGTATTTCTACAGGATTTATGAAAACTTGAGCTATAGGTAAAAAAACTTCCATTTAACAATATTAATTCTAAGAAAATTTTTTTTAAAAATTACTTAAAATTTAAAAAAGTTCCAATTAAGATCACGCACCAACAAAATGCTATTGCCGAAAAAATTCCTGTTTTAATTATTGTTGTTTTTTTATTTAAAATTTTTTGAGGAATTTTAATATTTGAAAGATGCATATCCACCCCTTCAATACACCCAGTATAAAAATTGTCAAACCTTAATTAGTAAATTGTTGCCCCAAAAATCTTGACATCACCATCTTCTACACCGAGTACCAATCTCCCTAAAAACTCCCCTGGAATTTTCTTATTTGTTTGTTTGATTAGAACAGTAATGTGTTCCCCTCGTCTTAGAGTACCAAATGGCTCATAAGTCTCATTTAAATTAGTTATTAGATCATTATTAGCCCACTGTTTACCTAACTCTACCTCATTTGCTCCAAATAACATTTGAGTGGAAAAATCTTTAGTAAAACTTCCATAGTCTTTTAGGTTTGATGACTTTACAAGGTTTTCCCAAAATGGTTTACCTATTGCAAATATTTCCTCATCCGACTTAGATAATAGATTCATAGGTATTTAAGTTTTGTAATTAATTATGAAGCTTTTTTCTTCTCTTTCTCATCTACAATATGATAAACAGGGACCTTTTCCATTGAAAACTTACCAGTTTTTGGATCTCTTCTAGATACTGTTAGACAATGCCAGTTTTCATCATCGAGCTTCATATGATCACCTCTATAATAATATCCTGGCCAACGAGTTTCCTCTCTAAATAGAGTATGTTCAGTAACACACTGAGATGTTAATGCTCTATGCTTTAATTCCCAGGCTCTCATTAATTGATGGTAATCTTCTGCTCCTACTTTTTCTAAATCCTCTTGAAGCCAGTCTAACAATTGCAGAGCTTTTTTTAATAAGTTTCCGTTTGTCATGTAATTAGAGGTAATTCCTCCAACATATTCGTCCATAATTTTTTGAAGTCTTTGTAGACCTTGAATAGGTGAAATATAGCTCGGTGAAACTGTTCCCCCAGTTATTTCATTTTGAGCGACAGTATAAGTATCTAGAGGTTTATATACAGCTTTTTTAAAATCATCACATTGCTTGTCCGAAACTTTGATACCATCTGCTTTTTTGTCTTGTATATATTTCACTGCTGCTTTGGCAGCTAGTCTTCCTTCAGTAAATGAACCCGATGAAAATTTATGAGCGCTTCCACCAACAGTGTCGCCAGCTCCAAATAGACCATCAATAGTTAACATTCGGTTGTAACCCCAGAAATATTCTGGTGGAGATAAATCTTCTGGTCCACTGACCCAAGCCCCAGAACAAGTTGCGTGTGATCCCATTACATAAGGCTCGGATGTTGTCAACTCAGGATTAGTATATTTTGGATCAATATTTTGCGAAGCCCAAACAACAGCTTGTCCAACTGTCATGCCTAAAAAATTTTCCCAACCTACGGTCTCTAAATGCGGATCTTGGAAAGCCTCTTTAGTCACCATGTGGATTGGTCCGCCTCCCGCAGCTACTTCTTGAATAAATGCATGATTTCTTAAACATGTTGGAGTTGGATGATGATCAATATACTCGCCTACTAATTCTTTTGTTTGGTCGTACCATTTTTTTTCATAGTTTTCACCATTAGCATTTTGAGTATATGTTTTTAAGTGTAAAAAGTATGCACCAACAGGTCCATAACCATCTTTAAATCTACATAAAACAATTCTGTTTTCCATTTGAGTCATCTTTGCACCAGCTGCTATTGGTAAAGCATATGCTGATCCATTACTCCATGGCGCGTACCAGGTTCTACCCATACCCTCACCTACAGCTCTTGGTTTAAAAATATGTGATGCTCCACCTGCAGAGACAATCACAGCTTTTGCTCTAAACACATGGAAGTCTCCAGTTCTCATATTAAAGCCAACTGCTCCACCAATTCTATTGTCTTGAGCTTCATCCATCAATAAATGTGTAACCATTATTCTATTGTAAATTTTATCGGCAGATTTTTTTGCTGCTTCAGCTACAATTGGTTTATAACTCTCACCATGAATCATGATCTGCCACTTTCCTTCTCTTAAATATCTTCCTGTTTTTTCATTTTTCATCATTGGAAGACCCCATTCATCAAACATATGAACAGTTGAGTCTACATGTCGAGCCATGTCATATCCTAAGTCTTCTCTGACCATTCCCATTAAATCATTTCTTGCATATCTTACGTGGTCTTCAGGCTGATTTTCATCCCACTGCATACCCATGTAACAGTTGATGGCGTATAATCCTTGAGCTACAGCTCCACTTCTATCGATATTAGCTTTCTCAACACAAACAATCTTTAGGTCTCTACCCCAATGACGAGCTTCGAAAGTAGCTCCTGTTCCAGCCATTCCACCACCAACAACCAATACATCACACTCTTCATAATGGGTCTTATGTTTGGCCATTAATAATAAACTCCTTTTTTAAAGGACTCTTTTGGAACAGATGGTAATTCTTGATTAGTATTTAAACCCTCGGGCTCACTATACAGTCTTTGAGAATTTATTTCTCCTTGATTAGGTGTGTCCCCTTCCGCAAGCTTAGGAATAAATTTTCCCCAAGGTTTAGTTGTTATAGGTGAGACGAAGTTTTTCTCCGTTCCGTTTCTAAATTTTATTTTCCAAGAGATAGTTCCTTTTTCTTCTTCTCTTCTAACTCTAACACTGTGACCCATCGGGGCAAAATCAGCATATCCTCTCACATCAATCGCATGATTAGGACAAGCTTTTACGCAAGAATAACATTCCCAACAAAAATTTGGTTCAATATTTTTTGCACGTCTAATATTTTCATCAATGTGCATGATGTCTGAAGGGCAAATATCTACGCAATGACCACAGCCGTCACATCTAGTCATGTATACAAAAGTTGACATAATTTTAATTATCCTTTCTATGTAACATATTAATAGTGTTTTGGCTCTTCTCTTTTTATACCCAGGCCAAATTGTTCAGGCGCATCAGCAGGTGGGGGTAAATTATCTCTAGATCCATCAGCTTCAGCTAAATTTTTTTGAATGGCAGCTCCAGGTTTATAAAACATGTGTGCAAATTTTGACCAGTAAACACCACCAAATAAAATTAAGTTAGACGCAATAAATAAAGTTAAAAATAAATAAGACAGACCTATTTGTCCATTAAATTGAGTTAAAGACCAAGCCAACCCAAAAGTTGAACACGCAAGTAAAGCTAAGACAAACAAGTCAGCTTTAATAATTCTATACCAAGGATGGGCTTCAGCAGAAACGTCAACTCTTAAAAAAAACCAAAACCAATATCCTCCTAAGCATGTGAGTATTGCTCCAACATGCCAAAGCATTGACCAAGTTTGAGAACTAGGTTTATCAGCACCTGTATAACAAAAAACTAAAACAGCCGAAGATACCCAAAATAAAATTGTACCATACATTCCTAGAACATGAGCAAGTCTTCTCTTTCCAAAACCAAGTTCTGAAGTTGTTCCAATATCCACTACTGTTGTTTTAGCAATAACAGAGACTCTTTCTCCTACACCTAATTTTTTAGTTGCTGAAAGTTTTGCTTTTTTCGCATTATTAAAAAAATAAGTCAGATTTTTATGATGTATCATTTGAATAACTGTACCGATTACAATCAACAAAATCATAGCGACAATAAAAGATTGCATTGCCAACGGTGAAATTGTCTCTGATAAAATTGAAAAAGGATTGCTACTTAACATTTCCGCCTTTGTTAAATTTTTGAATTATATTAAATTTTATATATTGTGAGTCAATAGTTCAACCACAAACTAAGGCCAATTTGTCTTTTTATACAAGATTAATTATTTCTTTTATAATGTTGTTTGTTTGGAATGACTGATCTTACTCCACCCTGAGGATTATCAACATCTCCCTCTCTACGAGGTATCAAGTGGAAATGACAATGGAAAATAGATTGCCCAGATACTTTTCCTATATTTGTTCCTAAGTTAAATCCTTTAACTGACTTATCTTTACTTATTATTTCATTCTTAATAATTTTGATAAGATCATTACAGGCTAGCAATTCGTCGTTAGATAAATCAAAAAAGTCTATCATGTGTCTTTTAGGAATAATTAGACAATGATATTTTGAAACTGGGTAAGAATCATAACTAGCATATGCAAGATTATTTTCATGAGTGTATCCTGTTTTTTTAACATCACAAAATAAACAAGGATTGTTTGGATCTTTCATTCTTTTAAAATTTATACGAATTACATTTATTTATTACAGTATTGTAATGTTTTGAAAGAAGCCTAAATTTTTCTAAATTTTTTCTTCTCCACTTAATCTCATTTATAGTTCTAACCGATGCAACACCTTTCCCAGAACCTAATAATAATATTTCATCATATTTTTGTATCTCTTTAAGTAAAATGTCTTTTTTAATTATCTTTTTTATTTTTGTTTTAAAAAACTTATAAGTATTACCCTCATAATATCCTTTTTTAGGAGTAAAAAATTTTTGATCTTTTACAAATAATAGATTTGAAGTTCCAGTTTCCAATAACCTTTTATTAAATACCAATCCAATGTCTGATTGGGAATTATCCATTTTAGATAAATATGATAATATTTTTCTATATTTAAGGTTTTTGTATTCAGGTTTTTCTCGTTTTAATTTTACCAATTTCAAATTAAAATTTAATTTTGGTTTAATTCTTTTTCTTAAAGATATTGAAATTATTTTTTTATTTAGAGCAATTCTTATTAGATGATTATATCTTTTCTTTTTGGATAAATTTTTCTTAATAATAGATAAAATATCAGCTCGTAAAGACTTCTTGGTAATCTTATATTCTTTTAAAGATTTTATTAAATTATCTAAATGATTTTTAAAAAATAAGATTTTCCCAGGCTTACCAAAAATCCACATCGTCGTAAAAATTCCATGATTTCCCCAAAGGTCATGAAATTCTATTTCTTTTAAATTTTTAAGCTGATAAGATTTTTTTAATAAGTATGTTGCCATTGATAGTTAAAAAAGATTCTGGATGAAATTGAAATCCATATATTTTTTCCTTATGATTTTCAAATGCCATAGCGACTTTTGAATTTAAACATCTCATAGTTATCTCAAAATTATTAGATTTGAAAGGTTCTTGTAACTTTAAAGAATGGTATCTCCCAACTTTAAATATTTTTCCTTTTTTGAATAAAGATTTATCATTGACTACTTTGATATTTGATTGAAAACCATGATATATCTTTTTCTGTTCAATAATCTTTCCACCTTCACAAAAAAGAATGTGTTGAAACCCTAAACAAATGCCAATCAGCTTTTTTTTTCCTTTAAATCTTTTATAAATTTTAGAAGTTATTGGATAATCTCTTGGATTACCTGGTCCTGGTGAAAAAACTATAGTTGAGGCTTGTTGGATTTTTTTTTCACTAATCTCATTATAGTTATCACATTCAACTTTATCAAATAAAGCAAATTGGTGAACTACATTGTGAGTAAATGAGTCATTATGATCTATCACATATATCATTTAAACAAATCAATTAGTGCTTTAGCCTTTAAAAAATTTTCATTAAATTCATGGTTAGCGTTACTATCAACTACAACACCTGAAGCGACAGATATCTCTGAAATATCTTTAAAATTTAAAATTGATCTAATAATAATATTAAATCTCATATCACCATTAAACTTTATATAACCAAAGCTACCTGTATAAATATTTCTATTTTCTTTTTCTTGATTATTTAAAAGATTTAACGTGTTTATCTTAGGACATCCAATTACAGAACCACCTGGCATCATTGCTTTAATTATCTCTAAATTTTTTATATTGCTTTTAAGTTTACCACTAATTAGGCTTACGTAATGAAAAAGATCTTTATATTCCTCAACAATTTTTTGTTTAGACAACTTTACAGAACCAACCTTACAAATTCTGGATAAATCATTTCTTTCCATATCTACTATCATATTGTGTTCTTTAGTTTCCTTTATGTTTTTTCTAAAATAATTTAATGCCTTTAATTTATTCAAATGCTTAGTCTTTTTAACAGTCCCAGCTATAGGTTTTGTAGATATATTGTTCCCTTTTTTTGTAATTAAATTTTCAGGAGAACAGCTTATTATTGAGTAATTATTATCTTTAATCATAAAAGCTTCTGGTGCTAAATTTGTACTAGATAATCTTGAAAAAAAATCTAATGGATTAATTTTTGATTGAGTTTTATATTTTGTACAAATTTTAATTTGATATGTTTCACCACTTTTTATTTTTTTCTTAAATCTATTAAATATTTTTCTATAAGTTTTTTTATTAATATTAATTTTAAAGTTTCCTGACTCATAGCTTTTTTTGTTATATCTAAGGTTATTACTAAGTTTTATCTTTTTTTCTGGCTTATAAAAGATACCTTTTGGAAAATTAAAATTTTTTTGTTTTGGAACTTTGACGCCAATCAAATTATTTAACAACTCATATCCAAAAAAACCAATAAAGAGATCAGTATTTTTAAACTTATATCTATTTTTTTTGTTTAAAAAACTTTTTATATTTTTATTATTTAAAATAATCTTTTGTGAAAAATTAGTATAAAGATCAAACCCCTTTTGAGATTTATAAACAATATAAGGTTTTCCTGATTGATGTATTTCTGCTAATTGATTAAATTTTTTCAATTTATTCTGTTTTAAGTCTCAAAACTGGTTCTTCTCTAATTGGTAAATGAATTATTGCTGCAAAAATAGATAATGCAATTGCTAAATACCACGCATAGTCATATGAACCATAGGTGTCATGAAACAAACCTCCTAAATAAGCTCCAAAAAATGAGCCTATTTGATGACTTAAAAATACTATTCCATATAACAAACCTAAATATTTTGTTCCAAATAGATGGGCAACGATTCCACTGGTTGCAGGAACAGTGGATAACCATAAAAATCCAAAGCTTGCCCCGAAAATAAACGCAGAAATATTACTTGCTGGCATGAATATAAAAAAAACTATCGAGACACCTCTTAAGAAATAAATTGCACTTAAAATAATCTTTTTACTCATTTTTGCAGATAGATATCCACTAAGTAAAGAACCGAATATATTGAACAAACCTATTAATGATAAAATTGCTGCTGCAGTCCAGTCCTCGAGCCCTCTATCAATGACATATTTTGGTACATGTGTACCAACTAGTGTTATATGAAACCCACAAACAAAAAAACCAGAGACAAGTAGAACATAACTTTTTGTATTAAACGCCTCTTTAAGCGCCTCTGAAAATGATTGTTCAGAATTTTGTTCTATTCTCTCCGTTCCAGATGGAGATCTGACGAAATACCCTGCTATTAAACCGGCTATTAATAATAAACCAAAAACATATAAGGTATAATTCCAGCCAAATTCATTTAAAGAGTAACTTGTAAAAATTGGTGATAAAAAATAACCAAAAGATCCTAATGCAGTGACAAAACTCATTGCAATAGTTCTTGTAGATAATGGAAAGTGTTTTCCAACAATTGACATAGGTATACTAATTGCTGTCCCTCCAAGACCTATCCCTATAAGAAGACCCATATGAATTTGAAAAAAAATTCCTGTATTAGGACCCGTATAAAGAAAGAAAATACCTGCAGCATAAAAAATAAATGCAGAGATTATTGCAATATGACCACCATACTTATCAGCTATTGCTCCAAAGATTGGTCCAGTTAATCCCCACATTAACATTTGCAATCCAATTGCAAAACCAAAGGCAGTATTACTTATTTTAAGACTTTCATTAAAATCCATGAAAAACAAACCAAAAGTTTGTCTAATACCAAGTGATATCAAAACAACTAAACATGCAGCAAATAAAGTAATTATTGCAGTTCTAGAGTGAAAAAATTTTTCTGAGGTCATCTTAAATGTCTTAATGCTTGTTTTAAATCAGCAATTAGATCATTTGGATCTTCTAACCCTATATGCAATCTTACTAAATGTTCATTTTTTGCCAAGTTTAGAAACTTTCTCTTTCCTATCTCTAAACTTCCTTGATGAATTGCCAAACTTTCAAATCCACCCCAACTATATCCATAACCAAAAAGTTTTAATGAATTTACAAATTTAAGAACAGAGTTTTTATTGCTGGACTTGATTTTTAAACCCATCAAACCAGAGGCTCCTGAATAATATTTTTTCCACATTCTGTAATTTTGTGAATTCTTTTTGTAAGGATAAAGCAATTTTACTTTTTTATTTTTTGATAAAAAAGCTGAAACTTTTTTTGCATTTTCTTGATGCTTATCAAGTCTTACATCTAGCGTTCTTAAACCCCTGGTAATTAAATAAGCGTCATCTGGACCTAATCTTAATCCTGAAATTCTCTCAGCTAATTGAACTTTTTTAAATGCACGTTTATTTACAGCTAAACTTCCACCCATGACATCAGAATGACCAGAGTAATATTTTGTTGCTGAGACTATTGACATATCAAAACCTAATTTAATTGGCTTAAAAAAATAAGGAGTCGCCCATGTATTATCTATTGCTGTAAAAATTTTTCTACTTTTCGCAATTGAAATAATTTTTTTTAAATCCTGAAAATCAAAAGTATTACTTCCTGGATTTTCAACAAATATCATTTTGGTATTTTTAGTGATGTTATTCTTAAGCGATTTAAGATCATGAGGATTATAAAAAATTGTCTTAATATTGAAATCTTTTAAATAATCTTCTGTTAATCTTCTTGTTGGTTTATAAGTAGGATCTGAAACAATAATTTCATCTCCAGGCCTTAAAATACTAAACAGCGCCAAAAAGATAGAACCAAAACCTGTTGGTGTTAAAAAAACATGATAAGACTCTTCTAACTTTGTTAAAATTTTGGAAAGAATATGAGTTGTAGATGTTCCTTGCCTGCCATAATCAAAATGACCCCCCGTTGGATCTTTCCTTGCTTTATTTTGAGTCTTTCTAATATCTTTCATTGATTTAAAGATAATTGTTGAGGCTCTAACTACGGGAGGGTTTACTGATTGATTATGAAAATCTTTTGCCGTGTGCTTTAAAAATGTTTTAAAAGATTTAACCATAAAAAATTTGATATGATAAGTTGACAATGCTATATCCATGTGAAAAATTCAACAGATTAATGAAAAGGATTTAATGAGTTACCCAAAAAAACATAGAGGCAGAAGAAAAATGGGTTCTAAAAAGAGAAGAGCTCGAAAAAAGAACAAGAAAAAATAGCTTATTCTTTTATCCAACCACCTCCTAAAACTTTATAACCAAGTGAGTCTTTGTTATAAAATACACATGCTTGACCTGGAGATATACCATCTTCTGGTATATCTAACTCAACATTGGCACTATTATTATCAGCTAATTTAACTTTAGCATTTAATAATTTGCCTGTAGATCTTACTTTAACATATATATTTTTTTCAAATTCTTTTTGATTAGATAATAAATTAACGTCCTTTAATAAAATTTCTTTTTTTCCTAAAGACTCTCTTGGACCAACAATTATTTCATTTTTATCAGAATTTATCTTAACAACGTAAAGTGGTTCGTTGTTTGAAATCTTGATACCTTTTCTTTGACCTATCGTAAAATTTATTATTCCATCATGAACACCAATTACTTTTCCTTGCAAATTTTTAATATTACCTTTTTTAAAGGAGTCAGGTCTAAATTTTTGAATAACAGATGTATAGTCACCATTAGGAACAAAACAAATATCTTGGCTATCGGGTTTATCTGCAACATTAAGATCTAACTCTTGTGCTATCTCTCTAGTTTCACTCTTGTGTAATACTCCTAAAGGAAATCTTAAATAATCTAATTGATCTCTTGTGGTATTAAATAAAAAATAGCTTTGATCTCGATTTTTATCAATAGCTCTATACATATTAGTGATGTTGTTTGAGGTAACACTTTTTACATAATGACCTGTAACTAAAGCATCAGCTTTTAATTCTTTTGAAAATTCAAACAAATCTTTAAATTTTACAGTTTGATTGCATTGAACACATGGTATTGGTGTTTCACCTTTTAAATAACTATCTACAAAATTATCTACAACACCTTGCTTAAATTTATTTTGATAATATAAAATTTTATGTTCGATATTTAACTTATTAGCAACTCTTTTAGCATCCATAATATCTTGACCTGAGCAACATTGTTTAGATTTTGCTATCTCTTGGCTGTCATCATAAAGTTTTAAGGTAATTCCAATAACATTATAACCCTCTTTCTTCATCATGCCTGCAACTGTTGAGGAGTCTACACCACCTGACATGGCAACAACTACAGTGGTATCCGATGGTTTTTTATTTAAGCCGATAGAGTTTAATTCTTTATTCATTTGCTGGTATTTATACTCATTTTTACTATAAATAAAATAGAATGATTTTAGATTTTGAGCCAGGAGATAAAGTAAAAAATCCAGCAAATAATGAATGGGGAGTTGGTCAAGTTCAATCAATTATCAATGACAAAGTTACAGTTAATTTTGAAAATGTTGGAAAAAAAGTAATTAATGTAAAAAATATAGTATTAATAAAAATATATGAATGATGAAAATATAAAAAAAATCGTTGAAAATTTAATTGCTACTTTTTTACATGCTGGCCAAGTTGCTTTAGATTTGAGAGATAAAGGTCTTAAAAAAAAAATGAAATCTGACAATACACCTGTTAGTAATGGAGATTTAGAGGTTAATGATATTTTAACTAATAAAATAAAAGCTCTTACACCTGAATTGCCAATAATTTCTGAAGAAAGTTCTGAAAATAAAAGTAAAAAAAATCTAAACGATTTTTGGTTAATTGATCCCATCGATGGTACTTATGATTATATAAATAATTTAGAGGAATTTACAGTGAATGCAGGCCTAATTTTAAAGAATAAGCCAGCTGCTGGATTAATTTTTGCCCCAGCAAAAAAAAGAATGTTTTATTCATATGGGTTAAATAATTCTTACGAAGTTACAAATGGGAATAAAATCAAATTAGAATGTTCAAAAAATTTTAATGGAAACTCAATTAAATTTGTTTCTTATTCAAATAATATTAAACCTGAAATTGAGAGAATACATAAAAAATTGAATGTAAAAGAATTTGTTAAAATGAAAAGCTCTTTAAAATTTTGTGTTATAGCGGCTGGAGAATATGATGGTTACGTAGCAGAACCAAGGGCCTATGAATGGGATATAGCTGCTGGTCATGCTATATTAGAGCACGCAGGTGGTATTGTGACTGATTTCAGTAATCAAAAAGTTAGATATGGTAAAAAAGATTTTAAAAACTCTAGCTTAATTTTAAAAAGAATAAGTACTTAAAAAATGGATGAGCAACTAAGAATAATATTAATCATAATTGTTTCTGTATCAATATTTGGTCTATTAGTATTTGTTTTTGTAAAAAATTATATCAAAAACAAAATTAATAATTTAGTTAGAGAAGAAAAAAAAAATAAACTAAAGTAGTCTAATTATTTTTATATAATCATCTTTTTGTAAATCCATGACTTTTTTTGAGGTCTCAAAATCAAATCCATTTCTTGCTAATAGAGATATATCTTTTTTATAAAATAATGGACGATTATCCTCTGTTCTAGCAGGACCTATTCTTCTCTTTTTACAAATTTTAATTGCTGAAAAAAAATCTTGGTCTGAATTATGCTCATTAATTTTATTGACAGT
This sequence comes from uncultured Pelagibacteraceae bacterium, assembly GCA_902627045.1. Taxonomy (GTDB): domain Bacteria; phylum Pseudomonadota; class Alphaproteobacteria; order Pelagibacterales; family Pelagibacteraceae; genus Pelagibacter. The sequence continues at coordinate 152,136 of CACOHP010000001.1, forward strand.
ATCCTTAATGAATTTATCTTTTACTCCTTTACCAATTAGATAATTTCTAATTTTATTTATCGAGCTTCCCCTGCGGATCATACTCTTTGCCTTACTTTCTGAATAAAATTTATCATTTATAAATTTACTTTTCTCTAAATCGGTAAGAACAACATCAATCAAATTAGTGACATCCTGTTTTTTAATATTTGGTACTGATAATTTTAAATATTTCTTCAATAAATATGTGCGTAATTGTTGTTTAGATGGAGCATATTTATCAACATAAGCTAGCGCGAAATTTCTTATTTCATCTACAGTTGCTTGTAATGTTTTTCGTTTATTTCTTATAGGAATCATTGTTAGATTTAATATAATATAATTCTAAATGATCGAACAAATTTATGCATATTTTACAATTGAAATTCTATATTTTTGGGTAAATTTGGGTGTATTGCCATTCTGGCTAGTATTAATTTTTTTTCCATCGTCAAATATAAATAAATTTTTTGTAACTTCTATTCTGCCAATCTTGTTGCTTAGTGGGGTGTATATATTTGCATTATATAAATCTTATTTAAACTCATATGATTTTATTAGTAACTTTGAGCTTTACCTAAGTATATCGAATTTATCCAATTTATTTTCAAATAATTTATTTCTTATTTTATTTTGGATACATTTTGTATCTATAAATTTATTTGTAGGAGGATGGATGGTGAGAGATTCACAAAAGTTATTTATAAACAAAATTCTTGTCGCCTTTCCTTTAATAATAACTTACTTGATTGGTCCCCTAGGAATATTCATATATTGGTTAATAAGAATATTTTATGCGAAAAGTATAAATTTGTATGAATAAATTAATTGATTTTTATTTTGATTTTATTAGCCCATATTCATATTTAGCCCATAAAAGGATTATAAATCTAAATCAAAGAAAAAATTTTAATTATAAAGGTATATTATTAGGAGGTTTGCACAAACTTGGTAATATTACCGCCCCAGCTTTTAACGAGAGAAAAATGAAAAATATGAAGAATGACTGTGTTTTAATAGCAGAAAAAAATGAAATACCTTTTAAATGGAATGAAAAATTTCCAATTAATTCTTTGTATCTTATGAGGGGATTTCTTTTAATTAATAAAGGTAAAAAAGATAAATTTTTTGATATTTGCTTTGATGCATACTGGAAAGATAATATCGACATATCTAAGGAGGAAAATATTAAAAAAATTTTATCAGATTCTGAAATTGATCAAAATTCATTTTTTACTGGTATAAAAGAAGAAAAAATTAAAGATAAATTAAAAAATTTAACAAATTTAGCATTCGAAAAAAACATATTTGGTGCTCCAACTTTTATAGTAAATGACAAACTTTTTTGGGGACAAGATAGACTTGAGTATGCTCTTGATGAGTTTAATTCTTAGGTAATTTTAAATTTACTATTTTTTAACTTACCAAAACCTCCATCAATATGAGAAACTTTTTCGAACCCCATATCTTTTAAAGTTTTTGCTGCTAAAGCAGATCTCAAACCACCGGCACAAAAAAGAACCATCTCTTTTTTCATGTCCAATTTACCCTCTTTAAAATATGGGCTCTCAGGATCTAACCAAAATTCTAGCATACCTCTTGGTATGTGAAATGAATTGTCTATTCTACCTTCGTTCTCAAGTTCCCTAATATCTCTAATGTCAATCAAATTACATTGGTTATTATTTACTTTATCGAATGCTTGGTCGGCGTTAATAGTTTCAATTTGACTTAAGGCTTCGGAAACTAAAGATTTGGAGGACTGAATAACCATAAATTAATTATTTAATTATATAACCTTATAATTAAAAAAAAACATAAAAAAACAAATAGTTTACACTCTTAGTAATAATATTGATAATATAAATAAATTTATTTATTCAAATAAAAATAAGAATTAAAAATAGTGAAAAAAATTAAGAAAAATAAATCTTCAAGTTTTTTAAAAAAATGGTTAATAAAAATAAATCGTAAGATAGGATTTGAGCTAATCGATCAAAATAATTTAACATTTCCAACAAGAGAAAATAACGAGGAACAAAACATTACAGAAATAAATAAAAAAATAATAACCTTACCTCTAGGAGAAGTGAAGATAAAAGATGAAGTAAAAAGTTTACTTATTATTTTTAGATCTTTTACGAATGAAAATAAATTACTTAGTCAGAATAAAAAAAGAATATTTGAAGAAGAAAAAAAAGAGTATACTTTAAGATCTTTAAGATCGATTTGCAGAAATATATCAAGTTTTAATAAAAAATTTGATGAATTAAGAACTTACCTCAAAATAATAGACGATAATTCTGACAAGAATGTAATTAATCAATTTAATGATATCTGTTCAAAAGAAAATATCAGTTTTGATATTGAAAAATTGGATAAAGATAAATATTCAGAAAAGCTTCATTTTAAAGATGATCAGAGAATGATTTCACACAATTGTCATATAATGCAGTCAAAAAATTTTGCTTTAAAAAAGGATTATGATTTAATTTATTTTGTTGAAGATGATTATATCCATGTAGAAAATGCTATTGAAGAAATGGTATGCAGTTATCAAAAATTTTCTTCTCAAATAGAAGATGAGATAATTTTATGTCCATCAGATTATCCATATCTTTACCAAAAATTTGAAAATACTCGAATTTTAATGGGTTATAAAAAACATTGGAGACAAGTTGAAGAAAGCCTTTGCACATATTTGTTGTCTAAAAAAACGCTTAAAAGATACTGGAATTATTATGAAGATATGTTTTTGAATAATTATGATCCATATGAAAAGCCGCTTCATGAATTATATAAAAAAGTTTACTGCTTTTCTCCTATGCCTTCTATAGCGACACATTTAACAAATATAAACTCTGTGTACGGTTTATCTCCCCAAATTAATTGGAAAAAACTTTGGGATGATAACAAATAAATACAAAATATGAAAATTTAAAAGGCCCCCAGAGGAAGGGGCCTTTTATCTATTTAACTAACTAGAGAGATAAATTGTTAATCTCTGATTGCATAGGCTACCACACCTACTTCAGCTTTATCGGTACCGAGTTTCTCTGCTTCTTTACTAATTCTTAAGCCTATAGTTGCTTTCATAGTTTTAAAAATTATGTATGAGAGTACAAAACTAAAAGCACAAACTGATAAAGTTCCAACAAATTGAGAACTAAAAGCTACACCTTTGTTTGTTAAAGGTACAATTAGAGTTCCGAATATTCCAGCAAACATGTGCACTGGTATTGCACCAACTACATCATCGAGACCAAAGTTTTCTAACATTTTTGTACCAAAGTACATTATTACAGATCCGATAGAACCAATTAAAATTGCAAAACCTGGAGTTGGAGTCAGGGGCTCAGCGGTAATCGCTACTAGACCAGCAAGAGCTCCATTCAACATCATTATAACGTCAGTTTTACCACCTAATAGTCTGGATAATACAGCACCAGTTACAGTTCCTGCTGCCCCAGCTAAGTGAGTGTTAACGGCAATTTTAGAAATGGCTGTTACATCATTAAATGTACCCATTGCTAATTGACTAAAACCATTAAATCCAAACCAACCAAACCATAGTAAAAAAGTACCTAAAGTTGTTAATGGAATACTAGAGGCTGCAAAAGGGACCATTATCATTTTATTTCCTGATCCAGAAAATCTTCCTGTTCTTGCGCCTAAAACAATTACTCCTGCAAGAGCAGCTGCTCCCCCACACGCATGAACAATTGTTGATCCAGCAAAATCAGAAAAACCTTGGGCAGCTAACCAGCCACCTCCCCATTGCCATCCCATTGAAATTGGATAAATCAAACCTGACATTAAGACTGCAAACACAAAGAAAGGCCAAATTTTAATTCTTTCTGCAACTGCTCCTGATACTATAGAAACTGTTGCGCAGACAAACATTGTCTGAAAAAACCAATCTGAACTATCGGAATAGCCAGTTGCAATTTTTGAACCTTCGCTCCAAATCTTAAATTTTCCTATATAACCACCTTCTGAAATTCCATAAGCTAAGTTATATCCAACTAAAAAGAAAACTATTGAACAAATAGCAAATTTGCCCACATTTTTTGCTGCAATTGTTGAAACACTTTTGTTTGTCACTAAGCCACATTCAAGCATACAGAAACCTGCTGCCATAAATGCAACTAATACACCACCAATGTAAAAAGCTAGTGAATTAAAGATATACTGTCCCTCAGCTGAAATTGTTGTTTCAGCACTATTTGCTACTCCTGAAAATAAAAGTAAAAAAGGAGCAACGAAAAAAGACGATTTATTAATTAACTTTGTCATAAGACCTCCCGTTTGATGAAAGTTCTTATATTTTTTTGATTAAAAAAAAACTAACGCTGATTAGGAAAATTGGGTATGCAGAATTTGCATATAGTAACAGCCTTAACACAATATTGCGTTAAGGCTGTAAAGACCTTTATTTGTTAAAAACTTCTTTTAAAGCTTTTGCAGGTAAGAATTTAACCTTTTGTGATGCAGCAATCTGAATTTGCTCACCAGTTCTTGGGTTTCTTCCAACTCTAGCTTTTCTCTTAGCTACTTTATATGTGCCAAATCCAGCGATTTTCACTGAGTCATCAGCTTTTAAAGCGTCCAAAATAGTGTTGGTAATTGTGTCAAAAGTTCTCTCAGCATCAGCTTTGCTCAAGTTTAAAGCTCCTGAAAGCTTGACTACTAATTGTTTTTTGTTCATTTTAGCTCCGGTTTATTAGGTTATTTACTATCTTTATCAAAAGTGTTGATAAATCAAGACTTTTTTTAGTGTTTATGAAATACTTATGCACAATATATAGTGTAGTAAAAAAAATGTTGATTTTACTAGCTTTTTTTATTTTTTGTAAGATTTTATTGTAATACGCCTAGATCCTTTAAATCATTAAATGTTGTAAAAAACATTAATGTTAGGAGTAAAATCATACCGATTCGAAAAAAGCCTTCCTGAGTTTTTTGCGATAAAGGTCTACCTAAAATTTTTTCAAATGTATAAAACATTAGATGACCCCCATCTAGCATAGGTATCGGAAATAGGTTTATTAAGCCTAGACTTATAGAAATGTAGGCCATCATGCTTACAAATGCTAAAAACCCAAATTCAGCAACTTGACCAGATATTTTTGCTATTCTTATAGGGCCTCCTAACTGAGATGTATCAGCTTTACCTACTATCATATTACCTATGTATTTTAATGATGCAGTGCTAACATAGAAAATTTCATTGGCAGAATGGTAAAGAGCATTAACAGGTCCCAATTTTACATGATTAATTTCATTATTGTATGCGCCTAATTTAATTCCAACCATTCTTTTTTGTATTTTGTTACCAAGATTATCTTCACTAAGAACAGTGTCAGGTTTTACTTTTAATATAATTTCTTCAGAAAATCTTTTAACCTTAAAATCTATAATATCAGCTGAAGACATTGTAATATATTTTGACACATCCATAATACTTTGAACCTCATTACCATCAATTTCTAGAATAATATCATCTTCTTTAAGTCCACCAATCATTGCAGGGCTATTATTTTGGACTTCATTAATAACAGCAGGTGTAAAGTCTTTACCAATGAAAGTATAAATTGAAAAAAAAATAAATAACGCAAGAATGAAATTAGCTAGCGGACCACCAAATACTATCCATACCCTTTGATACAATGGTTTAAGAACAAATAACTTTTCTCTATCTTGATCACTATATTGCTTAATTAATTTTTCTTGGTCTGCTTGAGAAAATACGTTTCGATCTCCGAAAAATTTTACATAACCACCAAGTGGTATCCAACATAATTTCCATCGCGTACCAGACTTGTCATTCCAACCGAATATTTCTTTACCAAATCCAATTGAAAAATCTGTAACACCCACACCATATTTTTTTGCAAAGTAATAATGTCCATATTCATGGATAAAAACAACTATCATTATTAGTACAAGAAAAGGAATTAAATAACCTAGGATAAATGAAATCATTTCCTACCTACAATATATTCAAAATTTTGTGTTGTTTCATTAACCTGTAACAATTTAGCACCATTTCTTAAATGAAACTTAGTTGCCATATCGGTTAATGGAGATAAAGTTACCAATCTATTTAGATGATTTGATTTTTTTATCTTTTTAAAAACTTCTTTTACAATTAATTTTCCACCACCTTTTTTTTTAGACCAAACAGTATATGCAATAGCAATTTGCCCGACACTTTGACCCCTTTGTGCACTTTGTAAAAATGCGTCGTGACTAAACTTATCTAATTGAACAACATCTTTAGGAACCTTATTTGTAAAAGCAAAACACATTACAGCATGAATTTCATTTTTATATTTAACCCCGTATATTTTTCTTCCATAGTTTGTTCTAAAAGAATTATCTAATTCTGGTCTAACCGGATCTTCATTAATATTACATTTTTTTAATTCAACTAGTTCTGCTCCTTTAATCCAATCAAAAAAATTATTTAAATTTTTACTTATTAGACGTTTGTTCTTTCTCAGTCTTGCTTTAATTCTAGGTTTAAACTTTTTACTATTTTTAGAAAAATCACTATCTATGTATTTAGCGCTAAGTTTATTTCTTACATTTTTTAAAATTTCTCGCATAATTTATTTCTCTCAACCTAAAAATATAAAAGTATCAATATTATTAATAGAACAATAATTGCCATACCTATAACAATTAAGTTCATTTTTAAGTTAAATTTTGCCTGAATAATTTCACATATCTTTTCCCAAAAAAGTACTATCAAAAATACTATTATTGCTGGAATTATAAATTTTATCATTAAATTTTAATTATATCTTGTTAATTATCGTTAACGTAAACCGAAACACCTCTAGTATTAATATCTACATCAAATTTTTTATGTAAAGGTGGAAAGGCTCTTTGAGAACAATCTAATCTGTCACACGTTCTGCATGAAACACCAATAGGTATTTCAGTTTTTTTATCCGATATATCTAAATTTTCTGTATAAACGAATTCTTTTGCATATTTAGCTTCACATCCTAAACCAATCGATAAAATACTTTTAGATTGCCCATATCTTCCAACTCCTTTTTCAACAGTTTTTGCAATACAAACATATTTTTCTCCATTGGTCATTTTACTTACTGCAGCTTGAATAACACCAGGGCGGGTAAATGCAGAATAAACATTCCACCTTGGACATGCTCCCCCATATCTTGGGATTTCAATACCAGATAAAGAAAATCTTTTTGATATATTGCCCGCCATATCTACTCTTAAAAAATGAAATGGGATTCCAGGTAATTTTGGATCTTGCAAACAAGTTACTCTATGTGCAACTTGCTCAAATGAAGTGGCAAAAGTATTTTGCAAAAGTTGAAGATCATATTTAAGTTTTTTACATTCAGAATGAAAAAGATTGTAAGGCATTAATATTGCTGCTCCACAATAATTCAATAAAGCTATCTGTGTTAATCTTTTAGACTCATTTGATGGAAATTTAAATTTAGATAAATAATCTTCAATAATATCAATTGCACCCTCTTGTGCAATTTGAGCTGCCGCGTGTAATTTCTTAGTTTCTAGAGAATTGTAATCACTTAATAGTAATTCCTTATTTTCTTTATTATAGACTTTAGAAAATGGTTTTGTTTCCTCTGGAATGATATCTTTTACTGTAATGCTAAATTCTTTTTTTAAAAAATCACATAGAGCAATATATCTTGTTCTGTTATTTTTTTGGACTTTCTTAAAAATATCGTTAGCAAATTCCTCAAGTTTAGGAAAATAATTTCTATTTTCCTGCAAAAAGTCTGAAATAACCTCACCAGGGAAGGATGTTTTTCTATTATCTATAATTTTACCTGAAATATTTTCTACTTTATTTACTATTTCATGATCTTTTTGTTTATAATTATCTCCTAATTTTATTAGAGCCTTTGCAATCTTTGGGTTGGAACTAACTAAATCCTTGACCTCAGGACCTAAAATATCAAGGTCTTCAAACAATTGATCATCTAAAAGCTCTGAAATATCATTTTCTAAATTTAAATCACTTTTACTTGTTAAGTCTGATAAATCTATTCGCAACTCTTTGCTAATTTTTATAAGTAAATTACCATCAATTTTTCTCTTACCTGCCTCAATTAAATTAAGATAACTTGGAGATATTCCAAGTTGCTCAGCAAACTTATTTGCTTGCAATCCTAGCTGACGTCTAAAAGCTTTAACTTTTGGTCCTATCTTAAGATCTAAATTTTTTAAGTCTTTATTCTTTGAAAATTTCGTAATTGCAATTTTAGAATTTCTAATATCAATCTCTTGCTCATTTTTAAGATCAGACAATTCAATTCTAAGTTCCTGACAAATTTTTAAAAGCAATTCTCCATCTATAGTTCTTTTCCCATTTTCTATTAGGTTTAAATAACTGGGAGAAATATTTAATTGACTAGCTAATTTTTTCGCTTGCAAACCTAGTTTTATTCTAAAATTCTTTAAATTTAGCCCGATTTTACTATCAATTTTCATAACTTTGTAAATTTTGTAAATTATAATTTACAAAAAATTAACTCAATTTACAAGTAAAATAGCTATTTTTAGTAGATTTTGTAAATTCTGTAAATTATAAGCTTAGTTATGGAAAATAAACTTAAAAACAAAGAAAATGAGGCTCAAATCATTAATCATGAGGACCTTGCTAAACATAATAACAGAGGTACCTACATGAGAGACGATCATTGTGATTGGGGTTCAAGTGGAATGCAAGATCTAGTTGAGACCCTTAAAGAGTCAAACTAGTTTAATTTCCGCCATCTCACTTTCATAGCAAAATTTAAAAAGGAAAACACAAATGAGTGCAGAGAATATATCGTACGATCTAAAAAGGTTTGCTGGAATTAAAAGAGATTATACCCCAGAAGAAGTAGAGAGGTTAAGGGGCTCAATAAAAATTGAGTATTCATTATGTAAGCAACAATCAATTAAATTATGGAACCTTTTAAATACAGAGCCATATGTTAATACTTTAGGATCGTTATCTGGAAATCATGCTGTTCAACATGCAAAAGCTGGGCTTAAAGCAATTTATTTAAGTGGTTGGCAAGTAGCAGCTGATGCAAATAGTGCTGGTGAAATGTATCCAGATCAATCTTTATATCCCTATGATAGTGCACCAAAATTAGTTGAGTCTATGAATAATGCTTTAATTAGAGCAGATCAAATTCAACATATGGAAATTATTGATGGTGATATGAAAAAAGATAAAAGAACAGATTACATGCTTCCAATTATTGCAGATGGTGAAGCAGGTTTCGGAGGACCCTTAAATGTTTTTGAGCTTGCAAAAAAATTCATCAAAGCTGGTGCTGCTGGAGTACACTTTGAAGATCAATTAGCGAGTGAAAAAAAGTGTGGTCATATGGGTGGTAAAGTTCTTGTTCCCACAGGAACAATGATAAAAAATTTAAAAGCTGCAAGATTAGCTGCTGATATAGCTGATGTTCCATTAATAATATTAGCACGAACAGATGCGAATGCTGCTAAACTTATAACCAATGATCATGATGATAACGATAAACCTTTTTTAACCGGAGAAAGATCGCCAGAAGGTTTTTATTATGTCAAGGCAGGAATTGATCAGGCGATTTCAAGAGGTTTAGCTTATGCACCTTACTCTGATTTAATATGGTGCGAAACAGCAACTCCAAACTTAGCTGAAGCAAAAAAATTTGCAGATGCGATACATGAAAAATTTCCTGGTAAACTTTTAGCTTATAACTGTTCTCCTTCTTTTAATTGGAAAAAACATTTGACTGACAGTGAAATAGCATCTTTTCAAACTGAAATTAGCAAAATGGGTTATAAATTTCAGTTTATAACTCTGGCTGGATTTCATACTCAAAATATTGCTATATTTGAATTAGCTGAAAAATATAAAAAAGAAGGAATGTCTGCTTATTCAAGAATTCAACAACAAGAATTTGCCCGTGAAAAAGATGGATACACAAGTGTTAAACATCAGAGAGAAGTTGGTACGTCTTACTTTGACTCAGTGTCGAATACAATTAGTAGTGGGAAAAGTTCAACTACAGCAATGGATGGCTCTACAGAGTCTGAACAATTTTAAAATATTTCCTCTTATATATTAATCATTAACTGGCCCTTTTTACAGGGTCAGTTAATTTTTTATGTTATAGCCCTTTTTTAGTAACGCTGAGACAGTAAAAATACAAATAGTCAAAAATAAAACCATCAAGCCAACACTAAGCCAAATATTAAAATCTGAAATACCATAAAACGAATACCTCAATCCATTAATCAAATAAACAACAGGATTAAAGTAAGTAATCATTTGCCAAAACTCTGGGAGCATATCTAATGAATACAAACTTCCACCTAAAAAAACCATTGGGGTTATTACTAAAGAGGGAATAATCGACATTTGTTCAAAATCTTTACTCACTATACCGATCAAAAAGCCAAACAAAGCAAAAGTAAAAGATACAAGAATTATTTTTTTATTTTTAATAGTTGACTGGTTAGCATTTAATTTTAATTTTACTCCTAAACTTCTTATCTTTTGTATTGGTTCTATGAAAGTTCTGCCAACATAATGATTTCTCGTAAGTCCTAATTCAAAGTTGATATCAAGATACTGAGCAAAACCAAGAGCTGCAGCATTACCAGAATCTGGGACTGGAACAACTATATCTGCTTTTAAATCATTTTCTTTAGCTAATTCCTTACCGAGATTTTTTCGATGCTCGTAAGCACTCTTGCCACTCAAAATACTATCAGGTCTTGAAAAGTAAATATATTCAAAAACACACGGCCTTATTTTTCTAGTAGGAAAAGGTTTAATGCTTTTAATCTTATTATCTTCAATTAAAACAATCTCTCCATTGTCAACCTCTCTTACAAATTTTGCACCTATTATATCTAAAGCACAAGTCTCTGACGAGAGAACATAACTATTATTTAGTTTACCAATTACAAGCGGTCTTATTCCATAGGGATCTCTCACACCTATTAATGAGGTCTGAGTTAGCATGACCAAAGAGTAACCTCCTTGGATTTGAAATACTGCATCTACAATTTTATCGATAGTTTTTTTTCTTTTTGATCTTGCTATCAATTGGACAATAGTTTCAGTATCTGATGTTGTATAAAAAATAGCACCTTCATCGACTAATTTTTTTCTTAATGAAATTGAGTTTGTAAGATTACCGTTGTGAGCAACACCAATACCACCTGCATTAGTATCAGCAAAAAAAGGTTGTAAATTTCTTAAAGTATTCTCACCAGTGGTACTATATCTATTATGTCCGATCGCATAATTTCCTCTCAATCTACTTAATATCTTTTCTTTGTTAAAATTATCTCCAACTAAACCGAATCTTTTTTCTGAAAAATAATGTGATCCATCAAATGATACTATTCCACAACCCTCTTGACCTCTATGTTGTAGTGCATGCAAACCTAAAGCAGTGAGAGCCGCAGCATCTTTGGTATCACTTATACCAAATACTCCACATTCCTCTTTAAGTTTTGGATTAAAGTTGTTTAATTTTTTCTTTAGAGTCTTGATAAGTTTTTTCATCCGGAAATTCTTTTAACAAATAATTACTACCTTTTTTCAAATATGGAAAGATGTATGATTTATTATGATTTATAGGCCATTTATCATGATTATAAACAACATGTACTGCAGAAAATATACAAACAGCGATTATGTAAGATCTTACGAATCCAAAAAAAAAGCCGAAAATTGTGTCTAAATTTCCAAGCCCCGTATATTTGACGGCTTTGCTAATTCCTTTGTTAATCAATAATATAAAAAATATTACTACTATAAAAATACTTATACCTAGAGCAATATCCAAAATATATTCATTGTCTATAATATCTTTGACATAAGGTTTAATTCTTGGGAAAATAATTAAAGTTAAAACATATGCTAATAACCATTTGGCCATAGCCAGCACACTTAATACGAAACCTTTTATATAGCATTTAATCAAGGATAATATTGTTATTATTAAGTAAATCAAATCTAAAACTGATATTGAATTATAAAACTCTTTAAAAATTTCCATTTCAAATTTTATTTTTCAAATGGTTTAATCAATAAGATTAAGGATGGCAAAAGGGTTAAAACAGATATCATCGCAAGCAACATGGCAATTCCTGTAAAAATACCAAAATAAATTGTAGGAATAAAATTAGATAAAATTAAGATTGAAAAACCAAAAACAATGGTGATTGATGTATTTAAAATTGCCCTACCAACTGTTGAATGACAAATTTTGACTGTTTCATTATAATTATTCAGATTTTTATATTCTTCTTTAAAACGATAAATATAATGAATACTATTATCAACAGCTATACCTATAGTTATAGCTGCTATTGTAATTGTCATCATATCTAAAGGAATACCAAGTAGGCCAATTATTCCTAATATAAAAAAGGCTGCTATAAAATTTGGAACTACACCAATTAATGAGAGTTTTATATTTTTAAAAAGAATTAGAAACATTACAAAAATACCAATCATAACAAATCCAAGGGTTAAGATTTGTGATTTAAATAGACTTTGAAGTAAATTATTAAATAAAATCAAAACTCCAGCTAGTTTAAATTCTTTTTTTTCGAGTCCCAATTTATTTTGTAAGTCATAATTTATTTTCTTTAATAAATCATTTCTTCTTAAGTCTTTTTTAGAGTCTATAATTCTGAGATTTATCCTTGCCTCATTATTTTCTATAGAAATATAGGGATCAACAATTTCTGTTCTAATACTTTGAGGAATTTTTGAATAAAGAACTCCCATTTCTAAAGTACCTAATGGTTTATTATTGTTAAGCAAAGTTGCGACATCAATAATTGAGGAAAAAGATAGAACCTTACCGATTTCTGGCAGGCTATCTAAATAATTATGGACTGATGCAATTTTATCAATTTTATCTTTTGTAAACCAATATTTTTTTTCATCCTCTTCATTATTTTCATTTTCCCAATCTTCAAATTCATCATCATTAGTCTCTGCTTTGTTTTTTGGAAATTTTAGAATTACTTCTAACGGTGTGGTACCACCTAATTTTTCATCAATAAGTTTCATGCCTTTATAAATTTCAGTTTTTTTACTAAAATAATTTATAAAACTATTTTCAACTTCAAGACGGCTAATGCCAATGATGCTAAATAAAATAACAATTCCAGTTAGGATAAAAATTGACTTTTGATATTCCCGTGAAAGCTTGGAAAAGAAAGATGTAATCTTAGATATTTCATATTTAACAAGAGAAACATTTTCTTTTGGCACAAAATTAATAAGAGTTGGCAGTAACGTAAATGTAATAATGAATGAGATCATTAACCCCATTGTCATCATCCAGCCAAAATCTATTATAGGTTTTATTTCACTAAATATTAAAGACAAAAAAGCGATAATTGTTGTTATTACAGTATATAAGATTGGCCAAAACATTTTCTTAGTAGTTAAAATCAAAAGATCTAAAATATTTTTATTAGGAAAATTTTCTTTTAGTTGTAAAAAACGTGTGCTCATATGGATATTCATTGCCATAGTCAAAATTAACATTAAGGCAATAAAATTTGAGGAAATCACTGTCACTTTCCATCCTAACAAACCGAGTAAACCAGTCATTATAATTACCGAGAAAAAGCAGCTACTTATTGGAACCAATATCCAAATTAATTTTCTAAAGATATACCACAGTGTTATAATTATAAATAAAAGAACACCTAATCCAAAAACAACTATATCACTTTTAATAAAAGTCATCATATCATCTGCAATCATAGGTATTCCGCCTAAATGAATCTTACCTATATTTTCATAACTTTTAATTACATCTCTAATTTCAATAATATTTTTATGATTTTGTTTTTTTATCTTGTCCTTATGAATTTCGATTTCCTCTTTAGATTTATTTTCAATATCATCTAAAGGCTTATTTTCTTTTAAATAAACAATAATTCCACTAGTTTTACCGTCCTCACTAATAACGAAGTTTCTAAAAACTGGACTACCAATTATTTCTTTAAATCCTCTATCTTTATTTACATCCTCATCTTTAAGAGTTTTGAAATTTTCTAATCTTTCTTGTAATGGGGCCTCTGAATTATCTAACAAAGGAATATCTAATAAAGTAACCACGCTATGTACCCAGTCCAAACTTTGAATTTTATATTTTAGACTCAATAGATTGTTGATTGAGGTGTCTGTAATCATACCCTCATTAGGTGTATAGGTAAGGATCAAAAATTCTTTTGATCCATAACGTTCATTTAATTCTTGAAGATATCTAAGATCAGGATCACCATCTATTAATAAAGTTTCAGAAGATGCATCTAACCTAAAATCTTTTGACTGATAGCCAAATCCACATAAAGCTATAATTAGAATTAATAGTATAAAGTGAGGTTTTTTTAATACAAAATTTTGATAAAAATGGGTGAACATTAACCATATTTATATTGGAATTTATGTATTTTGAGTATCTTTAAATTTAGTAAACATTGCCTCAAATTCAAGGAATACATTCCCAGTAGGGCCATGTCTTTGTTTACCAATAATTAATTCAGCCAGATTAGAAACTTCATTCATTTTAGCCTGCCATTCAGCATGTTCCACTGTAGCAGGTTTTGGCTCTTTATTTTCAAGGTAATAGGATTCTCTATAAACAAACATAACAACATCAGCATCTTGCTCTATTGAACCTGACTCTCTTAAATCAGATAATTGAGGTTTTTTATTATCTCTTTGTTCTACTTGTCTTGATAGTTGTGAGAGAGCCACAACCGGCACAGATAATTCTTTAGCTATTGCTTTTAATCCTTGAGTAATTTCTGAAACTTCTTGAACGCGTCCCTCTTTATAGTTCAAAGTTCCTCTCATTAATTGAATGTAATCAACAATTATCATATCAAGCCCATGAATTCTCTTAATTCGCCTAGCTCTATTGCTCACAGCGGCAATAGTTATTGCGGGTGTCTCATCTATATATAATGGTAATTCAGAAATGTTTTTTGACGTCTCAATAAATTTATCAAATTGCTCATCAGAAATTCTTCCTCGTCTTATATCGTTCGATTTTATTTTGGACTGTTCTGCTAAAATTCTTGTTGATAATTGCTCAGAAGACATCTCCAAGGAAAAAAATACAATACTAGATTTTCTTCCACTTTCTTGTAATTTTTTTGATGCATTAAAAGCAATATTTGTTGCTAGAGCTGTTTTTCCCATTCCTGGTCGTCCTGCGATAATAATTAAATCAGACTTATGTAAACCACCTAATCTATCATCTAAATCTCTTAATCCTGTCGGAACACCTACGATACCCTCCTCATTTTTATACGCTGCAGAAGCCATATCAATTGTTTCTTTCAATGCTTTATCAAATTTTATTATTGATGAGTTAAACGAGCCTTTTTCTGCTAATTTAAACAATTCTTTTTCAGAGTCCTCAATTATGGTTTGCCCATTTATATTGAGGTCACTTAATTTTGCATTATCAATAGTCTGCTCTGATATTTTAATAAGTTCTCTTCGTACAAACATGTCGTATACAATCTTAGAATACTCGATAGCTTGTCTCAACGAAGTTGAAAATTTTGTAATTTTGACTAAATATTCTGGAATATCTAAATCATCTTTCTCATTTTCAAAATGATTTTTAAGAGTAATTGGATTAGCCAATAATCCTTTATAAATCAATCCCTCTATGGCCGCAAAAATTTTCTGGTGCATAGGATCATAAAAATTAGTGCTTGAAATAATTAAACTTAAATCATCAAAAATTTCATTAGATACTAATATTGATCCTATAACAGATTGTTCAGCTTCGATATTGTTTGGTAACTCTTTAAAACTGTCCTTTATAACACTCAGACTTTTTTCCATTTAATAAACATATCATACAATAATATAATTTATTTTTTAAAATTTGCTGGGGAAAAAATTGTATAATTATTGAATTACCTCTGATGAAACCACATTAATAATAATCTCTGCATCAACTTCTGAGTGTAGGCTAATTTTTACTTTAAATTTACCAGTTGATTTAATATCCTTTAATGGCTGTATCATCGAAGGTTTAATTTCTTGATTGTCTATTTCTTTGATTAATTTTGAAATTTCTGTTGGTTTCACAGAACCATATAATTCATTATTTTCAGTACTTAACTTTTCAATTTTATATTCTTTTTTATTAATTTTCTCTAAAATTTTTTTTGCCTCTTGTTTTTTTTCATTATCTTTTTTTGAAAGCTCAGTTTTTATCTTTTCTACTTTGGTTATATTTTCTTTTGATGCGTATAAGGCTTTTTTATTTTCAATTAAAAAATTCCTAGCAAATCCTCTTTTAACATCTATAATTTCACCAATAGTGCCAATTTTTTTCAAATTTTCTAGCAAGATTACTTTCATATTAAATTAAAGCTAAATTTCTAGCTCTTTTGATTGATAGTGACAGCTCCCTTTGCTTTTTTTGACTGACATTGGTAATACGCGATGGAAGTATTTTACCATTTTCTGAAGTATATTTTTTTAATAGCTTTATATTTTTGTAATCAATAGTTGGAGCACCTTTAATGGAAAGTGGACAACTTTTTTTAAATTTATATTTATTGGGTTGAAATATACTAAGCTTAGCAAAATTACTCTGTTTGTTTTTTTTATTTCCTAATTGTCTTTTTGGCATAATCTCTCTAATTTTTAATTTTCTAATTCATTTTTTTTATTAAAGTAATTTGTTTTTAAATCAAATTTTTTAACCCTAACTGTCAGATACCTTAAAAGTTTCTTATCGATTGACTCATTTTTTTCCAACTCATTTATTGCTTTCCCGTCACATTTGATCTTAAAGTGTATATAGCTACCCTTTTTATTTTTTTTGATTAAATAAGAAAGATTTAATAATCCCCAGTTTTCAGTTTTTACAATCTCTCCCTCGTTTTTACTAATAATCTTAGAGTATTTATCTATTAGTTGTTTTATATCGCTAGGTGATGCGTCTTGTCTTGCTATAATTGTATGTTCGTATAAATTCATTAAAATTTTTAAAAAAAATGAGGATATACTATTATAAATCTTCAATTACAATAGTTAAAAAGTTTAAAAAATAGGTTTTTTTTATGTTTTCAGTAATTTTCCCAGGTCAAGGATCACAATTAGTTGGGATGGGAAAAGAATTTTTTAGTAAATATGATTTGGTTAAGCAATTGTTTAAAAAAGCTGATGAAGCCTTGGAATTTAATATATCAAAACTAATTCTGGATGGTCCAAAAGAAAAGTTAGATTTAACTATTAATACTCAGCCAGCAATATTTTTAGTTAGCTTCTCATTGTATAAATTAATTACACAAGAATTTAAAAAAGACCTTACAAAAGCAAAATATTTTGCAGGTCACTCTTTGGGTGAATATTCAGCATTATCAGCAGCAGGCTATCTAGATTTTTCAGATACGTTAAAACTTTTAAGAATTAGAGGTGATGCAATGCAAAATTCTGTTCCTAATGGTGAAGGCGGCATGTTAGCAATTCTCGGATCAACAGTTGTAGAAATAGAAGAAATTTTAAGTGAGCACAATATGAACCCAAATATTCAAATTGCTAATGATAATTCAGAGGGTCAGCTTGTATTAAGTGGAAGAAATATTGATCTAGATATGTTAGTAAAAGTTCTCAAATCTAAAAAAATTAAAAACTTGAAGTTACCAGTTAGCGCTCCTTTTCATTGTAAATTAATGAATAAAGCAACAGAAATTATGAGAAAGGAAATAGATAAATTATCTTTTCATGATTCTAAAAATAAATTGATATCCAATGTAACCGCTGATGAAATTTCAGATAAAAATGAGCTAAAAAAATTATTAATCTCCCAAATTGAAAATAGAGTTAGATGGAGAGAAAGTGTAATAAATATGATTGATAAAGGTGTCGATCATTTTATCGAAATTGGACCTGGAAAAGTTTTGTCAGGCTTAGTAAAAAGAATCAATAAAAATGTAAAAATCAATACAATTAATAACGAGAGTGATATAAAAGATTTAGAGATATGAATGAATTAAAACAAAAAAATATCATAGTAACAGGAGCTTCAGGCGGAATCGGAAATTCAATAGTTGAAAAACTTTATGAAAACGGAGCCAATATACTTGCGACAGGAACAAAAAAAGAAAAACTAAATGATTTAAAGTTTAAATTTAACAATATAAAAATTTTAAGTTTTGATATATCTCAACATAACCAAATTGACGAATTTATTGAAAAAGCTACAAAAGAATTTGGAGGTGATTTGCATTGTCTTATCAACAATGCTGGTATAACTAAGGATAATTTAGCAATTAGAATGAGCTTTGAAGAGTGGAAAAAAGTTATTGATGTAAATCTGACATCAACATTCTTATTAAGCAAAGCAGCAATTAAAAAGATGTTAAGAAATAAAAGTGGAAAAGTTGTTAATATTGCGTCTGTAGTTGGACACACAGGAAATCTTGGACAGGCAAATTATACAGCTGCAAAAGCTGGAATAGTCGCCATGTCAAAAACTTTAGCTATTGAGTATGCTAAGAAAAATATAAACGTTAATTGTATATCACCTGGTTTTATAAAGAGTAATATGACGGAAATGATTGATTCAAAATTTAAGGACATAATCATATCAAAAATTCCATCAGCAAGATTAGGAGAACCCGCAGATGTAGCAAATGCTGTTCTTTTTTTAGCCTCTAATCAGTCTGATTATATTAATGGTGAAACATTACATGTTAATGGAGGCATGTATATGGCTTGACAAAACATGTATTTAAACTATTAAGAATTTAAAACAAAAAAGGATCAAAATGTCAGAAGATGTTTCAAGCAAAGTAAAAAAAATAGTTGCAGATCACTTAGGTATTGACGAGGCCAAAGTTACAGAGGAGTCAAGTTTTATAGATGATTTAGGCGCAGACAGTCTAGATACTGTAGAGCTAGTTATGGCTTTTGAAGAAGAGTTTGGTTCAGAAATTTCTGATAGTGAAGCTGAGAAAATTTTAACAGTTGGAGATGCTGTAAAATTTATAGAAGGAAAAGCTAACTAACAATTAATGCCCACAAATAGAGATGGGGTGATGATAATTCTTTCTTCTCCCTCTGGAGCTGGAAAGACCACTTTGGTAGGATTGTTATCTCAAAATTCAAATTTTGAAGTTTCAATATCACACACAACAAGAAAACCTAGACAAAATGAAGTACAAAACAAAGACTATTATTTTGTAAGTGAGAGTGAATTCAAAAGATTAATAGGAAATGAGGAATTTCTTGAATATGCCAAAGTTTTTAATAATCTTTATGGAACAACTCGAACTCCAGTAATTGAAAGATTAGACAAAGGAAAAAATGTTTTATTTGATATTGATTGGCAAGGTGCTGATCAGATAAAAAATAAAAAACTAGATTACAAACTTATAACTTTTTTTATTTTACCACCAAGTAAAGAGGTTTTATTTCAGAGATTATCAAATCGTCATATGGGTGATGAGACTATGGTTGAAGAAAGAATGAACCAATTTAACCATGATGTTTTACATTGGATTAATTATGATTACGTTGTAATAAATGATACATTAAACAATTGTTTTTCAAAGATCCTTAACTTAATTGATGCAGAATTAAATAATGGCTCTAAAGATTACGACAGAGACTTTATAAGAAAACATGTGGAAAAACTAACCTCGTAAATCCTCATATTCTTTAACCAAATTGTAATAAGTAACAAAATCTAAATTTTGTGGCCTTAAATTTAAATTCAGCTTTAATTTTTTTTGGATTTCCATTTTACCTTTGAACAACTGATTGAAAGGTTTTTTAATCATTTTTCTTCTATGATTGAAAAAAAGCCTTGTTATTAATTCTATATTTTTTGGCTTATTAATTTTAAAAAATTTTGTTTTAGGTGTGAAAAACAATAAGGAACTCTCAATTTTCGGTTTTGGAGAAAATGAAGACGGTTTGACATCACAGATTTTTTTAATGTCCAATTTCCATTTTGCTAATATTGCTAGTCTTCCATAATTTGACGTATTCACACTTGCTATAATTCTTTCGGCAACTTCCTTTTGAAACATCAGTATCAGGTTTTGGAACCAAAAGTTGTTAGTATTCAAGTTTATTATCCATTTACACAATATTTCCGTAGAAATATTATATGGTAAATTTCCATAAACGATTAACTTATCTTGAGAAAATTTTTTTTCATTTATATTAAGTATGTCGTCATTTATAATTATTACTTGATCCTGAAATTTTTTTTGCAAATATGAGACAAGTCTATCATCTTTTTCCACTACAAAAAATTTTTTAGGTTTTTTTTTCAATATTAAGGATGTTAAATTACCAGTCCCAGGACCTACTTCGAGTATAGTCTTATCTTTAATATCTATTAGATCTACAATTTTTTCTAAGATCTTATCATCTATTAAAAAGTTTTGACCTAAACTTTTTTTTGCTTTTATCACTTTAATTTCTCAAGAAAAGAAATAGATTTATATAAACTTAAAGGACTTGATACATTTTTACCAATCATTTTTTCATTAGGTCCATGATCTGGTGAAATTCTTAAAAAAGGTAAACCTAATGTGATGTTGATCGCATCATATTCGAAAAGGGTTTTGATTGGCGTTAAAACCTGATCATGATACATGCCCAGAATTACATCAAATTTTTTCCTGTTTTTTTTTAAAAAAATTGTATCAGCTGCATATGGTCCAGACACTTTAAAATTACGCTTTATCAAACCTTTAATCGTAGGTTTAATTATTTTTTCATCTTCATTAAAATTACTAATACTTTCACAATGAGGATTAAGACCAGTAACTGCTATTTTAGGTTTAAAACCCATAAATGTTTTGTAAAAATTATCAATTAACAAAACTTTCTCAGTGATTAATTTTTTGTTAATTTTTTTCGGGACTATTTTTAATGGTAAATGTGTTGTGATAGGACAAACTGAGAGACCCTCATTATATATCAACATCGCAATTTTTTTTTTTTCAAATTTTTTAGCTAAAAATTCTGTAATACCTAGAAATTTATTTTTTAAAAAATTTTTTTTTGAAATTGGACCATTAATCAATTTATCAGAGAAGTTTGATTTAATTAAAAGTATAGCTATTTCAAAACATTTTCTTATATAAACATTGGATTTATCACTAATTTTTTCAAAAGCATTTTTTTGATTATAATGAACATTTATGAGATTAATTGAATTATTATTTAACTTGCGATAATTCATATTTTTAAAATCTAAATAATTTATTTTTTTTTTAAAATTAAGCTTTTTCATTTGAAGAGAGAGAATTTTGTATGATGCTATTAAAACCAAAGGACTTTTAATTTTTTTGGTCTTAAGTACTTTAAATAAAATTTCAAAAAAAATACTGTTAGGTTCCCCCGCAACTAATAATATTGGTTTATAATTCATTAATAATAATATCTTTTTTTATTTTGTTTAGAAAAATGTTAGAAAATTGATTCAGTTGTTTATTAGTTTTAATTTCGATAATCTTTTTTAATTCATCATCAAGATTGATGTTTTTTTTTGTAATTTTCTTTTCATTTAATTTAAGGATCAAATAGCCCCCAGGTATCACCAAGGGTTTTGTAAGATCATTAATATTGATTTTTGTAATCTCATTTAAAATTTTTTTGTCAATTGAATTTTCGCTAACCCAACCAATATTCCCACCTGATGTTGATGTTCTAGAGATACTATAAATTAAAGCAGTATTTTCAAAACCATTTTTCTGTATTGCATTTTTAATAATATTAAATTTTTCATTTATTGTTTGCTCTTCTTTTAATTCAAATACAATTTCAGAGAGAAGATATTCGGTTTGGTTTTCGTTTTTTTGAATATCTTGTTTTATTTTTTCCGTGTCAATTTTGATGTTTTTTGAGTATTTGTCGTAAATAAATTGACTCCATATAGCATTAATAGTCATTTTATTTCTTATTAAGTTAGGTTTAATATTATATTTTTTAAGATGCGCAAATATTTCCTCAATATTTGTAAATCCTTTGTTTGCATAGTTTGAAATTAAAATTCTGTTAAAATCATCATCGCTTATTTCAATTTTTTTAACAATTGGAAGAAGAGTAATCTTTTTAATTTTATCTTTAATTAATGAATTTCTAGCAATCTCAATAATTTTCTGATTTTCCAAATTATTAATATTTTTATTAACTGATTTTAAATAGCTAATTTCATTTAAAATATCTATTGTGGTGATAAGTTCATTGTTGACTTTTAATAGTATTCTATTTTCGCTAGTTGATGCTGTAAATTTTATTAAAAATGAAAAAAAAAACACCACAAAAAAAATTATAATTTTTATAGAATAAACTTTTATCATTGATCGATTTTTTGCTCAAAACTCGTCAATGGAGTTAAAGTTATACTAAATAATAAATTTTCTGAGGGCTTTAGATCTCTGTCTTCATAGTATGATTTGTTATATTTAATACCTGCTATCAAACAATCATTCTTATATTCATAAATTAAGTTATAATATTCCGTCAAATTAATTTTTCTATTTCGTCTTGTATTAAATGTTAAATAATTTTCATCATTAAATTTAATAGACGTTTTATTTTCAATTGTATTTGTGTCACCAACTACTCCATCTTCCTCTATAAAATTAAATGAAGTATTCACATTTTTAAAATTAATTGATGAGTTCAATGAATTATATTTTAAAGTATTAAAGTCATTATCTAAAATAAAATCATAAGAAATATTTAAAAATTCTGAGAGATTGTTTGATATTGATCCAAAAATGTTTGACTCTTTACCGTTTATTACGCTTGAATGTGGTATGAATTTTTCATTTTTATTTCTATAAACAGTAGCAAGTTTTGCCTCAAAAAATCGATTAATATTATTTAACTCTGTTTTTTTATATTCTACACCCAAGGTTATTGATTTTCCTTCTTCGAAAGAGTCATCTATAGCAAGTCTATTAATATCAAAAATTCCATCAATATTTATCGATCTATCACTAGAGTTATAATCTTTCATATCACCAGGGTTAAATCTAATTGATGCTTTTGGTGTAAAATAATTTATGCTGTCTTCAGTCTGATTTATCATTGGCAAACTTGAATTGAGCTCTAAAATACCCATAAGCTCGACCTGAGGACTAGATTTATACACACTATCATTTTTTCCTATAGTATTAAGATTTTTTAAATAAAGGTTATATTCATTTTTAAAACCATAGTTAGTTATGATATCAAAACTTTGAAAATTTAGATCATTTATTATTTTTGTTCTTAAGTTATTAGTATTTCTTAAATCATTACTGCCGCTAGAACTAAAATTAATTGATCCATTCTCATATTTACTAAATAATTGTTTATCAAAATTATAATAAGGTAATATAAATTGAAATCTATCTGAACTAGGTAGATTTAAATCCTCAAATGATTGAAATCCTGTTAAAAAGTTAAAATTATCATTATTTACTATCAATTTTGCCTCAGAATTTATTACATCATAGTCATCAGGAGTTGTTTTATTCTTAGATATATTTCCATCAAATATCTTTAAATACGTGTCATTAGAAACTTTTTTAAGTGACACAATCAAGTCACTTTGGTTGAAATTCTCCCATGCAAGATTTGCATCAAATTTTGTAAATATATGACTTAAACTATTTTTTTTATCTGAAAGTGATGATTGATATCCATCAACATAAGCAAAATCAACTATTGCCGATGAATTCTTATTTTTGACTCTAAACTCATTCTGAAACATTTTTATATCACTATCAAATAAAGTGGGTCTAAACGTAAAATCTTTATTCTGAGAAATCACATGATAATAAGGTAAATTTATAGATGATCCCAAAACATTAGAATTATTTAAGCTTGGCTTTAACAAACCTGATTGTCTTTTAACAGTCGGATCGGGGTGAAAAAATTTTGGGAAATACAATACAGGAATGTTATAAATTTTTATTATAGCATCATCATAAATAAGTTGTTTTTTATTTTTATCGTGGGTAATTTCACCAGCAGTGACAACCCAAGGTGGGCAATCAGTGTCATCATTGCAACTTGTAAAAACTCCTTCTTTAATCTTGGTAATATTATTTTTACTCTGAGCAGATACACCTTTTAATCTAGGATCATTTTTTAAGTTATCAAATATATCTTTCTTTAAATTAATTTGTATATTTTTTGCAACAAAACCTTTTTTTTTAAAATCAAAAGTTCCACTTTCAAAAAATAATTTATCATTTTGTGGTAAATTATAATCTAAATTTACTAAAATCTTTTCACCTTTTAGCAATTCATCGTTAATAGAAAAACTGAATTTTTTTAATTCTATATAGGTTTGCTCATCATTATCTAATATTGAGGTATTTTCATTTGAACTTAATATTTTTTTATTTCTTAAGAAAAAAACGTCAGTTGAATTAAAAATAAATCTCGAGGAAATTTCACTTTTAGTTTTACCTTTACTAAATATTTTTTCATTATTTCTTTCATAAGTAATATTATTTGAATAGATGTTGTAGTTATTAATTGTATCTTTTATTACAACATTACCATTAGCATTTAGTATATTTTCTATTTTTTTATAAATAAAATTATCAGCTTCAATTAAAATCCCATCGCCAGTTAAAATTTCACCTCTCTTTGAGCCTATAATTTTATTTCCATCTTCTAAGATTTCTATTTCAGAGACATTAAAATCAAATTGATCTTGTGCTTTAGATAGCTCTATTAAAAAAAAATTTAGAAAAACAAATGTCAGAGTAGATAAAATTTTATTTTTCATTAAATCTTCTAATCATTAAAGAGTTTAAAACTGTTAGTAAGATTATAGGCAATAGAACTGAACCAAATAAATTAATTTTTTCTGTTTTTCCAAGAACATTAAAAAAGTTAAATAAGTAATATATTACCACAGAAAAGAACAAGCCGATTGAAATTTTAACAATTGAACTCTTTATTTTTTTGGTGCCCATCATAATGACACTCGAAAATATAGTCATCAACATCAGATAAACTGGAAAAGAAATAAGTTTTAAAAGTTGAATATCAATCTCTATTAAAGAATAATTTAAAGACTTGTAATTTTTTCTTAACTCAAAAAGCTCCAAAATTGATAAAGAGGACAGATTGGAGAAAAGATTCTGGATAATCAAATAATCAAAATTAGTAGTCATATTTAAAATTTCATATTTTTGCTTTGTACTTTTGTCAAAAACTCTAGGTTCATATATTATCCAATTTTTATTAGATATATCAATTTTTGGGCTCACAATATTTCTTTTAATTTCAAAATCTTTATTAAATTCAGAAATATAGGCATCTGTTAAATAATTTTGATCAATTTTTACAGAATTGATAATTAAAATCCTTTCATCAATAATATCTTTAATCCATAGGCCATTTTTAGTGATGACTGCAAGATATTTTCCATCAGAAGTATAATTTGTTTTAAGGTCTAAATAAAAATTTTTTAAACTTGAAGAAAAACTATAAAATAAAGTTATAATTAATATACCTAAAAAGAAACTCATAATACTTATTATAAATAAAATTTTTGAGTTTTCGAGACCAGAGTACTTAAAAATACTTAACTGATTATTATTTAATAATGTAATGAAAAAAAGTTGAGTAGAAATAAGAAAAATAAAAGGAAACATTTCAAATATAAAAGTAGGTGAATTGAGAAGTGATAAATATACTGGAAAATAATTGTCAACATTAATATCTTTAAAAAAATCTAATTCACTTAATAGATTAAGTATAAAAATTAAACTAAACATTATTAATGAAACATAAAAAAATGAATTTAAATAGGTTTTACTTATGAATTTTATATATGTTTTCATTTTTTTTCCTTAAAAGAATTCAAATTTAAGTGAATTATTGAATATATTAAAACCATTATAACTACAGGAATCATAAAAATTTTGATATTTTCCAAAATATTATCTTTGACAAATCTTAAACTCATTTCAGAAGAAATAATTATTGATAATCCAAATAAAAAAATAAAAATTCTATAATTAAAATAGTTTATATTTTCTTTTGATTTAAGTAATAGGAACAAAATTGCTAACATTAAAGGTGGAATATAAAAAGGAATAACAAATCTTTTGTATAACTCTTTTATGATATTATTTAGATTTGATGGAAGACAATTTTCAATCACAACATTTTTTGTATCTATATTAAAAAAATTTAAATTATTGAGCTTTAAATAACATTTAATCAATTTAGAAGTAGATACCTCTTGAGTTTTTATATAAGTGGTAGTATTAGTTTGCAAATTTTTTAAATTAAAGTCAGATTTTGAAAATCTGAAATTTGTAATTTTGTTGTTGACAAAATTAATTGTTTCTCCTTCATATAAAACTAATATTTGAGTATTCTTTTTATTAACAAACTTTCCTCTTTTCGCATATGTAATTTGAAAATTATCTATATTTTCCTCTTTTTTTAAATAAATATTTATTAAATTTCCATCATTATCTTTACCGTCACTGTAAATTGTAACATTTTTTATTGTATCATTAAATTTTTTTTGTTTAATAAAACTTTCCAAAAAATTAACAGAGGATGTTCTTAAAAAAGATCTTGCTTTATCTTGTGCACTAGGAACTATGAAGGCTGATAAAGTTATTTGAATAAATGTTAAAAAAATTGAAAAAATAAATAAAAAATTTATGAGTTGAATTTTATTGACACCAAAATTCCAGAATATAATTAATTCGTTGTTTAATTCATATTTTGAAATTACATAAAAAAAACTAAAAAAAAATACAAAAGGTAAAACCTTGCTAATTATCTTTGGAAAGTTTAGTAATGAATAGTTAATATATACCAAATAATCTCGGCCATCTTCTATCATTATATCTAAAAAATTAACTGCCTGAAATACCCAGATAATAATACTCGCGCTAAAAAGGGTAATTAGAAAAAAGGTCAAACAATCGATTAATAATTTTCTAAATAAAATTTTTTCCATTGAAATCTTGCAAAATAGTAATTATATATTTTCAACTAATAGTTTACAATTAATATGCAACCTAAAGTACATAAATATAGAAAATGTCAATAAAAATCAGCTTTAATAAAAGCCTTACTGGAAAAATATCCTCAAATTTAGTCTTATTTGTTGATGATAAATTTAATACGAAATCAATCAAGAAATTTATTACCACTTCAGAGTTTTCTTACATATCTGATCTCTTGAAAACAAATGATCTAAAAAAAAAATTATTAGTTTTTGATATTAATTCAAAAAAAAAAATAGTTTTAGTTTCAATCAAAAAAAACATTAAAAATCATGATATTGAAAATTTAGGTGCTGAATTTTATAACCTTATTAAACACGGAAAAAATACTAAATATTTTATCAGTTCTGAAAGCGTTGTAAATAACGACAAAAATTTTATTGGCCATTTCATTCACGGAATGAAGCTGAAGTCTTATGATTTCAAAAAATATAAATCAAAAAATGAAAAAAAATTAATTAATATAAATGTTGTTGGGAAAAAAAATAATATTACTCTTAAAGATCAATTGAAGTTTAGAGCACTAGAGGAAGGAACTTTTTATGCAAGAGATTTAGTATCAGAACCTGGCAATATATTACACCCAGATGAATATGCAAAAAGAATAAAAGCATTAAAAAAATATGGTCTAAAAATAAATGTTTATGATCAAAAAAATTTAAAAAAACTTGGTATGAACGCTTTATTAGGTGTAGGTCAAGGAAGTATAAGAGGTTCATACCTTGTTACTATGGAGTGGAGAGGTGTTAAAAATAATTCAAAACCTTTAGCTTTTATTGGTAAAGGAGTTTGTTTTGATACAGGTGGATATTCTTTAAAACCTGCAAAATTTATGGAGGATATGACTTATGATATGGCTGGTTCAGCAGCTGTAGTTGGGTTAATGAAGAATCTCGCAATAAGAAAAGCAAAAATTAACGCAGTGGGTGTAGTAGGGCTAGTTGAAAATATGGTGAGTGGTAATGCCCAAAGACCAGGTGACATAGTAAAATCTTATAGTGGAAAAACAATTGAAGTTTTAAATACGGATGCAGAGGGAAGATTAGTTTTAGCTGATGCAATTACATTTACAGAAAAAAAATTTAAACCCAAATTTATGATTGATTTAGCTACTTTAACAGGTGCAATAATTGTTTCTTTAGGATCTGAATATGCGGGTCTTTTTTCTAATAATGACAAATTATCTAAAGAGTTGATTGAAGCAGGTGAAAAAGTTGAGGAAAAATTATGGAGAATGCCTTTGCATAAAAATTTCGATAAATTAATAAATTCCAAAAATGCTGATATGCAAAATATAAATTATGTTGGAGGTGCAGGCTCAACAACTGCAGCACAATTTTTACAAAGATTTATTTTGAATAAAACTCCTTGGGCGCATTTAGATATTGCAGGAATGGCTTTTTCAAAATATGGAGGTGCGCTAAATTCAGGTGGTGCTACCGGTTATGGAGTGAGATTGTTAAATCAATTAATTGAAGATTATTATGAGTAATATTGAACAAACATTATCAATAATTAAACCAGATGCAGTAGAGAGAAATCTAGATGGTCAAATTAAAGAAATGTTTTCAATTAATGGTTTCACAATTGTACAGGAAAAAAAAATTCAAATAGAAAAACAAGAGGCAGAAAAATTTTATAAAGTCCATGAAACAAAGCCATTTTATGATGATTTATGCACTTACCTATCATCAGGACCAATAGTCGTAATGATACTTGAAAAAGAAAACGCTATTTTAGCTAATAGAGAATTAATGGGATCAACGAATCCAAAAGATGCCGCAGAGGGTACAATAAGAAAAAAATTTGGAATATCTATTGATAAAAATTCTGTACATGGCTCAGATAGTGCAGAGAATGCAAAAATTGAAATTGACTTTTTCTTTAAGTCCTAGACAGTATTTCTTTTAAAGCCTTTGGATATAACAAGTGCTCCTGTTTTAGAATTTTCTTTGACAAGGATTTTGGATTATCTTTTTTGTTAATTTTTACCTTTTTCTGAATAATGATTTTTCCAGAATCTAATTTTGAGTTGACAAAATGAACAGTACATCCTGAAAATTTTTCTTTGTTAAGTATAGCTCTTTCATGAGTGTTTAATCCTTTATATTTAGGTAGTAGTGAAGGATGTATATTCAATATTTTACCATTAAATCTTTTAATGAAACTTTTTGAGAGTATTTTCATAAATCCTGCTAGACAAATTAATTGAATTTCTCTTTTTTTTAAAATATTAAAAATTTTTCTCTCATCTTTATTTTTTTGTTTGAAGTCAAAAATTTTAAAATCAATTTTATTTTTCTTTAAATATCGAATAGCATTACTTTTTTTATTACTGGATATAACTAAGTCAACATTGATTAAGGAGTATTTTTTTTTTGAATATTTAATTAGATTTTTCATATTACTTCCGTTACCAGAGATAAATATTGCTGTTCTTTTTTTAATTCCAATTAATTCTTCCATGTAATTTGACTTGTTTTGTTCCACTAAGTATTTTTCCTATAATATATGGCTTATATTTCTTAGGAAAAAATTTTTTAACCTTACTTAAATTATTTGGATTTATAACTAGACAAAAACCAACACCACAATTAAATGTTTTCAACATTTCTTCATCACTTATATTATGACCTCTTAACCAACGAAATATTTTAAGAGGGTTAATCTTAAATAAATTTATTTTAGCGTTAAGATTGTTTGGCAAAATTCTTTTTAAGTTGTCAACTATTCCTCCTCCTGTAATATTTGCACATCCATTAAGCAGATTATTGTCAATAAGTTTCAAAACCTCATTAACATAAATTTTAGTAGGCTTAATTAATTGTTTTTTTAGAAATTGATCTTTATTTAAATTTATTTTTTTTATATTTATCAATCTTCTTACTAATGAATATCCATTTGAGTGTAATCCACTAGATGGAACTGCTAGAATCAAGTCATCTTTTTTAATCTTTTTCCCATTAGGTATTTTTTTTTCCTCAACTATTCCCACAGCAAAACCTGCAATATCAAATTTATTCTTAGCATATGTTCCTGGCATCTCAGCAGTTTCACCACCAACTAAACTACACTTTGAAATTTTACATCCTTTTATAATTCCGCTTAAAATTGATTTTAACTTTGGTAAATCTATTTTGTTGATTGATATATAATCTAAAAAAAATAATGGTTTCGCACCCTGAACTATTAAATCATTTACACTCATAGCAACGAGGTCAATTCCTATAGTGTTAAATTTATTAATTAGATTTGCGATTTCAATTTTTGTTCCAACTCCGTCTGTGCAAGCTACAATTTTGGGATTTTTTAAATTTCTAGGAATATCCATGATTGAGCCAAAACCACCAATGTTATTCAACTTTTTTTTGCCTTTTTTTCTTGTAGAAATGCTAGAAATGAATTTAACAAATTTATCAGCAGCATTAATGTCAACACCACTTTTTTTATATGTTAATATATTTTTACTCATCAATTTTTATTATGATATTTAAACTAAAAAAATGTATTCCTAAAATCTTATATATTTTTTTTGTTTTACTATCTTTAAATATATTTTTTTTTTCCACAGATAAGATTTTTGCTAAGTCCTTCGATATAGAAAACATAGATATATCAAGACCATTTGAAATAAACTTCGACAAAAATCAGGTAATAAATGAAGGGTTTGAACGTGCTTTTTTTGAATTAATTTCATTAATAGTGAGTTCAAGCGATAGAAATAAAATAAAAAACATTAAATTAAATGAACTTAAAGGAATGATTGAGTCATTTTCTATACAAGAGGAAAAATTTATTAACGAAATATATTATGTAAATTTGGGAGTATCCTTCAACAAAAAAAAAATCTATAAATATCTAGAAGAAAGAAATATTTTTCCTTCAATACCAAATAAAAAAAAATTTTTATTTATTCCAATTATTATAGATGAAAATAAAAAAGATCTTTTAATCTTTAATAATAACGAAGTATTTAAAAATTGGAATATAAATTTAGAAAAAACGCATTTAATAAAATATTTATTACCAACAGAAGATCTTGAGGATTTGAATCAGATAAAGAAAAATTATGAAATTATTGAACAATACAATTTTAAAGAGGTAATTTCAAAATATAATATAAATGACTCAATTATATCACTAATCTTTAGAGATAATGATGGTATAAGAGTTTTATCAAGAATAACTTACAATAACAATGTAGTCATAAAAAATAAGTCTTTTGCCTTAAAAGATTTAAATGATACAGACCAAGTAAATAAATTAATTAAAGAATTAAAACTAGTTTATGAAGATCATTGGAAAAAAATAAATCAAATCAACACCTCAATAAAGCTTTTATTAAATATTAAAATAAGCAATAAAGATAGTAAAATTTTATCTGATTTTGAAAAAAATTTGAATAATCTAGATTTAATAAATTATTTTTTTATAACTAAATTTGATAAAGATTATACTTATTATCAAGTAATTTTTAATGGAACCCCAAGTACCTTTTTAAAAACAATGGAAGAAAAAAACTACAATTTCAATACTCAAAATAAAATTTGGTCAATTAGATGACAAAAGACATATGGATCAAAAAATTTTAAAATTTACACACGAAAAAAATCTAAAAGACAGTGATTTTTTTGTATCTAAAAGCAATAAACATGTCCATGATTTTTTAACAAGTTGGCCAAATTGGGAAAAAAATCTTGTAAATATATGTGGAGAAAACTTTTCCGGTAAAAGTCATTTAATAAATATTTTTATAAAAAAATTTAATGGTGTTATTTTTAATGCTGATACATTTGATAACGATAATTTGTCAAGTTTAGATATTCATCAAAATATAGTCTTAGAAGATTTAAAAAATAAATTTAATGAAAAATTAATCTATACTTTAATCAATACTGTAGAGCAAAATAACAAATATCTTATTATTACATCATACAGACCCGTATCTGAGTTAAATTTTAATCTAAATGATTTAAAATCAAGAGCGAAAAATTTTTTGATACAAGATATTCAAAAACCTGATGATGAGTTGATTTTCGCGCTTTTAATTAAGAATTTATCAGATCGACAGATTACAATTGAAAAAAAGTTAGTTAATTACATAGTTAAAAGAATTCATAGATCTTATAGTAAAATATTTGATTTTATATATAAGATCGACGAAATGAGTTTAAAAAAAAAAAAATCTATTAATATAAATTTAATTAAGCAAATCTTAGGAGAATAATTGAACATTTATAGAAGTCATAATTGTGATGAACTAAGAAAAAAAGATGTTGGTAAAAAAGTATTACTCTCTGGATGGATAAATAAAAAAAGAGATCATGGTAATCTTTTATTTGTTGATTTAAGAGATAATTATGGGATTACACAATGTATAATTGATAAAGAAAACCAAAACTTTTCAATTCTTGAAAAAATGCAACTTGAAACAGTTATAAGAATTGATGGGGAAGTTGTTAACAGATCAGATGACACAATTAATAAAGAAATAAATACAGGAGAAGTAGAAGTTGTTATAAAAAACTTTAATGTTCTAGGAACATGCAAAGAGCTCCCAATGCCAATATTTAGTGACCAAGAATATTCTGAGGAGATTAGATTAAAATATAGATTTTTAGATTTAAGAAGAAAAAAAATTCATGAAAATATTATTCTAAGATCAAAAGTAATTTCCTTTATAAGAAATGAGATGAATAATCTTGGTTTTTTAGAATATCAGACACCAATTTTGACATCATCAAGTCCTGAGGGAGCAAGAGATTTTTTAGTTCCAAGTAGGTTAAATCCCGGAAAATTTTATGCGCTTCCTCAAGCTCCTCAACAATTCAAGCAATTAATTATGGTTTCAGGATTTGATAAATATTTTCAAATTGCACCATGTTTTAGAGATGAAGATGCTAGAGCAGATAGAAGTCCCGGTGAGTTTTACCAATTAGACTTAGAGATGTCTTTTGTTGAACAAGAGGATATTTTTAATGTCGTAGAAACTCTTTTAGTAAATACTTTTAAGAAATTCTCAAAAAAAAAATTATTACAAATAAAATTTCCAAGAATTCCTTACAAGGAGTCTATGATCAAGTATGGAACAGACAAACCTGATCTTAGGAACCCTTTAATAATTAACGATATAACTGAGATCTTTTCAAGAGAGGATGTCAAATTTGATATCTTTAAAAAATTAGTTAAATCTGGTTATAAAGTAAGATGTATAATTACAAAAAATACAAAAAATAAACCTAGAAGTTTTTTTGATGGGATTGATAAATGGGCAAAAAATCAAGGAGCATCTGGTATGGCTTATTTCACTTTTGAAAAAGACAAAGAAGTTTTTGGTAAAGGGCCTGTGGGAAAATTTTTTTCAAAAGCAGCACTAGAAGAGTTAATGAAAAAAACAGGTGCTAATATAGGTGATAGTATCTTTTTTGCGTGTAATAAAGAAAAAGATTTAGAGACAATAACTTCACTAGCTAGAAATAAAATTGCTAAAGATTTAGATTTAATAGATGAAAACATTTTTGCATTTTGTTGGATTGTTGATTACCCAATGTATGAGATAGATCAAGAGACAAAAAAGATTAATTTCAGTCATAATCCATTTTCCATGCCCCAGGGAGATACAAATAAAATTAATTTTGATAAACCTCTTGAAATATTGGCTTATCAGTATGATATTGTATGTAATGGAATTGAGTTATCCTCTGGTGCTATCAGAAATCATATTCCTGAGTTAATGTACAAGTTATTTTCTATAGCTGGATATGATAAAAACCAAGTCAATCAAAAATTTAGTGGAATGATAAACGCACTGAGTTATGGTGCACCTCCACATGGTGGTATTGCCCCAGGTTTAGATCGAATAGTTATGCTTTTAGCAAATGAAAAAAACATAAGAGAAGTCACAATGTTTCCAATGAATCAGAATGCGCAGGACTTGATGATGAACGCTCCTTCAGAGGTTAGCAATGATCAATTAAAAGAATTGAATATTTCATTAAAAATAAAAAAATAATTATTTTTTACCCTTCAGACTTATTTTTACATCAGATAAGTCAACAAGATTTTTTTTATAGTTATTTCTCACAAAGCCTTTGCTAGTCATATCTTTAACAATTTTTAATAGTTGATTTTGTTCTTCAGGATTTTTTTCATCTAAGCTTGAGTTCTCATTATTTCCTATTGCTGGTGTATGTGCTAAATCTTCTCTATTTTGATAAGAAATAGCTAATTCTCTAAATATATAATCTAAAATTGAAGTGGCACTTAAAATACGGTCATTTCCATAAACTTTACCAGATGGTTCAAATTTTGTTCCGACAAAAGCATTAATAAATTCATCTAGTGGAACACCGTATTGAAGTCCAAGTGATATAGCTATTGCAAAATTATTCATTAAAGCCTTTACTAATTCGCCTTCTTTACTTGTATCAATAAAAATCTCACCAATCTTGCCATCTTCATATTCACCAGTATGTAAATAGACTTTATGGTCACCTATTGTTGCTTTTTGAATATAGCCTTTTCTTCTATCAGGCATACTAAATCTTTTTTCATGTACATCTGAATTATTAGATGTTTTTTTAATTATTTTTTCTAAGTTTTTTTGACCAGTTTGCTTGATGTTAGATTTAATATCCAAACTAGTATTGTTTAGAACTTTCTTATTATTTGGATCTAAACTTTTCGTTTTTCTATTATCAAGTTTAACATCTAATATTTCAAATTCTCCATCGTCTCTTTTTTCTAAGTTTTTTAACTCAGTTTCATTTATATTATCTAAATGATGATTTACCTTAAATGTACAAGTGTAATAAGTTTCGACTAAATATTTTGCCATAAAACCTCAATATAAAAAAATAATTTGATTAACGATTCAATTTCTTTATATACAAAAACAGATTTTAGTCTAATTTATTTTATACAATTTTAAATTGAAATATTTTAATTTTTTATGTTGACACTTTTAAAAAAAATTTTCACCTGGTGGAATCGTGATACGTTTGGCACAAGATTGAAAACAATTTTTTTTGGTAAACTTGTTGGTAGAGATGATTTTGGAAATAAATACTATGAGAGTAAAAAGGGAAAGAGATGGGTCATATATGCAGGTGAAATCGATGCAAGTAAAATACCTGTAGAATGGTATTCATGGATGCATTTCACATCAAATAAAATTGAAAAAAATCATAAACTTGACAAATACAAATGGCAAAAACCTCATAAACCAAACTTAACAGGAACAGATTCTGCCTACTATCCAAATAAAAATAAAAACGTTAATGAAAAAAAATATAAAAGTTGGAAAAATTAAACTTAAATTTTCATTCTTAATCTTATTTCTATTTTTCAATTTTTACACTAATTTGAGTTCAAATTCCGATTTAGAGGGCACAGTCACCGAAATTAAAGTGTTGGATAAAATAAGCTCAAAAAATATATTATTGAAACTAAAAAATGGTGATGAAATTCGGCATAAAGATCTTTCTATAAAAAGTATGAAATGTAAAAATTCAGAGTTCGATGACAATCCCGAAATCACAGCTTATATCCAGGTTAAAGACTTACGCAGCAAAAACAAAGATGATGTATTCGTGTTTAATGGTTGGATGTTTTCTTCGAGCCCATCAATAGCTCCTTTCGATCATCCAGTTTATGATATATGGCTTGTTAAATGTTATTAGACAATTTTTTCATTATCGAGCCAACTCACATTAAAATTAGAATTAATAAACTTTTCATGATTTAGTAATTTTTTATGCAGGGGTATTGTTGTAGTAATTCCATCAATTACAAATTCATCAAGAGATCTATTCATTCTTTGAATAGCCTCTGTTCTGTTTCTTCCATGGCAAATTAGTTTACAAATTAAGCTATCATAATACGGAGTAACCTTGTAACCTTGAAAAATTGCACCATCTACTCTTGTTCTAAATCCTGATGGTTGATTGCACATTGTGATAGTTCCAGGAGAGGGTTGATAATTGTTACTTGGATCTTCTGCATTGATTCTACATTCAATAGCATGACCTCTTGGATTAACGTCGGATTGCTCTAAAGCAGTTTCTCCCGTATAAGCTATCCATATTTGTTCTTTAATGATATCTATACCAGTAACCATTTCAGAAACTGGATGTTCTACTTGCACTCTCGTGTTCATTTCTAAAAAGTAAAATTTTCCATCTTCATATATAAATTCTACAGTTCCAGCACCTTCATATCCAATTTTACTTACCATGCCGACAGTTCTCTCAAAAAGATCTTTTCTAATTTCATCAGTTAAAACTGGGCTTGGAGTTTCCTCAATTAATTTTTGATGTCTTCTTTGAACAGAACAATCTCTCTCATGCAAATGAATTGTTCTATTTTTTCCAGCTAATATCTGTACCTCAATATGCCTTGGATTTTGAAAAAATTTTTCAATGTAGACCTCATCGTTACCAAAATATTTTTTTGCTTCTGATCTGGCAGTTGAAAATAATGACTCAAAGTCTTCCTCGTTGCGAACTATTTTCATCCCTTTTCCACCACCTCCACCAGAGGCTTTTATTAAAACTGGAAATCCAATTTTTTTGGAGAGTTTTTTCGCATCAACTACGTTCTTAACTCCACCTTCTGATCCTTCAATAACCGGTAGACCATTTTCTTTGGCAATTTTTTTAGCTTGAATTTTATCACCCATCATTTCTATATGTTCAGATGACGCGCCAATAAATTTTATTTTATTTTCCTCTAATATTCTCGCAAAGTTTGCATTTTCTGATAAGAAGCCATAGCCTGGATGAACAGCTTCAGCACCTGTGAGGTCTACTGCGGATAACAAAGCAGGTATATTTAAATAACTACTGGAAGGCTGGTGTGACCCGATGCATACACTTTCATCGGCTAATTTCACATGCATGCTATTTCTGTCAACATCCGAGTGAACAGCAACAGTAGAAATTCCCCATTCTTTACATGCTCTTATTACCCTAACTGCAATTTCTCCACGATTTGCGATTAAGATTTTTTTAAACATTATTCTAGTATGATTAAGACTTGGCCAAATTCAACAGGTTGTCCATCATTCACTAAAATTTTTTTTACAACACCATTTGAAGTTGAAGGAACATGATTCATTGTTTTCATAGCTTCAACAATCATAACAGTATCACCTTTTTTAATTTTTTTTCCAACTTCAACAAATTTCTTTGCGCCGGGTTCTGGTGCATGATATGCAGTTCCAATAATTGGAGATTTAATTTCTATACCAGAAATAACGTCATCTAAAATTTTTGCATCCGGACTTGATGGTGAAACAATGTTTGGATTTTGAAAAGATTGACTGTTAACCGATATATTATTTTTTGAAACTTTAATTTTTGTATCCTTAACCGTATACTCTATTTCAGTGAGTTTAAATTCTTCTAAGTATTCAGTTAATTCTTTAATTATTTTTTTATCAATTTTCATTTTTTAAAAGCTTTTGCATAGAAATTATGGCTAAAATATAACCATCTATACCTAACCCAAAAATTCCACCGGTAACTATATCACTTATAAGGGATTTTTGTCTAAATTCTTCTCTCTTATATATATTAGATATATGTAATTCTATAATAGGTTTCTTAAATACATGTAAAGCATCTCTAATAGCAATCGATGTATGCGTAAAAGCAGCAGCATTTATTATAATTCCATCAAATTTTTTTCTAGATTCTTGAATTATATTTACCAATTCTCCCTCTACATTAGACTGAGTAAATTCTATTTTTAGACCTAATTCATTTGATTTTTTAGCACAGATTTCTTTTAGTTCTTTAAAAGTAACTGAGCCATATTGTGATTGTTCTCTTTCACCTAATAGATTAAGATTTGGACCATTAATAATAATTATTTTATTATTCATTCAGCTTTTATATACGATGAAAAAAATAAAAAAAATAAAAATTAAAATAAATGGTAGTTTTAAATTTGTAAAAGACAATACAAATTTATCTGATCTTTTAAAAACTTTGAAAATACCATTAAAAAAAGTGGCAATTGAGTTAAATCAAGAAATATTAGATAAAAAAAAACTAAATAAACAAATTTTAAGAAATAATGATAAAATAGAAATAGTTCACTTTATTGGAGGTGGTTAGTTTGAAAAAAGATAAATTTATTATTGCTGGGAAAAATTTTCAATCCCGTTTAATTGTTGGAACAGGAAAATATAAAAGCATGTCTCAATGCGCTAATGCGGTGAAGTTATCTGGTGCAAGTATAGTTACTGTAGCTGTAAGGAGAGTTAATATAACTGATAAAAAAAAAGCTCTTTTAATGGACTATATTGATCCAAAAAAAATCACATATTTACCAAATACAGCAGGCTGTTTTAACTCAAAAGACGCTTTAAGAACACTAAGGTTAGCAAGAGAGATTGGAGGATGGAAGTTAGTAAAATTAGAGGTATTGGGAGATAAGAAAAATTTATTTCCAGAAATGATTGAAACCCTGAAGTCAACTGAGGTTTTATCTAAAGAGGGATTTAAAGTTATGGTTTATTGCAACGACGATCCTTTAATGGCTAAGAGATTAGAAAACGCTGGAGCTTGTGCAATCATGCCTTTGGCTGCTCCAATCGGCTCTGGTCTAGGTATACAAAATCATACAAATATTAAGATAATTAGAAGACAAACTAAATTACCTCTAATTATTGATGCAGGCCTTGGGCAAGCTTCGGATGCTACCATAGCAATGGAGCTTGGATGTGATGGTGTTTTAGTCAATACTGCAATCGCAAAAGCTAAAAAACCATTTGACATGGCTCTTGCATTTAAGAATGCAGTAATAGCAGGAAGACAATCGTATCTATCAGGTAGAATTCAAAAAAATCTAATGGGTAATGCATCATCACCCTTAAAAGGAATTATTTAGCTTTTTTATAAAATCTTTTTTTTTTAAATGTTTTTTTTTTGTGCACCCTTTTACTTTTTAGTTGTATAACATTCTCATCTAATTTTATCGTATCTAGATTCTTTAAT
This sequence comes from uncultured Pelagibacteraceae bacterium, assembly GCA_902627045.1. GTDB lineage: Bacteria > Pseudomonadota > Alphaproteobacteria > Pelagibacterales > Pelagibacteraceae > Pelagibacter. The sequence goes on from CACOHP010000001.1 coordinate 191,237, forward strand.
TTTTCGTAATGTTCTATTATTTCAAGGGTTTTTTTTGATTTATTTTTTAAATCAATTATATATTCAGGTATAATCAAGTTATTATCAGTTATTATATCTATTTTCATTTTATTTTTTTTTTCAAAATATTTTAAATCCTCGATAAAATTTTCTTTTAAAAAATTAGAAATTTTTTCACAAACCTTTAAAGTTACATATTTTGCCTTATTAATTACTGTTTTTAATTCAACCAATTTGAGAATTTTTAAAGCGAAAGACTCATCCGTAAGATTTATTTTCCATTTAACTGCACTTTCTCTTAATCTTTGTCTCGACATTTCTAATAAGCCGAAATTACTAATTCTTCCAATTTGAATTCTTGCCCTGTCAGCTCTACATTTTTCTTTTAATTTTCTCTCTACTAATTTTCTATTTCCGTAACTAAGCATATCTATAAAATCAATTATTATTAATCCTGACAAATCCCTTATCTTAATTTGTCTAGCAATTTCGTCAGCTGCCTCCAGATTGGTATCTAAAGCAGTACTTTCAACATTTTTTTGTCTTATAGAACTCCCTGAGTTTATATCGATTGAAACCAAAGCCTCTGTAGGATTTATAACTAGATATCCTCCAGATTTTAATTTTATCTCTGTTTCAAATATTTGATTAAGTTTTTGTTCAATACCTTCCTCGATAAATAATGGATTTTTACCTCTGTATTTTTTTATTTTTTTTACGTGAGATGGCATCATCATTTTCATAAAATTTTGCGCTTTTTTATATCCTTCGTTTCCTTCTACAAATATATTTTGAGTATTTTCATCATACATATCTCTTAAAGTTCTTTTTATAATTTCACTTTCTTGATGTATTAAAGATGGAGCAATAGCATTTATTGCATTCTCTTTTATTTGATTCCAAGTATTTTTTAATGTTGTTAAATCGTGATTAATCTCATTTTTTGTTTTATTACTGCCAGCAGTTCTAACGATCAAGCCCATTTCTTTAGGTATTTCAATTTCATTAAGGATTGATCTAATTTTTTTTCTATCTGCAGGATTAAATATTTTTCTGGAAATTCCTCCACCTTTAGCAGTATTCGGCATTAAAACTATATATTTACCTGCAATGGATATAAAAGTACTCAAGGCAGCTCCTTTCTGACCTCTTTCATCTTTAATAACTTGAACAAGTATTACTTGATTAGGTTTAATAACTTCCTGTATTTTATATCTTTTAAATTTTGGTTTATTATCATTTTTTTTCTCTTTCGAAACTTCAACGTTTTCTTTTTCATCTTGATTTTTTATATCAATAGGGTCCTCCAATTCTAAATTACCTTCAGCAATTCGCTCTTCTTCTTTTTCCTCAACTTTTTTCGATAATTCTTCTCGAGCTTTTTCTTCTTCAATTTTAATTATTTCAAGATCACTTCTGGGAATTTGATAGTAGTCTGATTGTATGTCGTTAAAAGAGAGAAACCCATGTCTTTCCCTTCCAAAATCGACAAAAGCAGCTTGTAAAGAAGGTTCAATTCTACTTACTTTACCAAGGTAAATATTATTTTTAATTAAATTATTTTTTAACCCTTCGTACTCGTAATCTTCAATGTTTTCATTGGATTTAAGTACAACTCTAGTTTCATTTGGATGCGAAGCATCAATGTATAAATTTTTGTCCATAGTGTTTGTATTGATTTTATAATTAAGTAATTCATTGTAAATTTTGTGTATTCTTTATGCCATAACTTTAACAAATTCCCTTATATAATGAAATTAAAATGAGCAAATTTTTAAAAAAAATATTCATTGGTATTATTGGCATTTCGCTAATTTCTTTTAGTTTGATTATGGTAATTTTGTGGAATTTTTCAAATAATATCCCTGACTACAAGTTTTTAAAAAACTATAAACCACCCGTTTCAAGCAAAGTATATTCAGGAAACGGTGAACTTGTATCAGATTTCTCAAAAGAAAAGAGAATATTCATACCGTATAGTTCAATTCCACAAAAAGTTGTTAATGCTTTCTTATCTGCCGAAGATAAAAACTTTTTTTCACATCCTGGCGTGGATGCAAAAGGTGTTTTGCGAGCAATTATTAATAATATTTCCAACATACTGACATCAAAAAGATTGGAAGGTGCATCTACAATTACTCAACAAGTAGCAAAAAATTTTTTGTTAACTAATGAAGTCAGCATTAACAGAAAAATTAAAGAGGCAATTCTTGCTTTCAGAATTGAAAGAGCTCTTTCTAAGGAGAGAATTCTTGAATTATATCTAAATCAAATTTATTTAGGAAGTGGTTCGTATGGGGTAGCGGCAGCTAGTCTAGAATATTTTGATAAATCGATTAAAGAATTAAATTATGTTGAAGCCGCCATGTTAGCAGCATTACCAAAAGCACCAAGCAAATATAACCCATATCGTAATCCTGATTTAGCAAAATTTCGAAGAGACTTGGTCTTAAAAAATTTATTAGAGAATAATTTTATTAACTTCAGTCAATATGAGAATTTTAGATTAAAAGAAATTCAACTAAAAAAAGCAAAAAAAGTTTTTTTAGAAGATGCACAATATTATATTGAAGATGTTAGAAAAAATGTAATTGAAAGACTTACTTATGAAAAAGTTTATAAACAAGGATTTAATATTAATACTCCAATTAACTTAGAGTTACAAAAAATTGCCACAAAATCTTTAAGAGATGGATTGATCGAATATGATAAAAGAAAAGGTTGGAGAGGACCAATTAAAAATAAAAGATTGACTAAAAATTGGTTTAAAAATCTTGATAAGTATGAGGTAGAAAAATCAATTGATTGGAAAATTGCAATAGTTAAAAAGATTAATAAATTTTCAGCTGAAATAGAAACCAAAGACAAAGTAGAAGGCACTATAAAGTATCAAGATATATCTTGGACAAAGAAAGAATTTAACAATTTATTTAATGTTGGAGACATTATATATGTGAAAAAAATTTCAGAAAAAAATTATAGTTTAAAACAAATTCCCAAAATTAATGGGGGTATTGTTGTTATGGATCCATACACCGGAAGAGTAATGGCTATTTCAGGAGGCTTTAGTTTTAAAAATAGTGAGTTTAATAGAGCTTCACAAGCTTTAAGGCAACCTGGATCAGCTTTTAAACCTTTTGTGTATGCTTTGGCTTTAGAAAATAATTTTACTCCTTCATCTCTAGTTTTAGATGCACCATTAGTTTTAGATCAAGGATCAGATTTAAAAGTTTGGAAGCCAGAAAATTATGGAAAAAAATTTTATGGACCATCAACATTAAGAGTCGGCTTAGAGAAATCCAGAAATTTAATGACAATAAGAATAGCACAAAAATTAGGTGTAAAAAATTTGGCTAAATTTTCAAAAAATCTTAATATATATGATAATCCAGATGAACTGATATCTATATCTTTGGGGTCCGCAGAAACTACTTTGTTGAGATTGACGTCTGCTTACTCAGCTTTTATTAATGGGGGCAAGTTAGTAACGCCAATATTAATTGATCGTATCCAAGATAGTGAAGGGAATACGATTTTAAACAATGAAAAACGAACTTGTAGTAATTGTGACATGATTTCTTATACGGGGAGTGATTATCCTGAAATTAAAGATACCTATAAGCAAGTTTTCTCACCACAAACAGCTTATCAAGTTACGTCACTATTAGAGGGTGTAGTTAAAAGAGGGACTGGAAAAAGATTAAAAGATCTCAATATAAATTTGGCTGGTAAAACTGGAACAACTAATGAAAATACTGATACTTGGTTTATAGGTTTTACTTCAAACTTAGTTATAGGTGTTTATGTTGGCATGGATAACCCCGAACCTTTAGGAAAGTTTGAGACTGGTTCAAAAACAGCTTTACCTATATTTAAAAAATTTGTTCAATCAGCTGTAAAAAAATCAGATGCTAGACCCTTTAAAGTTTCAAAGGGCATAACAATGATGGTAGTAGATCCATTAACAGGTCAAAAAGCTAAGTTTACGTCTAAGAACACAATTTTAGAGGCTTACAAAAGTAAAAATGTAATCAACGGAAAAATATTATATTCAAATAATAATAGAATAGAAACCAATAATATATTAAGGTTCTACTAATGGACTCTAAATATTTAGATCTTAAAAAAGATATTGAAAAAATTAATCAAAGAGTTAAGGAGTATCTTTGAAAAAAATAACATCTTTATAAAATTAAAAAATCACAACAAAAAAATGCTAGATGCAAATTTTTGGAAAGATAAGTCTAATTCTCAAAAAATCATTAAAGAAAAGAAATTTTATGAAGATTTAGTAAGCTCTTATGAAAAATCAATCAAAAATTTAAAAGATCTTGACGAACTTTATAACCTAGCTTTTGATGAAAAAAATATAGATGTTCAAAATGAGTTGTTGACAAATATTAAAGATCTTAAAGATCTAGTTAAAAAAAATGAAATTAAGTGTTTTTTATCTAATGAAGCAGATTCTCTTAATTGTTATATTGAAATTCATGCAGGTGCAGGGGGTACAGAAAGTCAAGATTGGGCAGAAATGTTAAGAAGAATGTATTTGAAATGGTCATCTCAAAAAAAATTTAAATCAAATTTGATTAGTGAACATAAAGGAGATGAAGCAGGGATCAAATCATCTACAATTAATATTGAAGGTGATTATGTTTTTGGTTGGCTTAAAAAAGAGTCAGGTATTCATAGACTGGTAAGAATTTCACCATTTGATTCTGGTGCTAGAAGACATACAAGTTTTGCAAGCGTATGGGTATATCCTGTCGTTGATGACAACATCAATATTGAAATATTAGAAAAGGATTTGAGAGTCGACACTTATCGTTCTAGTGGGGCGGGTGGACAACATGTAAATACTACTGATAGTGCTGTTAGGATTACTCATTTGCCGTCAAAAATTGTCGTTCAGTGTCAAAACGAAAGATCTCAGCACAAAAATAAAGAAACTTGCCTTAAGATGTTAAAAGCAAGACTTTATGATTTTGAGTTAAAAAAAAAAGAAAAAGAAAATCAAAGTAATGAGTCTACAAAATCGGAAATTGGATGGGGTCATCAAATCAGATCTTATGTTTTGCAGCCATATAGGCTTGTTAAGGATAATAGATCAAATCACGAGAGTTCAGATCCAGATAAAGTATTAGATGGTGATATAGACCAATTTTTAGAAGAATCTCTTTATCTAAACAAATGAAAATAATTTCAAGAATTATAGTAATATTTTCTTTAATCATAGTTATATTTATTGCTTATTTTAGCTTGATAGGTGTTAAAACAGATCGATTTAATAATCAGATTAAAAATAGATTAACAAGTTTTGACAAAGATCTGGAACTTGAGCTAAATCAAATTAGTTTAAAGCTTGATCTATCTGAATTAAAAATAAATATAAAAACTTTAGGTTCAAAAATAATAAGAAAGAATAAAGAATTAGAAATTGAAAGCATTAAATCTAAAATATCTATAAATTCTTTTTTTAAAAATGAATTTCCAATTCAAAATTTGGATATTTCTACAAAATCAATTAATGCCAAAGATTTAATTTCATTTATAAAAACTTTTTATAATAACCCACAAATATTAATTCTTGAAAAATTACTTCAAATAAAAGGGTTTATAATTGCCGATTTGAAAATTGATTTTGATAGCGAAGGAAATATTAAAAAAAACTACATTGCAACAGGATATGCAAAAAATATAAAGCTAAGTCTATTTGAGGGCTATAGGTTAGACGGACTAAATTTTGTATTTAATTTCGAAAAAGATAAATTTCAATTTAAGGATATTAATTTTTCTTTAAATGATGTGGATTTTCTTTCAAAGTCAATTAACCTTGAAAAAATTGGTCAAGGATATTTGATAGAGGGTTTTCTCAGCAATAAAGATATTGAATTGGATGTTAAGCATCTATCTTTATTAAAAGAAAAATTTTTTCCAAATACAGATTTTGAAAAAATGAAATTTAGTTCAAAAAATAAATTTTCATTAAAAATAATTTTGAATTAAAAGATTTTTTTCCTAAGATAAATGATAAAATTATAATTAAAAACAATAGTGTAAAGTTAGAATATGGTAAAAATAATCTTTTAGTTGAAGGACAGGGTGAAATCTATTTACAAAATAGCAAAGATTATATTGATTATAAGATCGAAAAATTAGATCAATTGATAAATTTTAAAAGTTTAATCAAATTAGACAAAGATCCTTTTTTTTTAAATTTTTTAAATTTTAAGAGAAATCGAAATTTGGAGACAAAAATAGAATTAAACGGGTATAGAGATCCCACAAAAAATTTTATTATAAAATCTATAAAACTTGAAGAAAATAAAAGTACTATTCTCGGAAAAAATATTAAATTTTCATCAAAATTTAAGATAAAAAGTTTTGATAAAATTGATGCCAATTACTTAGATGCTCAAGGTAAAAAAAATATTTTTAACATAAAAAAAATAAATAAAAAATATTTGCTAACAGGAGATACTTTTAATGGGGATAATTTACTTAAGAATATTTTAGTTGGTGATGAAAATCAGGATTATTTCGATAATGATTTTGAATTAATCTTAAAAATAAAAAATGTTCATTTAGATAATGAGTTTGCTTTAAAAAATTTATCTGGAAATTTAATATTTAGAAAACAAAAACTGTTTGAAGGAAATCTTGAGGGAGATTTTCCAAAACAAAAAAAGATGAAATTTACAGCTAAAACAAATGATAATAAAACAATAACAACTTTATTTTTGGATTTTGCTGAACCAATAGTTAAAAAATATAAATTTATTAAAGGATTTGATGATGGAATATTAGATTTTTATAGCATTAAAGATGGCGATGTTTCGACCTCTACTTTAAAAATTTACGATTTTAAGCTTAAAGAACTTCCTACCTTAACTAAATTACTCACGCTTGCCTCCCTCCAAGGGATTGCTGATATTTTATCAGGTGAAGGAATAAGATTTGATGAATTTGAAATGAAGTTTAAAAATAAAAAAAAATTAATGAATATTGATGAAATTTATGCAATTGGACCCGCGATATCTGTCTTAATGAATGGATATGTTGAAAAAGATAAATTAATTAGTTTGAGAGGTACGTTAGTTCCTGCGACAACTATAAATAAAGCAATAGGAACAATTCCAGTTTTAGGGAAAATATTAGTTGGCTCAAAAACTGGTGAGGGTGTTTTTGGGGTAAGTTTTAAAATTAAAGGGCCACCAAAAAATTTAGAAACATCCGTTAATCCAATAAAGACTTTAACTCCAAGATTTATAACAAGAACTTTAGAAAAAATTAAAAAAAATTAAATTAATTGGATCCTTATATGTCTTTTTTTTCCAATCGATAGTTTTAGATAGTTATCATTAAAAATTTTATCTGTAATTTGAAACCTTTCATCCTCAATGATTTGATTATTTATTTTAACAGCTTTTCCTTTGATTAATCGCCTTACTTCACTTTTTGATTTTTCAAATTTTGCCAAAACAACTAAATCAACAATATTTATATTTTTGTTAAATATTGTTTTGCTTAATTTAATGGATGGGAGACTTGATCCTGAAGAATTACCTGAAAATGCTTCTCTTGCAATTTTCTCAGCTTTTAATGACTCACTTTTGCCATGAAGCATTTCAGTTGTTTTGTTTGCAAGCAAAATTTTTAATTGATTTATATTTTGGTCATTAAAATTTTCAATTTCATTATTTTCAATATCAGTGAAAAATTTTAAAAATCTTTTTACATCTCTATCATCTGTATTTCGCCAAAACTGCCAATAGTCATAAGATGAAAGAAATCTTTTATCAAGCCAAACTGCGCCATCAGCAGTTTTACCCATTTTAGCTCCACTTGCTAGAGTAATTAGTGGTGTGGTTAAACCAAAAGCTTCTTTATCAGAATATTTTTTGATTAAATCAACTCCATTTATAATATTTCCCCACTGGTCCGATCCACCTATTTGTAATATGCAATCCTCTTTATTGTTTAATTCTAAAAAATCATATGCTTGAAGTATCATGTAATTAAACTCCATGTAACTTAATGATTGTTCTCTTTCCAAACGTGTTTTAACACTCTCAAATGATAACATTTTATTTATAGTGAAATGTTTACCGATTTTTCTTAAAAAATTTATATAGTTAAGATTTTTTAACCATTTGTAATTATCTACAAATATTGGTTTAGTTTTCTTATTCCTTTTATCTAAAAATGTTTCTAATATTTTTTTAATATTTTTTGAATTTTTTCTAATCTCTTTTTCAGATAGTAATTTACGTGTTTTATCTTTTCCAGATGGGTCACCAATTCTTGTGGTACCTCCACCTAATAACACAATTGGTCTGTGACCGTGCTTTTGGAGAAGTCTTAAACACATAATTTGAAGTAAACTACCTACATGAAGACTTTCAGCAGTGCAGTCAAAACCTATATATGCTGAGATTTTTTTTTTATCTAATAATTCTGATAGCTCATTTTCATTAGTACATTGATAAAAAAATCCTCTATCTTTAAATTCTTTTAAAAATTTATTCATAAGCTTATAGTCTTACAATATACAAATTTTTTTAAAAAAAAATAAGAATGGGCAAAATATATACAGCATTAGGATTAATGAGCGGAACTTCAATGGATGGAGTAGATGCATCTATTATAAAGTCTGATGGTGAGAGAGTATATTCACCTTTATTGGACATATATTTTGAGTATGGGGATAAAATAAGACAAAAAATACTAAATATTAGAGCAAAAATAGTAATTTCAGATCACCTAATTGAATACGAAAGTGAAATTAAGGATATTGAAAGAGAAATTACACTTTTCCATGCAAATGTAGTTGGGGAAATTTTAAGCAATAACAAAATAAATGTCGATCTACTAGGCTTTCACGGACAAACGATATTTCATGATAGTAAAGAAAAAATTACTAAACAAATAGGTGATGGAAAGCTCTTATCCCAATTAACAAAAAAAAAAGTAGTTTATAATTTTAGACAAAATGATTTAAAGAATGGAGGTCAAGGTGCTCCGTTGACACCAATTTTTCACAACTTAATTGTAAATAAATATTTGAAAGAAGAATTAAATAAATCTTATTCTATTAATATTTTAAATATCGGAGGAATTTCAAACATTACGCAAACAGCTAGATGGGATGAATTAGATAAAAAAAAAAATTATATTAAAGCATGTGATATAGGTCCAGGAAATTGTTTAATAGATGAGTGGGTTAGAAAAAAATCAAAAAAGAAATATGATTTTGGTGGAGCACTTGCAGATGTTGGTAAAACAGATAAATTAATTTTAAATCAAGCTTTAGAAAATTTTAATATTGGTCCACCTTACAAAGATTCATTAGATATAAAAGACTTTGATATATCTTTTGCAAAGGGTCTTTCTTTAGAAGATGGAACAACTACATTATCAGATTTCACATCATATCAGATTACAAAAGCTCTCAATTATTTTAAAGACCCTGAAAAAAATACAATATTTTTGGTTTGTGGCGGAGGAAGAAAAAATAAATATTTGATGAATTCAATCCTAAGATCAGTTGATAAAATTAAACATTCAAAAAAAATAAATTTTTATCCTATTGAGAAGTATGGCATTAATGGTGACTTTGTAGAGTCGCAGGCTTTTGGTTATCTTGCAATTAGGTCTTTTTTAAATTTACCTATCTCTTTTCCTAACACAACAGGTTGTAAAAAACCAATTTGTGGGGGTGAAATAATTCAGAATTTTTAATATAGCGCTGTTTCTTTTTTTATATATTTATCTAAAACTTTAACTAGACTATTTTCATTTTTTGAGAAAAAATGATTCGCCTCTTGAACAGCTTGAAATTCAACCTTTATACCTTTTTGATCACTTAGTCTTTTATTTAAATCATTAATATAATCAATTGGCACTAATTCATCTTTTTTTCCATAAACTATTAATCCAGATGTAGGACAGGGTGATAAGAAAGAAAAATCATAAACATTTGGCTGAGGTGATATTGCAATAAATCTATTTATTTCTGGTCTTCTCATTAAAAGTTGCATTGCAATTAATGAGCCAAAAGAAAAACCAGAAACCCAACATTGTGAATTATCGAAATTTTCTCTTTCTAACCAGTCTAATGCAGCAGCTGCATCTGCAAGTTCACCTTGTCCATTATCAAATTCTCCATCGCTTTTTCCAACACCTCTAAAATTTACTCGACAAACTGAAAAGTTGTTATCCATAAAAGAGTGAAATGTTTCCACAACAACTTTGTTATTCATTGTTCCTCCATATTGAGGATGTGGTTGTAATATTAATGCTATTGGAGAAGTACTTTTTTTACTTTTAAAATATTTTGCTTCTAGTCTTCCAGCAGGACCAGGAATAAAAATTTCTAAAATTTTATTATCCATAATTGTTATTGATAACTATTCTCAAAAAAAAATTAGACATATCACATGTACGTGACAAAATGTTATTTTTTTTTTAGGCTATATACTTGACTAAATTAGTCAGGTTTATATATATCCTTGAAAATTAAGGTTTTATGAAACTGACATCTAAAGGCAGATATGCGGTAATGGCTTTAGTGGATCTGGCAAAGTTCAATAGTATAAATCCAGTTTCTCTTAGAGACATATCATTGAGACAAGGTATTTCCCTTGATTACTTAGAGCAAATTTTTTCTAAGCTTAGAAAAAAAGAAATTGTTCAAAGTGTAAGAGGTATACAGGGTGGCTATGTTTTAAACAAAAAAGCTAAAGAAATAAAATTAACGAATATTTTTGATGCTGTTGATGAAAAAGTAAAAACTGTACAATGTAAAAAAGAGTCAAAAAAAGGTTGCAATGGAAGGTCATCTAAATGTTTAACCCATGATCTCTGGGATGAACTTGAAAATCATATAAATAATTTTTTTGAGAAAAAAAGTTTAGAGGATTTAATAAAGGACAATTTGCAGAGAAGAATTTAAAAATGGACACTAGAGAAAAAGATATAGAAAAGTTAAAAGATTATAAATACGGTTTTACTACTGATATAGAAAACATCAAAGCTCCAAAAGGTTTAAACGAGGATGTAATAAAGTTTATTTCTAATATTAAAAAAGAGCCAAAATGGATGTTGGACTTCAGGTTAAAAGCTTATGAGCGATTAAAAATCTTAAAAGAACCAAATTGGCAAAAACCAAAATATCCTAAAATTGATTATCAAGATTTATATTACTATTCAGCACCAAAAAGCATGAAGGATAAACCAAAAAGTTTAGATGAGCTTGATCCTAAACTTTTAGAAACATATAAAAAACTTGGAATACCATTACAAGAGCAAGCAAGACTAAATGGAATTGCCGTGGATGCTGTATTTGACTCTGTTTCAGTTGCAACTACTTTTAAAGGTGAATTAACTAAACATGGAATAATTTTTTGTTCAATGTCAGAAGCAATTCAGAAGCATCCTGAGCTTGTAAAAAAATATTTAGGTACGGTTATACCAGTTACTGATCATTTCTTTGCTACACTTAATTCTGCTGTCTTCACGGATGGATCATTCGTTTATATTCCCGAGGGTGTTAAGTGCCCTATGGAACTATCAACTTATTTTAGAATTAATGCATCAGAGACGGGACAGTTTGAAAGAACCTTAATTATAGCCGATAAGGGAAGTTATGTGAGTTACCTGGAAGGATGCACTGCTCCAATGAGAGACGAAAATCAATTGCATGCAGCGAATGTTGAATTGATTGCTCTAGATGATGCAGAAATAAAATATTCAACTGTGCAAAATTGGTATCCAGGAGACGAAAATGGCAAAGGTGGAATTTACAATTTTGTTACCAAAAGAGGATTATGTAAGGGAAAAAATTCTAAGATTTCTTGGACACAGGTTGAAACAGGTTCAGCAATAACTTGGAAATATCCTAGCTGCATATTAAAAGGTGATAATTCAATTGGTGAATTTTATTCAATAGCAATTACTAACAATCATCAAAAAGCAGACACTGGAACAAAGATGATTCATTTAGGAAAAAATACTAAAAGCAAAATTATTTCCAAAGGTATAAGTGCTGGATTTTCAGACATGACTTACAGAGGTTTAGTGGATATCAATTCAAAAGCTAAAAATTCTAGTAACTATACACAATGTGACTCTTTATTAATGGGAAATAAGTGTGGCGCACATACAGTACCGTATATTAAAAATAAAAATTTTGATTCAAATATTGCACACGAAGCCACAACATCAAAAATTAGTGAGGAACAATTACATTATTGTCAACAAAGAGGACTTAATCCTGAGGAGGCTGTAGGATTAATTGTTAATGGTTTTTGTAAGGAAGTATTACAACAATTACCAATGGAATTTGCAGTGGAGGCCCAGAAACTTGTAGGTATTAGCTTAGAGGGGAGTGTCGGTTAATGCTTAAAATAAATAATTTAAATGCGAATGTTGAAAACAAATCTATATTAAAGGGGTTTTCTTTAAACATTAATCCCGGTGAAGTTCATGCAATTATGGGTCCAAACGGGTCAGGAAAAAGTACTTTGTCCAATATTCTATCAGGAAAAAAAGGGTATGAGGTATCAGGTGAAATCTTATTTGAAAATAAAAGTTTATTTGATCTTGAAACTGAGGAAAGAGCACATAAAGGAATATTTTTAGCTTTTCAATATCCTTTAGAAATTCCAGGTGTAAATACAAACATATTTTTAAAAACATCGTTAAACGCAATCAGAAAAGCACGTGGGGAAAAAGAATTAGATGCAATTGAATTCTTAAAGCTTGTTAAACAAAAAGCTAAAGAATTAAAGTTTGATGAGGAAAAACTGAATAGACAATTAAATGTTGGTTTTTCTGGAGGAGAAAAAAAGAAGAATGAAATTTTACAAATGTCTATGTTGGCTCCAAAATTATCTATTTTAGATGAAACGGACTCAGGTTTAGACATAGATGCTTTAAAAATAGTTGCTGACGGAGTTAATACATTAAGAAACAAAAATAATTCTTTTTTAATAATTACTCACTATCAAAGATTACTAGACTACATAAAACCTGACTTTGTTCATGTTTTAATGAATGGAAAAATAATTAGATCTGGTGGCCCAGAATTAGCAATAGAGCTAGAAAAAAAAGGTTATGAAAGTTTTAATTAAATGAATGAACAATTACAATTAGATTTTAATAAAATAATAAAAACTTTAAAAATTTCAGAAAAAGAAATCCAATTAAAAAAAAGTTTTCTAAAAAAATTTATCCAAAACGGTTTTCCAAATAGAAAACAAGAGGATTGGAAGTTTTTAGATATTAGTCAAATCATAAAAAAAAACATTGGTGACTTAAGTTTTTTTAATGACTACTCATTACCAAATAAAATTGATACATCTATTTTTGTTAATGGCTTAGAACATAACAAGATTATTTTTATTAATGGTAGAATTGAAAAAATTGATTTTAATTATGAAGATAAAAATCAAATTGAAATAAATGATGAAATTGGAAAAAATATTACATTTGATACTGAAAATTCATTAATTGATTTAAATAATGCATTTACTAATAAAGTTTTTAAAATCTTAATAAAAAAAAATTATTCTTTAAAAAAACCTTTAATAATTTACCATTCTATTAACGATAAAATAAAGTCAAAAAATGTAAATTTAAGTTTAAATTTTGAATTAGAGGAAAATAGTTGCCTAAGGCTAATTGACTATTTTAGTGATAATGCAGAAAAAAATTTTTTAAACATTTTGTATAATTTTAATTTGAAAAAATACTCAATTCTTAAAAACTATAAACTAGATAAGTTTAGAAATAACAATTTAAAGTATTCTTTTAATAACATTGAACAGGACGATAATAGTATCTCAGAAACATTTATACTGTCTGCTGGTTCAGACTATTTAAAGAATGAGGTTAATTGTAACTTAAACGGTGAATACTCATCGGCATTTGTAAATGGAATTTTTTCATTGAATGAAAATCAACAGCACGAAATAAGATCTACAATTAACCATTTGGTTGAGAACACTAAAAGTTATCAACTTATTAAAAGTGTGCTTGGAAAAAACTCAAAGTCCGCATATCAGGGAAGAATTTTTGTAGACTCTAAAGCTCAAAAAACTGACGGGTATCAATTAAGCAAAGCAATACTGTTAGATGAAACATCAGAGTTTAACGCAAAACCAGAATTGGAAATTTATGCAGATGACGTAAAATGCTCTCATGGATCAGCGTCTGGAAGTTTAAATGAAGACTCAATTTTCTATTTAATGTCCCGTGGTTTAAATTACCAACAATCAAAAGAACTTTTGATAAATGGGTTTTTATTAGATGTTGTTGAAAAGATTACAGACCCTGAAATTAGAAACCTAATCAAGAATATTATTGAATTGAAAGAATGAATATTAATAATATAAAAAAAGAATTTCCGATTTTTGATGAAAAAATTCAGAATAATGATTTAGTTTATTTGGATAGTGCTAATTCTTCTCAAAAACCCAAAGTAGTTCTGGATAGGATAAATGATTTTTACTCTAAACAATTTTCAAATGTTGGTAGAAGTATTCACTATTTGGCAGTTGCTGCTACAAATTTATATGAAAATACTAGGATTTCTGTTCAAAAATATATAAATGCAAAAGATAAAAATGAAATCGTATTTACCAAAGGTGCTACTGAGGCTTTAAATTTAGTTGCAAATACTCTAGGTCAGGTAATTTTGGAACCAAATGATGAAATTTTAATAACTGAATTAGAACATCATTCGAATTATGTTCCGTGGCATTTTTTAAGAAAATCTAAAAAAGTGAAAATAAAATTTGCAGAAATAAATGAGGATGGAGATATCCCTCTTGAAAATATTGAGAAAGAAATTACAAATAAAACCAAAGTAATAGCTATAACTCATTTATCCAACGTTACCGGCGCAGTTTTACCAATAAAAGAAATTACTCAATTAGCACACTCGAAAGGTATTGTCGTTGTAGTAGATGGATGTCAGGGAGGACCACATTTAAAATTAGATATGCAAGACTTAGATTGTGATTTTTATGCAATTTCATGTCATAAAATGTATGGCCCAACAGGACTTGGAGTTTTGTATGGAAAAAAGAAATGGTTAGAGGAGCTTCCACCATACCAAGGAGGTGGGGGGATGATAAATGAGGTAAAAAAAGATAGAATTTCTTATGGTGAACTCCCTAATAAGTATGAAGCTGGAACAATGGCCACGGCTCAGGTGATTGCGTTTGATCAGTCAATTAAATTTTTAGAAAGTATTGGAATTGAAAACATAATAAAGCATGAAAAAGAATTAATAGAATATGGTCAAGAAATTTTAAAAAAAAATAATTCTGTAAAACTAATTGGAAACCCTAAAGAAAGAGGCGGAGTATTATCTTTTACTGTTGAAGGAGTTCATCCGCATGACATCGCAACAATTTTAGATGAAACTGGAGTTGCCATAAGAGCAGGTCATCATTGTTGTCAAATACTTCATGACAAATTAGGTATATCTGCAAGTGCCCGAGCTTCCTTGGGTGTTTATAATACTAAAGATGATTTGGATAAATTAAATGATGGAATAAATAATTGTAAAAAAATTTTTGGTTTATAATGAATTTAAAAGAACTATACCAAGAGATTATCTTAGAGCATGGTAAAAATCCTAGAAACTTAGGAAAAACATCTAATTTTAATAAAGATGCTAAGGGTGACAATCCTTTATGTGGTGATAATGTTCATGTTTATCTTAGACTAAATGAACAACGAAAAGTCGAAGATATATCATTTGAAGGAAGTGGATGTGCTATATCTATGGCTTCAGCCTCAATTATGACAGATTTAATCAAAGGTAAAAGCGACAACGAAGCTAAGGAAATAATTGAGGACTTTTTGGGAATGATAAAAGAAAATCCTGAACTTAAATCAAATATTTTAAAAGAAGATGACAAAACAAAATTAATGTGTCTTTCAGGAGTAAAACAATATCCAATGAGAGTTAAATGTGCTACATTATCTTGGCATACCTTAGTTTCAGCAATGGAGAACAAAGGAAAAAAAGTTAGTACTGAGAATTAATTTTTATGGAAATTAAAAATAAAATTATTAATGAATTAAAAAAAATTTATGATCCAGAATTACCAGTTGATATTTATGAACTAGGTTTAATATATGAAATAAAAGTAATTGGAAGAAAAGCCGATATTAAAATGACGTTAACTACACCAAATTGTCCTGTTGCTGAAAGTTTACCTAAAGAAGTTAAAGAGGGAGCAATGCAAGTTGATGGAATAGATGATGTAAATCTTGAATTAGTTTGGGATCCACCATGGAACAAAGATATGATGTCGGATGCAGCAAAATTAGAATTAAATTTATAATGTCTCAAATAATTAAACTAAGTGATAATGCGGCTTCTAGAATAAAAGAGATAATGTCTGAAGCTCACAAGGATTCTATTGGTGTAAGAGTATCTGTAAAATCTGGTGGTTGTGCTGGCATGTCATATGTTATGGAATATTCAAAAGAGATTAACCCTAATGATGAAGTTATAGAGGATAAGGGTGTAAAAGTTTTTGTGGATCCAGCAGCCATTATGTATCTTTTGGGCACTGAAATGGATTACAAAAAAGGTGATTTTTCCTCATCTTTTGTATTTAACAACCCAAATGAAACTGAAAGATGTGGTTGTGGAGAGTCGTTTAAAACTGACTAATAAGTATCCTAAAAGTTGCATAGCAGTATTGCTTAAATTGCATATCTAGTATATGATTCCTTTATGAATATTTTTGAATTTAAAAATTTGCTAAAGTCAGAAGATAAGAAAGAAAAGAGAAAATCTTTTTTTAGATCTTTGATAAAATCTGTCGAAGCAGGAGCAAATGGGACCCAAGATTATGTTGTTAAAAAAGGGTCAAATAAGGACAGAATTGCTTCTACACATCAAACAAAGTACCAATAGTTTTTAGCAACTATAGTACATATCGAACTCAATCGGGTGGGGTGTGTGTTCAAAATTATGAATTTCTTCAAATTTTAGTGCAATATAAGCATCTATCTGGTCATCAGTAAATACGTTACCTTGCTTTAAAAAATCTCTATCTTTGTCTAAGCTTTCCATAGCTTCTCTTAAAGAGCCACAAACCGTTGGTATTTTTTTTACCTCAGCTTCTGATAAAGCATAGAGATCTTTATCAAAAGACTTACCTGGATCTATTTTATTTTTTATACCATCTAGCCCAGCCATTAACATAGCTGCAAATGTTAGATATGGATTTCCTGCAGCATCACCAAATCTTATTTCACATCTTGCTGCTTTTTTGCTTAACGTTATAGGTATTCTACATGAGGCAGATCTATTTCTTGCAGAATAAGCTAATAATACTGGTGCTTCAAAACCTGGTATCAATCTTTTGTAGCTGTTTGTTGTTGCATTTGAAAAAGCATTTATCGCTTTAGCATGTTTTAAAATCCCACCAATATAATGTAATGCGGTATCTGACAATCCAGCATATTTATCTCCTGAAAATAATGCTTTATCTCCCTTCCATATCGATTGATGAACGTGCATTCCTGATCCATTATCACCTTTTACAGGTTTTGGCATAAAAGTTGCAGTCTTACCAAAAGAATGAGATACCATATGAACTGCATATTTATAAAGTTGCATGTTATCTGCTTGATCAACTAAAGTTCCAAAATATATACCAAGTTCATGTTGACTAGGTGCTACTTCATGGTGATGTTTTTCAACTTTAATACCCATATCTTTCAATGCTTTAAGATATTCACTTCTCATATCTTGTGCACTATCAACTGGAGGAACTGGAAAATAACCACCTTTCACTCCTGGTCTATGGCCCATATTGCCGTTATCATATTCTCTTCCAGTGTTGTAAGGTCCTTCAGTGCTATCAATTTTAAAGCCAGTTTCATTCATGTCATTTTTGAACCTAACGTCATCAAAAACAAAAAATTCAGCCTCAGGACCAAAAAAAGCTTTATCGCCAATTCCTGAGCTTTTTAAATATGCTTCAGCTTTTTTTGCTGTTCCTCTTGGATCTCTCTCATAAGGATCTTTTTTAACTGCATCTAAAATATCACAAAAAATATTTAAAGTGTTATGTGAAGTAAAAGGATCGACTACAGTTCTACTTAAATCAGGTTTTAAAATCATGTCAGATTCATTTATTGCTTTCCATCCAGCAATAGATGATCCATCAAAAAAAATACCCTCGTCTAACATCTCCTCGTCAACTACTTTTGTATCCATAGTTACATGTTGGAGCTTACCTCTTGGATCTGTAAATCTTAAATCTACGTATTCAATGTCTTTTTCTTTAATAATTTTTAAAACATTACTTACACTCATTTATTCTCCTATATAATTCTGTGGGTTGTGATACCAAATAAAGACTGATAAATAATCCTCTTTTAGTTAATAACACCTATGCATTTTTTACATAAGTGTATAATTAAAAGGGTAAAATAACCATCAATTTAAAGTTGAAAAATGACTTTATTAGAAAAAGAAGCAGTTAAAAGGGTTCGAGCGGTCATAAATAAATTTGATTCAAATTTAGATGTAACGGTATTAAATTCATCGGCAAGAACAGCGTCGGAAGCAGCCTCATCCTTAGAATGCGATGTGGGGGCAATTGTTAAAAGTTTGCTTTTTAAAACAGACGATAAATATACTCTTTTTTTAGTTGCAGGAGATAAAAAAGCTTCATTAAAGAAGATCAAAAAAAACATTAACTTTTTAGATGTTTCAATGGCATCAGCTGAGGAAGTTAAAGAAATTACTGGCTATACTATTGGAGGTGTTTCTCCAGTGGGGCATCTAAAAGATATAAATATTTATATTGATAATTCATTAGATAGGTTTCCTTTTTTATTTGCTGCCGCAGGTCATCCAAACTGTGTATTTAAAATAAGTTTTTTAGATTTAAAAAAAATTACCAAAGGTATAATTGAAGATATTGTTGAATGAAAAAACCAAAGTTATTTGATTATTTGCTACTAATATTATTGGCTTTAATTTGGGCATCGGCTTTTTTTAATATTAAAATAGCAACTTACTCATTCGGACCAATAACAATCGCTTTTTTAAGAGTATTCTTTGGAGCAATGCCTGTTTTGTTACTTTGTTATTATAAAGGAATAAAAGTTGAGGCATTCTCAGAAGATTGGCACTGGTTTGCAATGATTGGTTTTATAAATTTAGTAGCACCCTTTTATTTGATAGCTTATGGGGTGCAATCCGTTCAAAGTAATTTAGCAGCAATATTAATGTCAACAACACCATTAAGCTCAACAGTATTGGGTCATTTTTATACCAGAAATGAGAAATTTAATTTCATTAAAACCTTTGGAATTTTGATTGGTTTTTCGGGAATTCTTTATTTATTTTCAGATAACATATTAATCGATGAAAATAATTTTTTATCTGCATTATTAATTCTTTTGGGTTCAACTTGTTATGTAATTGGAGGTGTTTTAACTCTTAAGATTAGTAAGAAAAAAAATGAAAATGTTACAGGTTCAATATTAATTTGGGCAACTTTGATATTAATACCAATTGTCATTTTTACAGAGCAGCCATGGAATTCAATACCTCGAGTTGACTCAACAGTTTCTGTAATATACCTAGGATTAGTCTCAACTGGCATAGCTTGGTTATTAAGATTTAGAATTTTAGTTAACAACGGACTTATATTTCAATCGCAAGTTTCTTATTTAATTCCAATCTTTGGAACAATTTTAAGTTATATTTTCTTAAAAGAGATAATTACCACCAAAGTTTTAGTCTCTTTGATTGCAGTTTCCGTAGGAATTTATTTCGTAAGAAAAGCAGATAATAATCCCAATAAAATTAAGGCTGATTAACACAATTTGAAGTTGTAAATTTTAATGACCCATTTACAACATTCTTAAAAAGGTCTTTAATTATATTTATAAAAAATGGCTAAGAAAAAAAGGAAAAAAGCTGTAACTAAAAAAAGAAAGAAAACAAAAAAGTCGATTAAAAAAAGAAAAAAACTTAAATCAAGACGACACAAGAAACTTTCTTCAGCAAAAAAACCTAAGAAAGTTCTTAAGTCAAAATCAAAAAAACGAAAGAAAACAAGAGGAGTAAAAATGAGTGCAGAAGCTATGAAGGTGTCATCTGTATTGGATACTTCTCATTTGAAAGTAAAATTTCCTTATAAAGCTAAATACGGAAATTACATAAACGGTAAGTTTGTTGAGCCAAAGTCTGGAAAGTATTTTGACAACACTTCTCCTATTTCAAATGAGGTTATTTGTTCGATTGCACGTTCAAATGAACAAGACGTAGAAGCAGCATTAGATGCAGCTCACGCAGCTTTCCCAACTTGGGGCAAGACCTCAATTACGGAAAGATCAAACATTCTTCTTAAAATTGCAGATGTCATTGAGAAAAATCTTAATGTCTTAGCAACAGCAGAATGTTTAGATAATGGTAAGCCAATTAGAGAATGTATGGCAGCTGATTTACCACTAGTTATAGATCATTGGAGGTATTTCGCAGGGGTTATAAGAGCAGAAGAGGGCTCTGTTGCAGAAATTAGCAATAGTGAATACTCTTACCACATTCCAGAACCACTTGGTGTAGTTGGACAAATTATACCGTGGAACTTTCCATTATTAATGGCAACTTGGAAACTTGCTCCAGCTTTAGCTGCAGGAAACTGTGTTGTGCTAAAACCAGCTGAGCAAACTCCAGCATCAATTATGTTACTTATGGAATTAATCGGAGATTTATTACCTCCAGGCGTAGTTAATGTTGTAAGTGGATATGGTTTAGAAGCTGGTAAACCTCTAGCATCATCTAAAAGAATCAAAAAGATTGCTTTTACTGGTGAAACAACAACTGGTAGATTGATTATGCAATATGCATCTCAAAACTTAATACCAATTACGTTAGAGTTAGGTGGAAAATCTCCAAACATTTTCTTTGAAGATGTCATGGCTAAAGATGATGACTTCTTTGATAAATGTCTAGAAGGTTTTGCAATGTTCACTTTAAATCAAGGTGAAGTTTGTACTTGCCCAAGCAGAGTACTAGTTCAAGACTCTATCTATGATAAATTCATGGAAAAAGCTATTGCTAGAACTAAAGCTGTTAAGCAAGATAATCCTTTGAAAATGGAAACAATGATTGGTGCACAAGCATCATTAGAACAAATGGAAAAAATCAAATCTTATCTTGATTTGGGTAAGAAAGAGGGTGCCAAAGTTCTATGTGGTGGAAATGTTGCAAAAATCAATAGTGGTTTAGAAAAAGGAAACTATATTGAACCAACTATTTTTGAGGGTAATAACTCAATGCGTATCTTCCAAGAAGAAATTTTTGGACCAGTTGTATCAGTTACTAAATTTAAAGATGAGGCAGAAGCATTAGAAATTGCTAATGATACTCTTTATGGTTTAGGTGCTGGAGTTTGGACTAGAAATGGAAATATCGCTTACAGAATGGGTAGAGAAATACAAGCTGGAAGAGTTTGGACAAACTGTTACCACGCTTATCCTGCACATGCTGCATTCGGCGGATACAAACAATCAGGTATTGGAAGAGAAACTCATAAAATGATGCTTAACCATTATAGACAAGTGAAAAACTTACACGTGTCTTACAGTGAGAAAAAATTAGGCTTCTTTTAATAGATAACTTATATATAATGGCCCGTGAGGAATCACGGGCCATAATTTTATGAAAGTAAAAGCAACAGACTCCGCATTAAAACTTATTGAAGAATTAAAAGCTCAACATGGAGATGAGCTTTTGTTTCATCAATCTGGTGGTTGTTGTGATGGAAGCGCACCAATGTGTTATCCAAGAAAAGAATACATGGTTGGCAATAGTGATATTAAATTAGGAGAAATCGGTGGAGTTCCTTTTTATATGAATGATGACCAATATGAAAAATGGAAACACACAGACTTAACAATTGATGCCGTAAAAGGTATTGGTGGTATGTTTTCTTTAGATAATGGAACCGGTAAAAGATTTTTAACAAAATCTGAAATTTGTTTAGTAGTTGATAACGACGCTAAAAAAAATTAATAACTTTAATCAAAAATGTCTGTTTATTTAAGCTCTAAAAA
Organism: uncultured Pelagibacteraceae bacterium; assembly: GCA_902627045.1. Lineage (GTDB taxonomy): Bacteria > Pseudomonadota > Alphaproteobacteria > Pelagibacterales > Pelagibacteraceae > Pelagibacter. Next base: position 213,347 of record CACOHP010000001.1, read on the forward strand.
AATCATAAAAGATTGGATTGATTATAATAATCATATGAATGTATCCTATTATCTACTTATTTTTGATAAATATGGGGCAGATACCATTAATGGTATTTTTAAGATGGGAGAGCATTCAGCAAAAACAACTGGAAAAAGTACAATGATTGTTGAGTCAAATATAACTTATAATCAAGAACTTAAGGTTGATGACGAAGTAGATATCAATTTAGTCTACTTTGATCACGATAAAAAAAGACTTCAATATAAAATGGAAATGATACATAAAGAAAAAAAATATTTAGCATCGACAATTGAAATTTTAGCTTTGTACGTCGACCTAAATACTAGAAAAGTTTCTGAGTTCGAGGAAGAAAAGGTTAAGATTATGGACGATTATATAAAAAAAAATGTTTCAAAATTTAATAGCGAAAATTTAAAATTCTCACATAGATTAAAAAAAAATTAATATAACTCCCAGCCCGCTACTGGAAGTTATACATAAAATTATTGACCAGGTGCTTTATAACCAATTTTACTTGCTTTAGTTGTTGCTTTTGTAAAATCGATTGCCTCAAGTATTGTTAGATTTCTAACAGCTCCAGATGCTTCAACAACAAGTTTTATCGCAGCAAAATCATCAAAACTTGGTACATCAGTAACAACTACAAAATCATATGAACCTCTCACAATGTCCATACTATGCATGGTTCCACCCATAGCTTTTGTAAGCTGTTCCACAACAGCTTTTCTGTCACTTGTAGGATCTTTTAGAAATCCTTGAAAAGCTTTTTCAGTGTAGTTACCCATTATATATGCTTTCATATTAACTCCTTTTTTATAATTCTAGAGTATCATCTAATCTTATTAAACTGATGTGTAAAAATTACATAGTAGACACAACCTACAGTAATGTTAAATTAAATAATGTACGAAAAATTTGGTCAATTCATTGATGGAAAATGGTGTCAATCTTCAGACAAATCAACATACGAAGTAATTAACCCTGCTAACGAAGAAACTTTAGGTCACGCATCTAAAGCTACACCAGAAGATGTTGATAGAGCATTAAAATCTGCAGAAAAAGGTTTGGAGGTATGGAAAAAAACACCTCCTTGGCAAAGATCATATATCATAAGACGCATTGCAGACAAAATAAGAGAGAAAGAAGATGTGTTGGCAAAGTGGATGACACTAGAAGTTGGCAAACCTTTTGTAGAAGCTAAGGGTGAAGTAAATGGAGCTGCTGACATTTTTGAATGGAACGCTGAAGAAACTAAAAGAATTTATGGTCAAACTGTTGAAAGTAGATTTGAAGATACAAGAGTACATGTTTACTATCAGCCTGTTGGTGTTGTAGCTGCTTTATCACCTTGGAATTTTCCCGCAGTATTATCGGCAAGAAAAATTTCTACAGCTTTAGCTGCAGGATGTTCAGTAATTATTAAGCCAGATGTAATTACTCCAGGAGTAGTGATGGAAATGGTTGATATTTGTAAAGAATGTGGAGTACCAGCAGGTGTTGTGAATCTTTTGTCAGGCGATCCTCCAAGTATAGCTCAACAATTAATTTCATCAGATATAATTAAAAAAATCTCAATAACAGGCTCTTCTAGAGTTGGAAAATTAATATTAAAACAAGCAGCTGACAAAGTTCAAAGAGTAACAATGGAGTTAAGTGGTCATTCTCCATTTATAGTTTTTGATGATGCTGATATTAAAAAAGCTGCTGATATGGCAATAGCTGCTAAATTTAGAAACAATGGTCAAGTTTGTATATCACCTAACAGATTTTATATTCAAGAAAGTAAAAAGGATGAATTTGTTAGTTTATTTGTTGAAAAAACTAAAAAACTAAAAATTGGTGATGGAATGGATCCATCTACTCAATTAGGTCCATTAACAACTAAAAAAAGATTAAATGAAATTGAAGAGTTAGTTGAAAAGACTAAACAGGAGGGTGCAAAAGTTTTATTAGGAGGAAAAAGACCAGCTGGATTTAACAAAGGCTTTTTTTATGAGCCAACTGTTTTTGATGATGTTAAAGATGATTTTACAATAATGAAACAAGAACCATTTGGACCATTAGTGCCAATGCTATCTTTTAAATCTTTTGATGAAGTTATTGAAAGAGCCAACAATCATGAATTAGGTCTCTCAAGTTATATTTGTACAAATTCAATGGAAAAAGCACATAAAGCATCTGAATTAATGGAAACAGGAACAGTTGCAGTTAATACTCCACTCGTTGCTATAGCAGAGGCACCTTTTGGTGGAATAAAACAAGCAGGTTATGGGAGAGAAGGTGGATCGATGGCAATTAAAGATTATCTTAATGTTAAATACACGCATTTAGGATTAAAAGGATAAAAATGAAAATTTTACGTTTAGGTGAAAAAGGTCATGAAAAACCAGCGATAATTGATGATCAAAATAATTACAAGGATTTGTCATCTATTGTCCAAGATTTTAATCCAAAGAATTTGAATTTTGAATCTTTAGAAAAAATTAAGAATGCCGATTTATCTAAGTTACCAAACTTAGATACAAATCTAAGAATTGGCCCATGCGTTTCAGATCCTTCAAAGTTTATTGGGATCGGTTTAAATTTCAAAGATCATGCAGAAGAACAAAATTTACCAATTCCAAAAGAACCAATTATTTTTTCAAAATTCACAAGCTGTATTACGGGTCCGAATGACCCTATTATTGTTCCCAAAGGATCTAGTCACACTGATTGGGAGGTGGAGCTAGGTTTTGTGATTGGAAAAAAAGCAATCAATGTTTCAATTGAAGAAGCTTTAGATCATGTTTTAGGTTTTTTTCTAGTTAATGATGTAAGTGAGAGAGATTTTCAAAAGAATAGAGGACTAACTTGGGATAAAGGCAAGGGTTTTGATACCTTTGGCCCTATAGGTCCGTATATTGTAACTACAGACGAATTAAAAGACTATCAAAATTTAGAAATGTTTTTAGATGTTAACGGAAAAAGAATGCAAACCGGTAATACAAGTAAAATGATTTTTGATATCAAAACTTTAGTTTCTTATATGAGTTCGTGCATGAGCTTACACCCAGGTGACATATGTTGTACTGGGACACCACCAGGTGTCGGTGAAAATATGAAACCACCAGTTTTTTTAAAGGGTGGAGAAGAAGTTGTCTTAGGAATAGAAAAATTAGGTCAACAAAAACATAAGGTAATACCTTATAAAGATTAATATATTATTTAATGATAGAATTATTTGTCGCTTTAGGAGCAGGTTTAATTAGCTTCTTGTCACCCTGTGTCCTACCATTAATTCCAGGATATATTTCATATATATCTGGAAGTTCATTAAATGAATTAATAGAGAAAAAAAATATAAATTTATTTCCAATTATTTTATTTACAGTCGGATTTTCTTTAGTATTCATTTTTTTTGGTGCAGCATCTACATTACTTGGACAAGTACTTTTACAAAATTCTTACGAGTTAAGAATTATTGCAGGATTGATAATTATTATTTTATCTCTCCACATAATTGGAATTATAAATATCAAATTTCTAAATTATGAAAAAAGAGTTCAAGCAGATATAAAAAGAAATTTTTTTAGTCCCGTTTTAATTGGCATGGCTTTTGCATTTGGATGGACTCCTTGCATTGGTCCAATACTAGGATCTATATTGGTTTTAGCATCAACAGAAGAAAGTTTAAAACAAGGTATTTTACTTTTAACTTTTTATTCGATTGGATTAGCAGTGCCATTTATATTGTCAGGATACTTGATTCAAAGATTTTTAGTATTTTCAAAAAATTTTAGAAAAAATATTAACAAAGTATCCAAAATTGGTGGATCTATATTGTTAATCACTGGTGTTTTAATGATAACTAATCACCTACAAGCACTTGGCTTTTATTTATTAAATATATTTCCTTTTCTTCAAAATTTTGGATAATTATAAAATGAAAATTTATCAAATAGACTCTAGTGCAAGAAAAGAAGGATCAACATCTAGAGCCCTTGCTAAAAAATTACTAGATAAAATTAAAAATCCTAATGATGAAATTATTTATAGAGATTTGAATGATGAAATGGTTTTTGTCTCAGGACTTACAGAGTCTGGTATGAATATAGATGAAAAAGACCAGAATGATCATCACAAAAAGATGTTTAAGTTATCAGATCAGCTAGTTAAAGAACTTAAAGAAAGTGATGTAATTATAATCTCAGCACCTATTTATAATTATGGTCCGCCAGCTACGCTAAAAGCGTGGTCAGATTTGGCTGCAAGAGTTGGCGAAACTTTTAAATTTAAAACCAATGGAAGAAGAGAGGGCTTATTAAAAAATAAAAAAGCTTATCTAGTAATTACGTCAGGTGGAACAAAATTAAATAGTAAAGAAGATTTTTTAACACCGTGGTTAAAGTTTATTTTGAATTTTTTTGGAATTGAGAAAATAGATACAATTAATGCAGATCAAATGGCTTTAGATTACGAAAAATCTATTAAAGAGGCAGAAGCACAAATAGAAAAAATTACTAAAGAAAGTGTTTAAAAATAAATTTTCACAGATAATTACTTTTTTTTTATTTATTATAGTTACTCTAATTTTATTTAAGAAGTTCAACAAATACTACTCACAGAATGATTTTGCTAAACTTTTGATACTTTTCATTTTATTAATAAACTTTTTTTTAGGATTCTTATTAAGGAGGTTTACAAAAATTAGTTTTATCTTTTTTGGATACTTTATTTTGATCTTGTACTCTGTTAATAGTTTGTTGTTATTTTTTAATATACAAAATACTCCGCAAAAAAAAATTGAAAAACTATTGGAGAAAGAAAACAAAACTTTCGATAAAAGATCCATTATTGAAGTTGTTAATGATGAGAGATCCAAAGACGTGGACATCTACCCCCAAGTTGTACCAAGAGAGTTTTTAAGTAAAAACTCAAAAAAAATTCCCCTTACACCTATGACTAATACACTTTTTGTATCGTGTAATGAATTTGGAAAATGGAAAAAAATCAAAACTGATAAACTTGGATTAAATAATGAGAGATTTGTTGATACATTTGACATTTTATTGATGGGAGACTCTTTTGCTGAAGGATCGTGTGTAAATCAATCATACGAACCCGCAAATCTATTAAATCAAAATTATAATTTAAAAACTTATAATATCGGTATATCTGGTAATGGCCCTCTATTAAGTCTTGCTTTAGCTCATGAAATAAAACCTTTGACAGATTTTCATTCTATTATCTGGTTAATATTTGATAATGATTTTTACGATTTAAATTTAGAAATTCAATCAAATTTTTTAAAGAGTTATCTTAAGAAAAATTATATAAATAGCGAATACTTTCAAAATATTGAAGAAGCTAACAAGTTTCAAAAAAAATATATCGAAGATAATCTTACGAGTTTTAAAAAAGGTTTTTCATTCAAAGAAAGTTTTTTTGAATTAAAAGCTGTAATATCTATAATAAATAAGTTGATACATCAAAAAAGTGCAGAAGATACTTTCATTTTTCAGAGAAAAATTTTTCAAAACATATTTGAAAAATTAATTTATATTTATCCTGAAAAGAAAATCTATATAGTTTATTTACCTGAAACAACTTGTTTTAAACACAGATCTTTAGAATGCAGCACAAGATTTAAACAATTAAGCGATACTTCAAAAAATTTAACTTTTTTAAATTTTTATGAACACATAAAAGAAAATGAGCCAGATTATAAAAAGATGTATGCTTTAGGACAAGATAGAGCACATTTTTCACCCTTAGGGTACAATAAATTGGTTAAGTTTATTTTTGAGGAAACCAATAAATATTAGTTTTTTCAAGAATTTAATTGAAAAACTTTATTTATAGAAATAAACTGCACTTAGGGGTGTCCTAATGGGCTGAGATTAAACCCTAAGAACCTGTCCGGTAATTCAGAAAGGGAAAAATGAATAATTTTTATATAAGTCAATTTTCATCAATATTACTTGTCGTTGTAACTTGTTTATTTTTCACTCTATTTGGAATTTTTCATTCAAAAAAATTTCAAGGTTTAAAGAATTATTTAACAGCGAATAGAAATGTTGGATCATTTTCTCTTACTACAAGTTTAACTGCGTCTGCTCTTGGAGCTTGGATATTATTTGGTCCTGTATCTGCTTCAACTTGGGGAGGGGTAGGTGCAATAATAGGTTACTCACTTGGTACAGCCTTTCCAATGATTTTTTTGATTTTTCTTGGAAAAAAAATTAGGCAAGATTTTCCAAAAGGATCATCATTAATTGAATTTTTAAGAAGAAAATTTGGAAAAAGTTTATTTAAATTAATTTTATTAATGACAATTTTTTATATGTTTATTTTTTTATGTGCTGAAATTACAGCAGTTTCTGTTCTTATAAATTTCATTTCAGGAACTCCATTATGGGTAACAGCATTAATAGTTTTATTAGCTACTCTAACATACACACTTTATGGTGGTTTAAGAGCGTCTCTATTTACAGATAATATTCAAATGATTCTAATTATAATTCTTTTAATAGTTTCATCTTTTATTATTAAAAGTTTTATAGGTGAACAATTCTCGTTTAACTTTCTCAAGCAAAAAAATCCTCACTTAATAAGCACTTCATATTTGCCTGGCTATACTGCAGGATTGACTTTTTTTATCGCTGTAGCTGCTACAAATTTATTTCATCAAGGAAATTGGCAAAGGGTTTATGCTGCAAAAGATTTTTTAACATTAAAAAAAAGTTTGTTAAT
>CACOHP010000002.1 GCA_902627045.1 uncultured Pelagibacteraceae bacterium
TTTTAGAGTGATAGGTATGGGAGGATCTTCTTTGGGTACCCAGGCTATTTATGATTTTTTAAGGAAAAAAATAAAAAAAAATTTTTCTTTTGTGAATGATTTAGATGTGAGCAATAAAAATAAGAAAAATAAAAATTGTTTAAATCTAGTAGTGTCTAAATCAGGTGAAACCTTAGAAACTATAGTAAACACCAATCTTATTATAAATAAACAAGATAAAAATTTAATTATAACAGAAAATAAAAATAACTATCTTTATAAATTAGCTCAAAAATTAAAAGCTGAAGTGATACATCACAATAATTTTATTGGTGGAAGATATTCAGTTTTATCTGAAACAGGAATGTTACCTGCAGAGTTAATGGGATTGGATTCGAAAAAGTTTAGACAATTAAATAGTTTAGTTAAAAACAAAAAATATTTAAACGCTTTAATCTCTAACGTTAGTTCAACTATTTTTTTTTTAAAAAAGAAAAAACATAATTCAATTATCATAAATTATGCCATTAGTAATCATCAATTTTGTTTAATTTTTTCTATAATTGAATTTTCGAAATTCTTGTCTTGTACCCCAGAACTTTCTGGAGAATTATTATTTGATATTAATTTTTCAATATTACTTCCAGACTCATTTTCTTTTTCTTCAATATTTTCAGATATTTTGGGTAATGGTAGCTCATTAAAATCTGGTGGCATAACTAAAGGAGATTTTTTTTCTACTAAAAATTCATCTGTACTCTTTTTTTTTTGAGATGTGAATCCTTCTTTGACAGTCTGACAACTTTGAAAAGTAAAAAATACTATTGTCAAAAACAACATTACTTTAATTTTTTTCATTTTAAAGACTCTTTCTTGTTTGAAACAATTTCTAAAATAATCATGAATATAACACCTAAACAAATAAATATATCTGATACATTAAAAATAAACCAATGAAAATTTTCTACATGAAAATCTATAAAATCAGGTACAGCCTCAAAGACAATTCGGTCATAAAAATTACCTAAAGCTCCGCCTAATATCATTATAAGAGAATATTTTTTAAGTCCTTCACTTCTATCAAGCATTACAATAATAACCAATATTACGGCTCCTATGAGAAAGCTTAAAATATGATAAAAAAATTTATCACTAAAAGAAAAGAGACCAAAAGCAATGCCCTCATTCCATATCAAACTTATATTTAAAAATTTTGAATTATATAGGTCAGAACCATAATTTTTCTCATAAAAATTGATCACATAAATTTTTGAAAATCTATCAAGAAAAAAAATTATCAAAATTAATAAAAAATTTATTATGAAGTTTTTACTTAAATATTTTACCATTATTGAGAATGTCTCTCACAAGGCTCAACACTAATTTTCCAACATACTGGACATTTGTCACCAAGAGCTTTATTGGTCTCAACTAAAATATCTGATGCATCATCAAAATAAACATGAGTTTTTGAAACAATGCAAAGCTCAGATAAATCAATATTTGTGATCGTATCTTTATATTTCTCATTTAATTTGATATTAAGTTCAGCCTCTAAACTTGAACCAATTTCTTTACTCGCCCTTTTTTCTTCAATACTAATATTACATACATCTCTTATCTTTATCAATTCAGACCATTTTACCTCAAGATTTTCGTCTTTAAATTTTTCTGGAAATTTTAAAAATTTTTCCAAATGGATACTCTTATTATTCTTTGATATTAATTGATAAATTTCTTCTGTAGTGAAAGATAAAATTGGTGCAAACCACCTAAGTAAAGATTTTAATAAGATATTTAAAATCATGACACATGACTTTCTTTTTTCAGAGTTAATTGGATCGCAATATAAAGTGTCTTTTCTAATATCAAAATAAAAAGCAGATAAGTCTACTGTGCAAAAGTTTAGTAATTCCTTGTAAAGATTGTGAAAATCGTATTTTTGAAAACAAGCTTCAAATTTTTGATTTAATAAATATATCTTATTTAACATGAACCTTTCTAGCTCTGGCAAACTCTTAATGTCAATTTTATCCAAATTAACATCTTCAAATTTATCATTTACATTTCCTAACAAATATCTAAATGTATTTCTAATCTTACGATAAGATTCGGAGTGCTGATCCAATATAGAATAATCTATTCGCAAATCTTCGGCATAATTTGATGCGGCAACCCAAATTCTTAAAATATCTGCACCGTATTTTTTTAAAATATCCTCGGGTGCAATTACATTTCCAAGAGATTTTGACATTTTAAGACCTTTTCCATCCACAACAAAACCGTGAGATAGTATAGACTCGAATGGTGCCCTGCCTCTTGTTCCACAAGCTTCTAGTAAAGAGGAATGAAACCAGCCTCTATGTTGATCAGAACCCTCTAGATACATTGATGCAGGCCATTTTAGATCTTTTCTTTTCTCTAAAACGAAAGAATGGGTTGAACCACTATCGAACCAAACCTCAACTATATCACTAAGCTTTTCAAAGTCTTCTGATTTATATTTTTTACCCAAAAATTTTTGAGGATCGTCTGCAAACCAACAATCCGAACCCTCTTTTTCATAAATTTTCGCAATATTTTCAAAAACTTCATCATCTATCAAAATTTCATTAGACTTTTTATTTACAAAAATTGGCAAGGGCACGCCCCACACTCTTTGTCTTGACACACACCAATCGGGTCTTGTTTCAATCATTGATTTTAATCTTTCTTTACCTTTGCTTGGATAAAAAGTTGTATCATCTATCGCTTTTAAAGCTTTACTTCTGAGCTTGTGACTTTCCATGGAGATAAACCATTGTGGTGTTGCTCTATGAACTAAAGGCGCTTTTGATCTCCAAGAATGAGGGTAAGAATGTACTAATTCACCATTTGACAAAAGTTTATTTTGGTCTTTTAATTTTTCAATAACGATTGGATTGGCCTTAAAAATATGTAAACCTTTAAATAAAGAAACATTTTTTGTATATTTTCCGTCATCATCTACTGTTTCAATAGCTTTTATTCCATTGTTTAAACAAAGATTAAAATCATCAGGTCCATGACTTGGTGCACAATGAACAATTCCAGTTCCTTGTTCAGTAGTTACAAAACGAGCTTCTAACATTGGAATATCGTATTCATAACCTAAATCAAAAAATGGATGCTTACAAATAGTATCCTTTAAATCTTTACCTTTGAATTTCTTGATGATTTTGAATTCTTTAATTTTGCAATCTTTTAAAACCGAGTCTAATAATGCTTCAGCAATAATAATTCTTTTATTTTTAAAATTTCCTTCATCGTTAATTTGAATTATTAAGTAATTCAAGCTTTCATTATAAGCTAAGGCTTTGTTCGCTGGAATCGTCCAAGGAGTGGTTGTCCATATAATAATATTACAATCATTTAGTTCTCTAAATTTTGATGATTTAACTGGAAAACAAGCATAGATCGTATCAGATTTGTGATCCTGATACTCAACTTCAGCATCAGCTAAGGCAGTCTTTTCTACGGTAGACCACAAAACTGGTTTAAATCCTCTATAAAGACTTCCTTCTTTTAAAAATTTTCCAAGCTCTCTTACGATCTGAGCCTCAGCATCATAGCTCATTGTGGAGTAGTAATTTTCCCAATCACCAACAACACCTAATCTTGTAAACTGGTCTTTGTGAACCTCAATCCATTTTTCAGCAAACGTTCGACACTCCTTTCTAAATTCTACAATTGGAACATCATTTTTATTTTTTTTATTTTTTTTATATTGTTCTTCAATTTTCCACTCAATAGGTAAACCATGGCAGTCCCAACCTGGAACATAAACAGAGTCTTTACCATCCATTTGATGGAACTTGACGATGATGTCTTTTAATATTTTATTTAATGCAGTGCCCATGTGTATATTTCCATTTGCATACGGGGGGCCATCGTGTAAGACGAATTTTTCTTCTCCTTTTCTTGAGTTCCTTAACTCTTTATAAAGATCAATCTTCTTCCAAAATCTTAATATTTCTGGCTCTTTGATTGGTAAATTAGCTTTCATTGAAAAAGCTGTTTTTGGTAAATTAATTTGGCTTTTACTCATTTATTTTTTTGCAATTTCGAGATCAACTTTAATCTGTTTTCTCAATTGATCTACATTTTTAAATTTTTTTTCAGCTCTTATAAATTTTAAAAATTCCACTCTTAGATACTTATTATACAAATTTTCAGAAAAATTAAATAAATGAACCTCTAACAATATTTTTTTTCCGTTAAATGTAGGTCGATATCCTAAATTTGCTATCCCTCTTATATATTTTGAACTTTTTTTTTTCTTAACTTTGACGGCATAAACGCCTGGTTTAGCCAAAATGTAATTATTAATGTCTAAATTAGCTGTTGGGAAACCAATCTTTGTTCCTAACTGTCTACCTTTTTGAATTTTTCCCTCAATAGACCAATTTCTATTTAAAAGTTTATTTACATAATTAAGTTTACCACTCTGTAGATACTTTCTTAGTAAAGAAGATGAAATCACTTTTTTTTTAATTACCAAAGGTTGTGGTTTAACAATTTTATAATTACATAAACCCTCATACTTCATTAATTGTTTTACGTCCCCTTCTCTTTTGTTTCCGAACCTAAAATTATTACTTACAAAAATAAATTTTGGATTTATTTTTTTACCTAAAGTTTCTTTAATAAATGAAATTGATTTTGTCTTTGAAAATTTACGATCAAATTTTTTAATAATAACAAAATCGACATTGAGTTTACCTAAATTTTCAATTTTTTGGTTTAGATTAGATAATCGGAAATTTTTTAAATTTGGGTTAAAAAACATTTTGGGCATTGGCTCGAAAGTTAAAACACCAATCTTAAATGAGTATTTTTTTTTGTACATTTTTGCGAGTTTAAATAATTTTTGATGCCCTAGATGAATTCCATCGAAATTACCAATTAGAATAATTGAGTTTTTATGTTTTTTTTTTATATTAAAACTATTATATAACTTCATCTTTACCATTTTAACTCAGATTGAATATAGTTGCAGATTGTTTCATAGGATTTAGCTGTTGCTTCAATTCCTTTATCTTTAATTTCATTTTTATGAATACCATTAGAAATGATTAATGAGTCATAGTTTAAAAGATTTGCACCTTTAATATCTGTATTTAAATTATCACCAACTGAAAGAATTTTTTTCCCTTTGTTATCAATAGATAAATTGTAGACCTCTGGGTATGGTTTGCCAAAATATACTACCTTGCCACCCATTTTTTCAAAAACCATAGCTACCGACCCTGCACAAAGTTCTCTCTTGTTACCTCTGTCCACAATTAAGTCTGGATTGGTGCAAATCATCTCTTTATTTAAGTTTTTTTCAAATAATTCTTTATAGTAATTTAAATCCTTATCAAATTTTTCAAATAAACCTGTGCATAAAATATAATCACTTCTGTCAATATTTTCTGACTTCAATTCATAAAAATCATTAAACAAATCAAAATCTCGGGGTGGACCTACATGAAAAAATTTTTTATTTGATAAATCTTTTCTAAGATAATTCAATGATGCTTGCCCAGATGTAAAAACGTGGTCTCTAATTTCTTTTTCCATGCCCATTTTTTCTAAAAAGGATTTAACGACATCATTGGGTCTTGGAGCATTTGTGAGTAGAATATATTCTTTGCCTTTTTTTGCTATTTCTTTTAAAACGTTAATTGCTTCTTTATGAAGTTTTATCCCATCATGAATGACGCCCCATAAATCGATGTAAAAAAGTTGATAATTATCGACTATTGAGCAGAAACCATCTTTATCTAAATTTTTAGTCATTAAATTAATCTATAAACCATAAAATCGCGAATTTCCTTTATTTTTTAACAATCTATTTTTTATCTATATCTTGAAAATGTATGTCCAATCTCTATATGAGATCAATATTTATAAAGGAGAATTCAATGAAGTTTAAACCGTTACACGATAGAGTTTTAATCGAAGTTTTAGATAGCAGCGAAAAAACTGCTGGTGGAATAATTATTCCTGACACAGCTCAAGAAAAACCTCAGGAGGGTAAAGTGGTTGCTGTTGGTGGAGGTGCCAAAACTGAAGAAGGCAAATTGATACCAATGGACGTCAAAGTTGGTGATCGAGTGTTATTTGGTAAATGGTCAGGAACTGAAGTTAAAATCGACGGTAAGGAATACAGCATAATGAAAGAATCTGACATTATGGGTATTTCAAATAAAAAATAATTTATTAAAGGAGATATATAATGGCAAAAGTTGTTAAGTTTGATGCTGAAGCGAGATCAGCAATGATTAGAGGCGTAAATATTCTGGCTGATACTGTTAAAGTTACTTTGGGTCCTAAAGGTAGAAATGTCGTTATGGATAAATCATACGGTGCTCCTAGAATAACAAAAGATGGAGTTTCAGTCGCTAAAGAAATTGATCTTGAGGATAAATTTGAAAATATGGGTGCACAAATGGTTAAAGAAGTTGCAAGCAAGACAAATGATGAAGCTGGAGATGGAACAACGACTGCAACTATTTTAGCTCAAGCTATTGTTAAAGAGGGTGTTAAATATGTTACAGCTGGTATGAATCCAATGGATGTGAAAAGAGGAATAGATGCAGCTGTAGACGTTGTAAAACAGAATCTAGTTTCTTCTGCAAAAAAAGTTAAAGACAGTGATGAAATCGCACAAGTTGGAACAATTTCAGCAAATGGTGATAAAGAAATTGGAAGCATGATTTCTAAAGCGATGCAAAAGGTTGGCAATGAAGGCGTTATAACAGTTGAAGAAAATAAAGGTATTGAAACAGAGCTTGATGTTGTTGAGGGTATGCAATTTGACAGAGGATATTTGTCTCCTTACTTTATTACAAATAGCGATAAAATGACTACAGAGCTTGATAATCCTTTTATTCTTTTACATGAAAAAAAATTGACAAATTTACAACCAATGGTTCCACTTTTAGAGGCAGTTGTTCAAGCTGGTAGGCCATTAATGATTATATCTGAGGATGTTGAGGGTGAAGCTTTAGCAACTTTAGTAGTAAATAAATTAAGAGGTGGTTTAAAAGTAGTCGCTGTGAAAGCACCAGGATTTGGTGACAGAAGAAAAGCCATGCTCGAGGATATTGCAATCTTGACTGGTGGTAGTGTCATTTCTGAAGATTTAGGAATTAAACTTGAGAATGTTAAGCTTGATGATCTTGGATCTTGTAAAAAAGTAAAAGTCGATAAAGACAATAGCACTATTGTAAATGGTAGTGGTAAAAAATCAGATATCGAAGGAAGATGTTCTTCAATTAAACAACAAATTGATGAAACAACATCCGACTACGACAAAGAAAAACTTCAAGAAAGATTAGCTAAATTGGCTGGTGGTGTAGCTGTAATTAAAGTTGGTGGTGCTACAGAAGTAGAAGTTAAAGAAAGAAAAGATAGAGTTGAAGATGCATTAAATGCTACTAGAGCTGCCGTTGAGGAAGGAATTGTAACAGGTGGTGGTTGTGCTTTATTATACGCTGCTCAAGATCTTGAAAAAGTAAAAGCAAAAGGTGAAGATCAAAAAGCTGGTGTTGATTTAGTTAGAAGAGCATTAGAGGCACCAATCAGACAAATTACTAAAAATGCTGGAGTTGATGGTTCAGTTGTTGTAGGTAAATTGTTAGAACAAAATAAAAAAACCCATGGTTATGATGCACAAAATGAGGAATATTGTGACATGTTTGCTAAAGGAATAATTGACCCTGTAAAAGTTGTTAGAACCGCTCTTCAAGATGCAGCTTCTATATCTGGTTTGTTAGTAACAACTGAAGCAATGATTGCGGATAAACCTGAAGAAAAAGATGCTGCTCCAGCAGGAATGCCTGGTGGTATGGGTGGTATGGGTGGTATGGGTGGAATGGGTGGAATGGGAATGTAACACTTTTCCATCTAGAAATCACACCAAAAAACTTACTAAATAAAAATTAGAACCCCTGAAACGAGAGTTTCGGGGGTTTTTTATTAAATTGAGTTAAATTGTAATTTAGACTATTTAAATTAATAATGATTACGGAGTATTTAAAAAATTTATATAGAAAAATATATATATTCCACAATCTTTACCTTAAAAATAAAGTTCACATTAAAAAAAATTTTTATGCTCAAAATAAAGAAGATGTTTTTGTATTAAACTATTTTAAAAAAAAAAGTGAAGGCTTTTATGTAGATGTTGGCTGCCATCATCCAACGAGGATCAATAACACTTATCTATTATATAAACATGGATGGAGAGGTGTTAATATAGATATGAGTAAGTTATCTATTGATTTGTTCAATATATTGAGAAAAGATGATATTAATATTCATTCTGCAGTATCTACAAAAAATAAAAAAATAAATTATTACACAAATAAAGGGTTATTTTTAAGTGCAAGTATAATTCAAAAAAAAGGTGGCGCTAAATTTAAATACAAAGAACAAGTATCATCGAAACCACTCACCGTTATTTTGGACAAAACAATTTACAAAAGAAAACAAATAGATTTCTTAAGTATTGATGCAGAAGGTGCAGATTATGAGGTCCTAAGGTCTCTAGATTTTAAAAGATACAAACCGAAATTGATTTGTATTGAAATATGGGGTGACTGGAAAAATCAAAAAAAAAATTTAAAAATTAAAAAACATAAAATTTACAAATATTTAATAGAAAAAAATTATAAATTAGCGGCAAATTTCGCAGAAAATTTCATTTTTAAAAAAGTCAAATAAATATGTCTAAACGATATAGCGGAAAATCATTCAAAGACTCTAGTATTAAAAAAAAACCAAAATTAACCTTTAAAGAAAAAAGAAAAATTAAACGTGAAAAGCGAAAAAGTAATAATTAAGTAAAAATTAATCAATTTATACAAGCAATACAGGAGTTTTTTTAAGTTTCCAAAACCAATTAAATATGTATAAGAGCTCCAATTTATGAATAATACTATTCGAAACATCACCATCATTGCGCATGTCGATCATGGCAAAACAACTCTTATTGATAATTTAATGAAACAAAGTGGATCTTTTCGTGAAAATGAGGTTGTCGATGAAAGATTAATGGACTCTGGAGAGTTGGAAAAAGAAAGAGGTATAACAATCTTAGCTAAGCCCGCTTCAATTAATTGGAATAATTCAAGAATAAACATTATTGACACTCCAGGACATAGAGACTTTGCTGCAGAAGTAGAGAGAGTCTTAAGTATGGCCGACGGTGCATTATTGCTGATAGACTCAGCTGAAGGAGTAATGCCTCAAACAAAGTTCGTTTTAGCAAAAGCATTAAAACAGGGCTTAAAGCCAATTGTAGTTATAAATAAACTAGATAAAGCTGATCAAAGAGCAAATGAAGTTTTAGATGAAACTTTTGATTTATTTGTGAGCTTAGATGCTAACGAGGAGCAATTAGATTTCCCAGTATTATATGCTAGTGGAAGATCTGGATGGGCTGATATTGAAGTTGATGGTCCAAGAGAAAATTTAAATCCACTTTTAGATAAAATTATAGAACATGTCAAACCAGCTGAATTGGATAAATCCAAACCTTTTGCTATGCTTTCTACACTTCTTTATGCTGATAGTTTTTTAGGAAGAAGTTTAGTTGGAAGAATTTCTCAAGGAACTGCCAAAGCAAATCAGGCTATTAAAGCTATCAACTTAAAAGGAGAGAAAGTTGATGAAGGTAGATTAACTAAAATTTTTAGATACGAAGGTACCAAAAAAGTTCCAATTGAAATTGGTGAAGCTGGGGATATTGTGGTAGTTGCAGGTTTGGAAAAAGCTAATGTTGCAGATACTATTTGTGATCTTGGAGTAAATGAACCAATAGAAGCTACACCGATAGATCCCCCAACTATGTCAATTACAATTACTGTGAACACATCACCTTTAGCAGGTACAGAAGGTAAAAAACTTACAAGCACACAAATTAGAAATCGTTTAGTTCAAGAGGCACAAAATAATGTGGGAATTACGTTTACCGAAAATGAGGGAAATGACTCTTTTGTGGTAAGTGGTCGCGGTGAATTAATGTTAGAGATTTTACTTACCCAAATGAGAAGAGAGGGTTTTGAAATGACTGTGAGCCCCCCAAAAGTTCTCTATAAAAAAGATGAAAATGGTAACAAGCTTGAGCCAATAGAAGAAATCACAATGGATCTTGATGAAGAGCATTCCTCAAAAATAATTGACTCGATGAATAGAAGAAAAGGTAAATTAATAGAGTTAAAAGATACTGGTAAAAATAAAAAGAGATTAATATTTCACGCACCAACAAGAGGTTTAATGGGATATACAAGTAGATTTTTAACACTCACAAAAGGAAACGGTGTTATCAACAGAATTTTTTATGAATATGGTCCATTTGAAGGTGAAATGGAAGGACGAAGAAATGGTGCTCTTATTTCTATGGAACAAGGAAAGGCAGTTGCTTTTGCAATATTTAATTTGCAAGCTAGAGGAGAAATGTTTGTAACTCATAACGATCCTGTTTACCCGGGAATGATTGTAGGTTTGTCGCCTAAACCAGGAGATATGATCATTAATGTTATGAAAGGTAAAAAATTAACTAACATGAGAACGCAAGGTACTGATGAAAATGTTGTCTTAACTCCAGTAAGAAAGATGTCGATTGCAGAACAACTAAGCATGTTAAACACTGATGAAGCTTTAGAAATTACTCCAGAGTCTTGTAGATTGAGGAAAGCCATTCTTGATCCCCATGAAAGAAAAAGAAGTGAGAAATCAGGCGCTGCTGCCTAATCAAATACTTTATCAACCAAAAACAACCCTAAAGCAACACATGGGCCAATTCCAAAAGCGAATAAAAGAGTTCCGATACCCACCGTTCCACCTAAATACCAACCAATACTAACAACAGAAATTTCTAAAAAGGCTCTAACGGCTGCCACTGGCAAATTAGTTACTTTTTGTAAACCAATCATTAATCCATCTCTTGGTCCTGCACCAAGGTTAGAAACTAAATAAATGCCTCCACCTATTCCAACCATTATCACAGAAATTACTGCTAACAATAATTGATTAAAATAATTAGATGGAGTTGGTACATACTTTATGCATAGGTCAATCATAAAGGCTATTATTAAGGCATTAAATATTGTGCCCATTCCTGGCCTTTGTCCCAGAGGTATCCACAAAATCAAGACAGCAATACTTATTAAAAGAGTAATTGTTCCAATGCTTAAATTAACATTTAAGGAAATACCTTGAGCTAAAACACTCCAAGGAGAAGCGCCTGTAAAGGAAACAATTAGTAACCCTTCACCCAGACCAAATAACGTCAGACCAAAACATAAAAAAAAGAAAGTGGAAAATTTTGGTTTAAAATTATATGGTTTATCAGAACTCCAATTAACTTTTGGTATTTTCTTTATTTTTAAAAACATTTTAATAAGTTATTTCTATTATAGATAAAGTCCACTAATGTAATTGCCAAATGAGAAAATTTATAGCCATTTTTTTTATTGTGATTTTTCCAGTTATTTCTATGGCACATATAGGTCACTACAATAAATATAACAAAATTGAAATGGAGATTTTTAGAAATGGTGAACTAATTGGATACAATTATTATTTTTTTGAAAGAAATGGCGAAGAAACTATTATTACAAATCAATTTAAATTTTCTGTTGATCTATTGGGAACAACAATTTTTAAAGTTGAGTCATATGGTGAAGAAAAATATATCAAAGATCAATTAATATCCTATAATTCTAAAACTATACAAAATGACAAAGAGAAATTTGTAAATTTAAAATTAAATAAAAATAATAAAAAATTTGTTATTAAAGGCTCTTCATTCAATGGTGAGGCATCCATAAATAATGTTATTGGAAATTGGTGGAATCATAAAATTTTACAAGCAGAGTCTCAAATAAGTCCAATATCAGGAAGTATTAAAGAACAAGTCGTTACTTTTGTAGGAAAAGAAAAAATTGACCTTTATGGAAAAATTTATGATGTTGATCATTTTAAAATTAAATCCAAAGATGTGAATATTCCAAAAGATAAACGATTAGACTTTGACATTTGGTATGATAAAAAAAATTTAAGAATCTTAAAAGTGTCTTACTCAAGAATGGGAAATTGGGAATACAGATTGAAAAGCTTTGAATAATTTATCTTGAAATTTTTTTATATAAGTCGTGTGCACTTATCCATCCCGACTCTAGTCTTGGTCCTACAAACCAATCAGCACAAACACCTATTTTTTTCTTTGGATCCCAAAAACTTTTAATTTTGAAAGGTTTTGAATTCGAAGAGTATTTCCAACCATGATTAAGAGAGAAATTGATTTTTGTTTTTTTAATATTTAAAAGTTTAAAGAACTTATCGATCATAATTTTTGAATTCTTTTTCTTATTATTTTTATTTTGATTAATCTTTTTATTTGCCCACTTAAAGGTACTTTGTAGAGTCCATAAATCATATTTTGATTTAAATCTTTTTTTCGAGTTTTCATTACCAGCCCAACCAAGAATTGGATCTTCGAAAAGGTAGCTACTACTAGATTTTTTGTTTTTTTTTATAGCGATCATGGTAGTTATATTTGCATCCATTTTTATTGATTTTTTTATAAAAGAATTATTTATGACTTTTTTAGAAAGTTTTTTTAATTGTGGAAAAGGACAGGTCAAAATAATACTTTTAAAAGATTTCAATTTTCCATCAGCAAATGATAAATGCCAAAGTTTGTTTTTATAATGAATTTTTTTTAATTCACTTTGATAGTTGCACTTAATCTTTTTTAATAAATACTTGCTAATATCATTATTTCCACTTCGACCTATAATTTTTAGATGTTTTCTATCCTCTTTTTTTTTGGAGTTAAGAAAAACGTGTTTACCACCCCAAACCTTTAAAATTTTTTTTTTAATTAAATGTTTAGTAAATTTTTTGAATTCTGGGGTTTTTGGGGAAAAGTACTGAGTACCATGATCAAAGCCTATGTTGTCTTTCATTCTTTTGAAAGATGCACGACCTCCTGGACCTCTCGCTTTGTCAAATAGGATTACTGTATTTTTTTTATTAAGAAGATTAGCAATTGTAGCTCCAGAAATACCTGAGCCGATTACACAGAATTCACTCATTTACCAGCAACAACCATTCCCTCAATCATCATAGTTGGTGAATTGGTTGCATATTTGAACTCTAAATCATTTGCCAGGGTAATATGCTGAAACAAGTCTCTAAAATTGCCTGCAATGGTAATTTCGTTTATAGGATACTTAAACTCACCGTTTTCCACTAAAAACCCTGTTGCGCCAACAGAATAATCACCAGTTACTATATTAGTTCCGTGACCTATAGTTTCTGTAATATAGAGACTTTTCGATTTTGAATTCAACAAATCTTTAAAACTTATCTTTCCATTTTCAAAATAGAGATTACTTGTCCCTCCGTATCTTCCATTTGATTTGAGGTTTAATTTTTTTCCATTGTAAGTATCAACCAAATAATGTTTTAAGACTCCTTGCTCAACTAATTTAAGAGTATCAGTTTTAACCCCTTCCCTATCAAAATTTCTTGAACCTAAGCCTTTAAGTATATCTGGTTTATCTAAGACATTAATTGAATTAGAAAATATTTTTTGGTTAACTTTATCTTTCAAAAAAGAGGTCCCTCTTGATATCGCTGATGATGAAATCGCACTTGCAAAGGTATTTAATATTCCCTTGGCTATTCTTTTATCAAAAATTATAGCAATTTTTTCGCTGCCTATTTTTTTAGGGCTTAATTTTCTGATAGTTTGATCAGCAGCTTGTGTGCCTAATTCTTCTGAATCTTCCAAGTCTTTAAAAAAACATTTATTAGAATACTCATAATCTCTCTCCATGCTTTTTTCATCTTTTGCGACTGTAACGCTCGAAGCTGTAAATGAGGATGTTTTGTAACCAGCACAAAAACCTTCGGTATTAGCTAAAATAAAATTTGATTTATTTTGAGTAAAACTAGACTCAGTATTAATAATTTTTTTATCATTAGAAGCAGCAGATTCTAATTTTTTTAAATAATCTATTTTTTGATCATTTTCTATATGGGTGTCATCATAGAGATTCAAATCTTTAACTTCTCTAGCTAGCAGATCTTTATCTGGTAATGAATTGAATTCATCTTCCGGAGTATTTTTTGTTGTCTCAACACATTTTTCAATTAAAATGTTTAGGTTATCATCAAGTAGATTAGACGAAGATATTGATGATTTTTTTTTTCCAATGTAAGTGGTAATGCTTATTCCAAGATCATCTGACCTATTAGACTCATCTAGTTTTTTATTTCTAAAATTAACAGTTTCAGATACAGAGTTGTTAACAATCACACTAGACTCAGTTGCCCCTAATTTCTTGGCTAAGCTTATACAATACGATGCTTTTTTCTCCAAAAATTCTTGATCTTTGACCATTTAAAGTTTTGTACCGCCAACAGTCATCTTATTAATTAATATAGATGGTTGAGCAACACCTACTGGAACACCTTGGCCAGCTTTTCCACATGTTCCAATACCAGGATCCATCATCATGTCATTTCCTACCATAGAAACTTCTTTTAAACTCGAAGGACCATCTCCGATGAGAGTTGCACCTTTTATTGGAGATCCAATTTTGCCATTAACAATCTCATAAGCTTCAGTGCAATTGAATACAAATTTTCCAGAGGTAATGTCAACTTGTCCGCCACCAAAACTAACTGCAAAAATACCTTTGTCCACAGCTTTTATCATCTCATCTTGGGTCCGATTACCACTTAGCATCATTGTGTTTCTCATTCTTGGAAGGACGATATGTCTATAATTTTCTCTTCTTCCACTACCAGTAGATCTTGTTTTCATCAAACGTGCATTGAGTCGATCTTGCATAAAATTTTTTAAAATCCCATTCTCAATTAAAACTGTTTTTTCTGTTGGTGTCCCCTCGTCATCAATCGTAAGACTACCTCTTCTATTGTCGATGGTACCATCATCCACAATCGTAACTCCTTCACTCGCAACTTTTTGGCCCATTAAGTTATGAAAAGCAGAAGTTTTCTTTCTATTAAAATCCCCCTCTAAACCATGACCAATGGCCTCATGAATCAATATTGCTGGCCAACCAGGTCCTAGTACAACTTTCATTTCACCAGCTGGTGCAGGTTTGCTCTCTAAATTTACTGAGGCTATTCTCAAAGCCTCATCACAAACACTTTTCCAATTGTCATCTTTTAAATAAAAATCGTAGGATTGTCTTCCTCCAACACCATACACACCTGACTCTTTTCTTCCATTTTTCTCAAGCATGACTGATACATTGAATCTTATTAAAGGACGGACATCAGTTAAAGATTCTCCGCCAGATCTAATTATTTCAACTGATTTTTGTTCACCTAAAAAATTGGCTGTTACCTGTTTAATTTTATCGTCTTTAGAGCGTAAATAGTTATTTACTTCATTAAGTATTTTAATTTTTTCATTAAGGGATTTTTGTTCAATAGGATTTATATTTTCATAATATTTTTTATTAGATTTAGGAATTTCATGATTATAAGTGCCTTTGACAGATTTTAATGTTGATTTTAAATTTTCTGAAGATTGCCTTAATGAATTTTTTGATATTTCATTAGAGTGAGAATATGCAACTACTTCATCAGAAATAGCTCTAAATCCAAAACCTAAATCAGAATTATAACTCGAATTTTTAATTTTATTATCATCTAATAATAATGTCTCTGATTTTGTATTTTCTAGATATAGTTCTCCATCATCACACTTATTAAGTGTATCTGATACAATGTTTTCTGCTTCTGATCTAGATATGTCAGATTTTTCAAAAAAATTATTCATAAAAGGAATAATTAGAAGTTTTATCCACTAATTTCAATATGAGTATTTTACGCATATACATTATTAAAATAAATAGTAATAAATCTACTTATATGAAAGTTTATTTTAATAATTCATGCAAAATCTGCAAAGCTGAAATTGATTTATATAAAAAAGAGAAGATTCAAGAAATCGATTGGATTGATATAACGGGTAATGAGGTAGCTGAAAAAGAGACCTCTAGAAGTAATAAAGAACTTTTGCGAAGGCTACATGTCAAAGAAGGTGAGACAATTTTAAAAGGAGCTGAGGCTTTTCTTGCTGTGTGGAAAAAGATACCCAAATATAACTTTTTATATAATTTTTTTAAACTGCCAATAATTTTTACTTTATTTTCATTTTTTTATGAAATTATTGCATTCTTCTTATATCTTAAAAATAAAAAACAATTAAAAAACTAACTAAAAAAAAATAATAAAATTTCACTTAACAAAGACATTGAAGTTATAAACATTACGAGAACTATTGAATACATTAATAAGATAATCTTATTTTTTTTTCTTCTTAACCTTACAAAATCTTTGTCATCTAAGTCAGAGATATCTCTTTCGCCTAGAACAGGGTAATCATAAGTAAATCGCCAAGTACTGTCACCAAGTCTCGGATCTAATTTGTTATAATAAATAATCCATGCCAATACATACTTTAAAATTAAAAAAAGTATTATCATAATGATCGATCCAAAAAACATATAAAAGTTCTACCTTGTTATTTAAAAAAAATTAATCGTTATTTTGCGATCTTTTGCTGGCAATTAATTGTGTTAAAGCGTCCACCATTGTGTCTGAGGCTTTAAAAATATCAATATTTTTAAATTCATACGAATGATTTTTTTCAGGATTTGTTTTATCTTCTATTACTATTCCTTCATCAGGTGAATTATTTTTAATGTAAATTAATAATAACCAATCTTCATCTTCAGCTTCATCCCACTTTATAAAAATCTCACCAGTTTCAAATCTTCTGTCTATACATCGCAAAATCGACATATCTCTTGTAATGTGTCTTTTGTTTAATTGAAATACGAGACTGCTTGCACTTCTATAAAAACTTTCCAACGCAAACTCAACTTTTTGTCTTGCTAAAGTATATTCTTTTTCCTTAATTAATAATGTTTCTCTGTCTTCGTTACCTTGTAATTTAACTCCAAGGGCTTCTACTCTCTCCTTAATCTTCTGGTCTCTGATAACTCGGTATTTTTCTTTAAGTTTATCAATCCTTTCTTGTAACCCTTGATAATCCTCTCTCTTCTCTTTAAGTGCTATTCTCTCAAGTTTTTCTAATTCTTTTACTTCTCTTATTCTAAACTTTTCAATTTGACGCTCTAATTGAAGTTGCTTTAAAAATTGTTTTTGTTTTTCAGCTTGTTCTCTTCTTAAAATTGCTTGTTCTTTTCTTAAAAATAATTTTATATCTTTATTTCTTTGCTTCTCTAACCTAGCTTCTTCTTTTAATACCTTCTCTTTTAATCTAGTTTTTTCAAGCAACTCGTCTTGTTTTGCTTTTTGTGACTCAATTTTCTCAATTCTCTCTTTTTCAATCTGTTCTATCTTAATTCTTCTTTTTTCCTCTTTTTTAATTACTTTATAATTTGAAATTGTTTCTGAAATTTTGTCAAAAAATCTTTGAATGTATCTTTCTGGATTTAAATTAATTTTAAAATCAAAATTTGATTTAATCGATAACTGAAATCTTACGATTTTTGATATTAAACTTTGATCTTTAGTTTTAGAAATGTAGTTTTTATATTTTTTACGATTTGTATTTTTTCTCTTATTTTTCTTTTGTTTATTCCTTTTTTTTTTCCTTGTAGTATTTATCTTCTTTCTGAATTTTTTGACAATTTTCGGTTTAGTTTTTTTTCTTTTCGCTATTTTTTTTCTTTTTGAATTTTTATTTTTTTTTTTCATTTTAAAGGAAGATAAATTCTATCAATAATTTATTGATAAATATAGTCCCTAGTGACTGGAGTAGATCCATAATTTTTTGTGAGTTGAAATTGATATACAACTTGATCACCCCACTTAAAGGCCATCTCACATCCTGCAAGATAAAATTCCCACATTCGAAAAAATTTCTCATCAAACATTTTAATAATTTTTTCTCTATTTCTTATGCAATTTTCTTTCCAGTGTCGTAGGGTGTGTGAATAATGTAATCTCAAAACCTCAATATCTGTAACAACTAGACCTGCTTGCTCTATGGGAGTTGTGACCTCACTTAAGCTTGGTGTATAACCGCCTGGAAAGATATACTTAGTTATCCATGGATGAGGATCCCTAGGTGGATTTACTGATCCAATGGTATGTATTAATGAAACACCATTGTCATTTAATAAATTTTGAATTTGTCTAAAAAATTTTTTGTAAAATTTACGTCCCACGTGTTCAAACATTCCAACGCTTACAATTCTATCAAATTTTTCCTTAAGTTCTCTGTAGTCAATTAATCTGAACTTCACTTGATTTTCTAAATTTTGTTCAGCTGCTTTTTTTTTACAATAGTTAAGTTGATTTTCTGATAAAGTAATACCAGTTACCTCACATTTTGAATTTTTAGCAATGTCAATTGCTAATGAGCCCCATCCACAACCAATATCTAAAACTTTTTGATTTGGTTTTAAATTTAATTTTTTAATTATATGTTGAATTTTATTATTTTGTGCTATTTCAAGACTATCATTTTCATTACGAAAATATCCACACGAATATTGCCTTTTAGTATCTAAAAATAAATCATATAGATCATCTGATATATCATAATGATGTGAGACATTCATTTTAGACTTTTTGATAAAATTAAAATTTGTTAAGTATCTGTATGAACCTCTTAGCCTATTGATTATATAACTAAAAAAATTTACTTCTCCTCTTCCAATATTCCTCAAAGCAAGATCTAAAAAATCGCTAATAGTACCGTTTTCAATAATTATTTCACCATTTGTATATGCCTCTCCTAAATATAAATCTGGATGGAGTAATAATTTATAATGAAGTTTTTTATTTAAAATTTTCAATCTTATAGGATTATCATTTGGTTTTCCGATTATATAATCCCTGGAATTTGCATCAGTTAGAATAAAACCACCGTCTTTAAAAACTCTATTTAAAAATCTTGCAAGTTGCATATTAAGCCGCCAATAAAGGTTTAATTTTAAAATTTAAAGTTTTTAAATTTTCAAATAATTCTTTTTCATCCTCTTTACTCAAAAGTCTTAACGGGGGTAATACATTTCTAAAAATATCGTTCTCTTTAGCACAATATGAATGTAAACCAGAAATAAGATTATATTTATCAAAAGCAGATCTAACACTAATCAATTTTTTATTTTCAGTTTGTGCTTTTTTCAAAACAAAGTCATCATAAACTCTTCTAGATAATTCTGCAGTAACATTACATGTAGCTGTGATAATTCCTGAACAACCTAGTTCTAAACCTTCAACAAGCTTAGTTTCTGATCCAGGAAGAATTGAAAAATCTTTTAATTTTAAATCTTTATATATATTATAGGAGCTATCTTTTATACCAATTATTTGTTCAGGAAATTTTCGGACTAACTCTCTCACACATTCTAAACTAAATTTATAACCACATAACTTTTCAAAATTATAAAGTACAATCCTTGAATTTGGAGCTGCCTCCACAATTTTTGAGTAAAAAGTAATTACTTCTTCATCGTCATATTTATAATATGCAGGTGGCATAATTAAGAAATTCTCAAAATTTAACGATAAAGCTATTTTTATATAGTTTATTGTTTCACTTAAAGAATTAAGCCCATTACCTATTATAAAATTATTTTTGTATTTACTTTTTGATAACTTATTTAAAAGCTTAATTTTTTCTGAGATTGAAATTAATTGTGCTTGCCCTGTGCTCCCAAATATTGCAACACCATGACATCCTTTATCTATAATGTTTTCAGCATGTAAAATTGTTTTATCTATATTAAGGCTTAAATCTTTATTAAAGATTGACATTCCCGCTGCATAAATCCCATTAATTTTAGACATATATTTTTTCATCTAAGTATAATAGAAAAATTACATTTATGAAAACAGGAATATTTTTAAGTTATAAGGGTCTAGGTGCTAATTTACTTCATCTTAGTTACTGTCATCAAATTGCAAAAAAATTTGGTAAAGTCAAACTGATCACATTGTGTCCAAATTTAAATAGAGTTTTAATGGATGACCCTTTTATTGAAAGTATTAATTATTTAGATAAGTTCCAGAAGAATTTTTTTGATGTAATAAGTCTCTCAACTTATATAAAAAAATTTAATTTTGAAAATATCTTTATATTTTATCCAAGTTTAAGACATTATTTAGCTTGTAAAATTGCTGGTATAAAAAATATCTATCATTACCCCTTATTTAAAAAAAAAAATTTACATTTGGTAAATGCTGCAAAAAATTTTACAGAAAAATCTATAAATATCAAAAATTGTCCAACTGAAACTCAAATTTTTTTAAATAATGAAAAAATTAAAAATTATAATCTTAGTAAAAAAAAAAAAATTATAATTGGAATAGGCTCTTCTGGTCCAACAACTAAATGGGGATACGATAATTTCGCATCTTTAATCAATAAACTTAATGAAATTGGAGATTATCACTTTTATCTAGTTTGCGGAAAAAATGAGGAAGAAGGTGCAATTAAAATAATAAACCAAATTAAAAAAAATAATTGTGAATCTTTAAGCTCTAAAGATGTATCAGAAATAATATATTATATATATTTAAGTGATATTTTTATTGGAAATGACTCTTTCGGGCACCATGTTTCAAGTCAAATGAATAAACCCAGTTTTGTAATTTTGTTAGATACACCAAAAGCTTATTCTGATTACAGTAAAAATCAATTTAGGATTATCCCACCTGATGCCGACATAAATAAAATCACTCATGGATCAAGCTTTGATCCAGATTCAATAACAGTTGAAATGATAATAAATAGAGTTAAGAACTTTATATAATTTCCTTTAACAAAATGTCTCTAGCTTCATTAACTAAAGTAGATAATCTTGCGGTTTCTGGTGAAATATCTGGATGAATTTTTTTTTGAATTTTTGTGTAAGCTTTGTTTATGTCCTCTTTGGTAACCTTTTTTTTTTGATCTAAATTTAAAATTTTAAAAGCTTCACTTACAGACATAGTAGACATATTATTGTTTTGAGATTGATTAAATGAAAATCTACCTGATCTTCTTAATGTTTGAATTAATCTAAAAAGAGAGATTAGTTGAAAGATCGATAAACCCTTTAACTTTAATAAAGCAAGACTAGCAAGTGTGAGTGGCAAAGTTAGCAGAAATCTGCCTCCAATTGCAAATAGAATTGCTAATAAAATTAATCCGATTATTATCAGCAGTCTTAAACCTTTTGAAAGTTTTTTTGATGAGATATTACTGATGTATCTCAAAAGAAAATAAAAAATGACTAATATTACTACTGTATAAATAATTATATTCATATAACTGTTTTCATTATGAAAATACCACAACTAAAAAAAAAACCAGAAAGAAAATCTTGTCACAATGTTGCATGGGAAGATAATTATAGTTGGATTCATCAAGAAAATATACTCGAGGTTTTAAAAGACGGATCAAAATTACTTCCTGAAGTAAGAAA
This sequence comes from uncultured Pelagibacteraceae bacterium, assembly GCA_902627045.1. Taxonomy (GTDB): domain Bacteria; phylum Pseudomonadota; class Alphaproteobacteria; order Pelagibacterales; family Pelagibacteraceae; genus Pelagibacter. The sequence goes on from CACOHP010000002.1 coordinate 21,489, forward strand.
ATATTTAGAAGAAGAAAATAGTTACACAGATCATATTTTGAAGAATAATAAAGAGATTGAAAAAAAATTATTTCATGAAATTAAAGGTCGAATAAAATTAGATGACGTTTCACTTCCATTTAAGGATATTAGATATGAGTATTGGACTAAAACTACAACTAAAGGAAATTATTCTATAAAACTTAGAAAAAAAATTGGTTCCGATGAAATAGAAGAAATTTGGAACGGAGATAAAGAAAAAGAAAAATTAAAAACAGAGTACTTTGGAATTGGAGATTTAGAAGTAAGTTATAATGATAAATATTTAGGATACTCTTTAGATCTAAAAGGCTCTGAATATTATACAATTTATTTAAGAAATATTTCGACTGGAAAAGAAATAACAGAAAAAATAGAGGAAACTAGTGGCAGCATAACTTTCAGTTTAGATGATAAATATATATTTTACTCAAAACTTGATGAGTTTCATAGACCTAGAAAAATTTATAGGCATAAAATTGGGACACCTGTAAAAAGCGATGAATTAATTTTTGAAGAAAAAAGTGAGGCATTCACAGTAAGCATAAGTTTGAGTTCGGATGAAAAATATTTTTTTATTACAACCTCAGATCACAATACTTCAGAACAATATTACTTTTTAGTTAATGAAAATAAACCAAAACCAAAGTTAATTAAAAAAAGAAAAAGGGGTATAATTTATTCGATTTCATCTTGGGATAATTATTTTTATTGTCATACAAACGAGGATGCTGAAGACTTTAAAATAGATAGATGCAATGATTTATCTAATCAAAATTGGGAGACCTATATAGCTGCTAAAGATGAAGTGCTTTTAGGAGGCTTAGTATTTTTAAATGATTGGATTATTAGAAGTGAAAAATCAAATGCTCTTGGGAAATTATACTTAAGAAATATAAAAACAAGTTTAGAAGAGGAGTTAATATTTTCTGAAGAAAAAGTAATTGTTCCTGGTATTTCATTGACACAAAGAGATAGAAATACTGATCTAGTTTATTTGTCATATTCATCACCGAAGACACCAGGAAAAACCTATCTTTATAATTTAAAGACAAAAGAAAAAAAATTAATCAAAGAACAAGAGATTCCATCAGGACATAATCCTGATGATTATATTGTTGAAAGAATAGAATGTGCTTCGCACGATGGAAGATTGATACCTATTACAATAACAAGACACAAAAAAACTAAAATTGATGGATCAGCAAATTTACTACTATATGGTTATGGATCTTACGGTAATTCAATGTCTCCTGATTTTTCATCAACTAGACTCAGTCTAATTAACAGAGATATCATTTGGGTTACTGCTCATATCAGAGGCGGGATGGAAAGAGGAATGAAATGGTGGAAAGAAGGTAAACTTCTTAATAAAAAAAATACTTTTAAAGATTTCATTTCTGTTGCAAAAAACTTAATTGAAAGAAATTATACATCAAAAGGTAAAATAATAGGCATGGGTGGTTCAGCAGGAGGCTTATTAATGGGCGCAGTTGTAAATGAAGCACCCGAATTATTTCTTGGCATAGTGATGGCAGTACCTTTTGTAGACTCATTAACTACAAACTTAGACCACTCACTTCCATTAACAGTTGGAGAATTTGATGAGTTTGGAAATGCAAAAGATAATAAGGATCATTTTGAATACATATATTCTTATGCTCCATATAATAATATAAAAAAAATGGATTATCCTCATATTTTAATTACAACAAGCCTAAGTGATAACAGAGTTTTATTTGATGAACCTGCAAAATTTACAGCAAAACTTAGAGATTACAAAACTGATAACAATCTTCTTTTGCTTAAGACAGAAATGAATGCGGGTCATGGTGGTAAATCTGGTCGAGATGGTGCTATAGAAGAAATTGCTTTTGATTATGGATTTATTTTAAAAATTTCAAATAAAATTTAAAAAAAACTACTTGAAAAAAAAAATTTAGTTCCCACATAAGTTTGGTAAGTCGCCTTATGGGGCTTGCATAAATAAACTTGCTTAAAAAAAAGGAGGATATATGACAAGTAAGGATCTATCTATATTCAACTCATTAAGACCTTTCTCAATTGGTTTTGACGACATGTTTGACCAATTTGAAAGTATGTTGGGTAATGGAAATTTGACTATGCAGTCGAATTATCCGCCATACAACATAAGAAAAACTGGGAAAGACAACTACTCAATAGAAGTTGCTCTTGCCGGTTTTAGTAAAAAAGATGTTGAGGTTGAGTTTGAAGATAATTTGTTAACAGTAAGGACAAAACAAGTTAACAAATCTGATGAAAAAAATGAAGACGGTGAAATAATTCATAAAGGCATTTCGCAAAGACAATTTGCTAGATCATTCACTATAGCGGATGATGTCAAAGTAAATGGTGCTGAGTTAAAAGATGGTCTTTTAACAGTAGCTTGTGAAAGAATTTTACCAGATCATAAGAAAAAAAGACTTATCGAAATTAGATAAGTAGAGGCCTTGCTTGCGGGGAGAGATCCTCGCAAGTAAACTTTAAAAACATCCATTAGACACAAAGCCAATTACAATATTATCTGGATTTATTTCAAATCTTCTTTCACAGGGAATTAAGTATTTTTTTGTATTATAAATTACCTCTAGATTACCTTTTACATTTTTGAAATCTTCATCAGGTTGACCTAATTCCATCTTAACTTCGCTTAATGATTTTCCTATAAATGCACTTAATTTTTCGTTTTCTTTTTGGACTATGTTGTCTGTTTTTTCTTTAACAGTCTGACACCCTGTTAGTAAATTAACAAATATGATTGTTATCAAGATAGTTATTAATTTATTCATCATTATAAGTTAACAACATAATTATGGCATAAATATAAACTTCTTAGTTGAATTTTGTGAATAAAGTATACTTATAAAGAGTATTTTTAATCAGAATCAAATAATTATCATTCATGAGGAGGATTTATGCTTGATAAGTATTTCAATTATAAAAAACACAAAACTGATTTTAAAACAGAAGTAATCGCTGGTACTACAACGTTTTTAACCATGGCTTACATCATGTTTTTAAATCCATTTATTTTGTCGGGAGAGTTTGCCGGACCCGAAAAAGGTTTCTTTGATTTCGGCGCAGTTTATACAGCAACTATTTTAGCGACTGCATTAGCATGCTTTATTATGGCTTTCTATGGAAAAACATGGCCAATAGGATTGGCACCAGGAATGGGAATTAATGCATTCGTTGCCTTTGGAGTTTGTGCTGGAATGGGATATACGCCGCAGGAAGCTCTAGGTGCTGTATTAGTAGCAGGTGTATTGTTTTTAGTAATATCATTAACCCCTTTAAGAGCTTGGTTAATAAATTCAATTCCAAGAAGTTTAAAGTTAGGTATTGGTGCTGGAATTGGTTTATTCTTAGCAATCATCGGCCTTCAAATAATGGAAGTGGTTGTCGACAATCCAGTAACCTTGGTGCAACTAGGTAACTTAAGTGATCCTCTTGTGTTATTAGGATGTGCAACTTTTATTGCAATCATAGTTTTGGATAAGATGAATATTAAAGGTAATATCATTATTGGAATCTTAGTTTTTAGTATTATTGCTTGGGTGACAGGCCTTGCAAAATTTAACGGTATTGCAAGTTCTCCACCGCCGATGACTTATCTTTTTGAATTTGATCTATCTGCCGCTATGACTGCAGGAATGTCTACGGTAATATTTACATTATTATTTATAGACTTCTTTGACACTGCAGGAACATTAACCTCAGTGGCGAATGTTGCTGGAAAGGTTAGCAAAGATGGAAAAGTTCAAGACATAAATAAAGCAATGTTATCTGACAGTGTAGGTACTGTTGCAGGAGCTATGATGGGAACTACTACAGTTACTAGTTACGTGGAGTCTGGTGCAGGAGTTAAAGCTGGTGGAAAAACAGGGATGACATCACTAGTAATTGGTATACTCTTTTTGGCATGTATATTTTTCGCTCCATTAGCAACTAGTTTACCTAAACAAATAGATGGTGCTGCTTTACTTTTTGTTTCAGTTTTATTTATTAGAAATATAACTGATATTGAATGGAACGATGTTTCAGAGTCTGCCCCAGCTATTCTTGCGATGATTACTATGCCTTTAACTTATAGTATAAGCAATGGTATTGCCTTAGCATTTGTGTCCTACGCTTTAATCAAAATATTCACTGGTAAGTTTTCAACTACTTCACCAGCTATATGGTTAGTAGCGGTTTTAAGTGTTATAAGTTTTGTAGTTGCCTAAACATTAATAAAATAGGGCTAGTTTTTACTAGCCCTATTTATTTTGTTTTAATATTTCCTCAATTGATAATTCTTCATAATGTTCAGTAGGTTGGACAATCCATGGATCTGAATTTAGTCTTATAGGACAGAAATCGGGTTCAAAAGTTGAGGATTTTTTTTTCCATAAACAAGCGGTTTTTACCTCTTTTATATAATCTTTTGTTGGGCCGTAATTTTTTAGCCATTCGATGCTTTTGTTTAATGTCAACCCAGTATCAGAGAGATCATCTATTAAAAGCACTTTGTTAAAATCCTCATTACTTGCTAAAGAGCTTATTTCTCTTGCAAACATCAATTGGCCTTGTTGATCCTCCATACCTTCACCTGAATAACTTTGAATGACAATGTATGCGATAGGTAGTTTTAAAATTCTAGACAAAATATCAATGATTGGAGCTGCTCCTCTCATAATGCCAACTAATACTGTAGGTTTATATTTTTGATGAATTTGTATTGCTAGTTTTTCAACTATTTTAGTATACTCATTAAAGCTGATAATCAATTTCTCTGCCATGAAATTTATTATCATAATTGAAATTATTTAAAAAGGAGAAATCATGAAAGCATATTGGATAAGTTTATACTTAAAAGTTGATAATCAAGAAAATTTAAAAAAATATGCGGAGACTGTTACCCCAATAATAAAAAGTTATGGTGGTTCGCCTCTTGTTAGAGGAGGAAAACATACAACTTTTGATGGTGATGATTTTTTAAGAACAGTGGTTTGGGAATTTCCTAGTTTCGAACAAGCATTAAAGTGTCATGAATCAAAGGAATATAAAGCTGGTTGGGAATTAGCAAGAAAAACAACTATTAGACATATGCAAATAGTAGAGGGTTTTAATACTGAATAGGTTCTGGATCAATACTTCTCCATAAATACCATGTTGCTACAGAACAATAAGGTGAAAATTTTTTTTTTAAAAGCATTACAAATTTTTCTGGTGGTAAATATTTTTTTTTATAATTTTTTGAAATTGCTCTTAAAAGGCCAATATCTTGGATAGGCCAAATATTAGATCTGTTATATGTAAAAAGTAAAATCATTTCTGCTGACCATCTTCCAATTTGTTTTAATTGAGAAAGATAAAGTATTGCCTCTTCATCACTCATATTCTTTATTAATTTTGGATTAAAAGATTTATTTAAAGTCTTTTTTGCTAAATTCTTAATGCCAGACACCTTTTGACGGCTCAGACCACAACTTTTTAATTGAAGTGTAGTTAATTTAGATACTATCTTTGGATTTATTTTATTATTACACTTCTTTTTAAATTTTAAAAAAACAGCATTTGCGGCAGCAACACTAATTTGTTGACCAATAATACTTTTACACAAGGAAAAGAATATATTTCTTCTAGAAGTAAGAATTATTTCTGATGGACTTTGATAGCTTTTAATTAACTTTGCTAATACTTTATCTTTTTTTGATAGGTAATTTTTTGCTTTTTTCCAATATTTTGGAACTTTAGTCATTTATTGTTTTAGAAGTAATTATTTTTTTATTATAAATTTCTCTTCTAAAAATAATCAATGTAGATGCAATTACTAGTAATGCTCCAAGAAGCGTTTTATATGTGGGCACCTCTCCCCATATGAAGTAACCAAAGACTATAGCAAATAATAAAGCTAAATATTTTAATGGAGTTACAAGAGAAACTTCAGAATATTTATATGACTGACCCAGCCATAGATTAGCTACTCCACCAAAAATACCAACAAAAGATAAAAATATAAAATCTTTCAAACTTGGCATAACCCATCCTTGTGGAATACTTAAAAAACTTAATAACATAATTGATAAAGAAAAATAAAAAGAAATTAACCATACAGGTTCTGTTGTTGATAATTGTCTTAAAGTAATGGCAACATAAGATAAACCAAGACAAAATATTACTGGGAAAACATAATAAATATTTAATTGGCTTATACCTGGCTCAGTAATAATTAATATCCCTATGAAACCAACTATTACTGCGAGCCATCTGTAAATCCCAACTTTTTCACTTAATAAAAATATTGATAGGATTGTTGTGAATATTGGTGCAGCAAATGAGATACTAACAACTGTTGCTAAAGGTAGTTTTCTTAAAGCTATAAAAATTGCGACTAAAGCAACAAGGCCCGACATACAACGTAAAAAATGCAAACCAGCCCTTTTTGTATAATAAAAATTATGTAGTCTTTCTTTAGGTATTATGAGGAAATAAAATAAGATACCAAAAAATCCTCTAAAAAATAAAACTTGTCCAATTGGGTAATCAACCGACCACTTAACAATTATGTCCATTAATGAAAATGCACAAACCGACATAAACATGTACAAAAAACCCAATTGATTTTTACTTAGCATACGAATAATTTGTAAATTAATTTAAATCTTTATCAATGGAAATAGCAGTTTTAGCTCTTGGATGTTTTTGGGGACCTGAAATAAAATTCAGTAGAATTGATGGGATAATTAAAACAGAAGTTGGCTATTGCGGAGGCGATAGCAAACAAACTACCTATAAAGAAGTTTGCACAGGAAAAACTAATCATGCAGAGGTTGTTAAGCTCGATTTTGATGAAAAAATGATCTCATACGAAAAAATTTTAAATATTTTTTTTGATATTCATGACCCAACCACACTAAATTCTCAAGGGCCTGATTTTGGAACTCAATATAGGAGTGAGATATTTTATTTAAATGATAATCAAAAAAAAATAGCTGAAAAGGTTTTAAATGAAGTTAATCAAAAATTGTCAGGCAGAGTCGTAACAAAAATATCATTACTTAAAAATTATTGTGTTGCTGAAGAATATCACCAAAGATATTTGGAAAAAAGATAAATGTCTTTAGTAGAGACTGAATGGTTGGAGAAGAATCTAGATAATGTAAAAATTATTGATTGTTCATGGCATATGCCTTTAACAAAAAGAAATGGTTTTGAAGAGTACAAAATTAGGCATATACCAAATTCTATATTCTTTGATTTAGATTCTAATTCTAACAAAAAAACAAACCTTCCCCACATGTTAGTTGATAAGTATGATTGGGAAAAAATAGTTTCATCAATGGGAATTAAAAATGATGATAAAATAGTAGTTTACGATAATTCTGATGTATTAAGTTCTTGTCGATGTTGGTATAATTTTATTTATTTTGGTCATGATCCAAATTTAATCCATATACTAAACGGTGGTCTGAACAAATGGATTAAAGAAAAAAGAACGACTACAGTTGATTTACCTTTGATAAATAAGTCCAGATATAAAAGTTTAGAAAAAAAGGAATTGGTTAAAGATAAGAAAATGATAAATCAAAATATAATTAAACCCAGCTTTAAAGTTATAGATGCTAGAAGCAGAGAAAGATTTGATGGTAGAGTTGCGGAACCTAGAAAAGGATTAAAAAGTGGAAATATTAAGAATTCTTTTTGTATACCATTCAGTTCCTGTTTAAATGAAGACAAAACATTTAAAGATGTAGATGAACTTAAAAAAATTTTTCATTCGTGTTTAAATGATATTGTTGATAAGAATATAGTTTTTTCTTGTGGATCTGGAGTTACTGCGTGTGTTTTGGCACTAGCTTATTCCCTAATAAATGATAAATATCTACCTTGCATTTACGATGGTTCTTGGGCTGAATACGGATTAATTTAAAAGTATGAAAAGATCTACAAAAACAATATCGATAATTTTAATATTTTTCCTTGTAATTGCAGCTGTGATTATTTCAAGAACTTTAATAGCTAATCATTTTAAAAAAAAATTTAGTAAGGTTCCTCCTCCTGGAATAATAGTTACAGAGGTGATTAACAAAGAATTTTCAGAAAAAATTGAAACTTTTGGCACTGCAATTCCTAAAAAATCACAAACTTTCAAAATTAAAAAAGACGACCTTCTGAATGATTTAGAGCTAAAAGATTTTGTAAAAAAAGGAGATAAATTGATAAAGTTAAAAAGTGGAGATATTATTGCACCATTTAGTGGTGTGCTTGGTTATACCGGGCTTACTGAGGACATTTTAGTCTCAAATAATATATTCATTATTACCCTGGATGATAATTCTGTAATTTATTCAGATATAAAGATTCCTGAGAGTTATTCTGCATCAATCAAGAAAGGACTTCCTGTAGAAGTAAGATTATCAAGCTACAAAAATAAAGTTTTTTCTGGTGAAGTTGATTTTGTTTCAAGTAGAATAAATGCAGATACACGAAGTTTATTATCTAGAATTAAAGTAAACAATTCAAATCAAGAATTAATTTCAGGATCGTTGTTGGAGGTTAGTATAAAGTTTAATTTAAGAAATTCATTAAGTGTGCCTGATACTAGTGTGATGATTGAAGGTGATAAATCATATGTTTATAAAATTAATGGTTCAAATATTGCTAATAAAACTGAAGTAAAGACGGGGTTAAGAAGTAATAAAAGTATTGAGATAGTCTCTGGACTTAATGAGGGAGAGACTATTGTAGCTGAGGGCCTTAAAAAAGTTAGACCTAATGGAAAGATTAAACCTATTACAAAATAAATGTTTATTACTGAATTAAGTATAAAAAGACCTGCGGTATCTTGGGTAATGTCCCTAATACTAATTATTTTTGGATTATTTGTGTTTTGGAAATTGCCTGTTAGAGAGCTACCTAACGGTATTCAGCCGCCCGTGGTTCAAGTTCAGGTAAACTATAACTCAGCATCTGCGTCAATAATAGATCAAGAAGTGACACAAGTTGTTGAGGATGTAATAGGAGGTGCTGAAGGGATAAAGAATATAGATTCTAAATCTGAAAATGGCAGGAGCACAATAAATGTTGAGTTTGATACAAGTATTGATTTGGATAATGCAGCGAATGATATTAGAGAAAGAGTTGCAAGAGTTGTGGATAATTTACCAGCAGAGTCTGAGCCCCCACAAATATTAAAAAGAGCAGCAGGTTTTACAACAACAATGTGGTTATCTTTATCCTCTTCTACTTGGAGTGATCTTGAATTAGGAGATTATGCAAAGAGATATTTAGTAGATCAATTTTCAAGTATAAAAAATGTTGGACGAATATTGGTTGGTGGTCTAAGAGAATTAAGTATTAGAGTTTGGATAGATCCAATTAAATTAGCAGCAAATGATTTAACAATAAATGAAGTTGAAGTTGCCATGCGGGGAGAAAATATTAGTCTTCCAGCTGGAACTCTTGAGGCAGATAATATTGATCTAACGCTTAATTTAGATAAATCTTATAATGATATAGACTCAATTAAACAATTACCGATAAAAAAGACTGGTAATAAAGTTATTTTATTATCTGATGTTGCAAATATTGAATTTGGACCTGTTTCAGAAAAAACTCTTTTTAAAGCTCAAACTAAAGATCAAGTAAATTTAAAAACTGTAGGAATTGGTATTTATGCAAGAAGCGGTGCATCAACAGTTGAACTTTCTAAAGATATTAAAAAAAAAATAATTGAAGTAAGGAAATCTTTACCTGAAGAATTGGACTTAAGAGTCTCTTTTAATAGAGCTAACTATGTCGAGGCTGCAATTGAAGAAGTATACAAAACATTAGTTATAGCATTTATTTTAGTGGTTTTGATAATCTATTTATTCTTAGGGAATCTCAAAGCTGTAGTTGTGCCGGCTATTGCTCTTCCAGTCAGCTTAGTTGCATCTTTCTTGGGTATTTATATTTTTGGTTTATCAATAAATATCTTTGTACTTTTAAGTTTTATATTGGCCATTGGCATAATTACAGATGACTCCGTGATCATGACGGATGCAATTTATAGAAGAATAGAGAATGGAGAAACACCACTTGTTGCAGCGTACAAGGGATCTAAACAAATATCATTCGCAATAATCGCAACAACATTAATTTTGATTGCAGTGTTTCTTCCGCTAATTTTCATTGAGGGAATCTCTGGAACATTATTTAGAGAAACTGCAATCGCTTTGACATTTTCAATAGTAATTTCATCTTTTGTAGCATTAACACTGTCTCCAATGCTTGCTAGTAAATTCTTAAATAAAAAAAGTTCAAAGAAAATTTTTATACAAAAATTTGAGAAAATTTTTTTAAATTTTGCCAAATTTTATAAAGAAACTTTAGATGTCATTGTTCACAAAACTAAATTAGTTGGTATTTTTATAGTCTTCATAATTATTTCCTCTATCTTATTATTTAATTTTTCAAAAAAGGAATTGTTGCCTATGGAAGATCGTGGCGCTTATTTAATCATAGGAGCTACTGATGAAGGAAGCTCTTTTGAATACACCCAAGAACAAGCACAAAAAGTTGAGGCTAGATTAATTCCACTTTTACAATCTGATGATAGTCCTTATTCAAGATTTATTATGAGGGTGCCTGGGTTTGGAAATTCAGCGAACTCGTTTAATAGTTTTATTATTATTGCTCTTTTAGATGATTGGAAAAAAAGAAAAAAAGGCCAGCAAGTAATATTGAGAGAAGCAATTGGAAAAATTGTGACCCTACCACAAGCTCTAGCTTTTCCTATATCTCCACAATCTATAAGAGTTTCTAATTACAATAAGCCAGTGCAAATGGTTATTTATGGTAACAGCTACGATGAACTTGAAGAAATTCAAACACAAATAATTCGAAAAATTAGATCTAATAAAAACCTCTCAAGAATTGAGTCTGATTACAATAGAAATAAACCTGAAGTAAAATTGATAATAAATAAAAATAAAGCTAAAGATCTAGGGGTTTCGACGAAAGCTATTGGAGAAACTCTTGAAACTCTTTATGGTGGGAAAAAAATTACAACTTTCAATAAATTAGGAAGGGAATATCCAATTATCGTCCAACAATATTTATCAGATAGAAGAAATAAAGAAGGTGTTTCAAAGATATATGTTCGCTCTGATACCACAGGAAAATTAATATCACTTGCAAATTTAGTTAGCTTTAAGGAAGAGGGCTCTGCAAAAGAATTATCAAGATATAACAGACAAAGAGCTGTAACAATCTCTGCAAATATTAACGAAGGTTATACATTAATTGAAGCAATAAGATTTTTTGAAGATGTTATGGAAAATTTAGCCCCAAAAAATCAAATTGCTTGGAAAGGAAAATCTGAGGAAATAAAAGAGACAAGTAATGAATTGTTTATAATATTTGTTTTATCTTTATTAACTGCTTATTTGGTAATGGCTGCAACCTTTAATTCTTTTATTCATCCATTTATAATAGTTTTAACTGTTCCATTAGCAATATTTGGTGGATTAGTTTTCATATTATTTTTAAACAGCTCTGTGAATATTTTTTCTCAAATTGCTCTCATCATTCTTATAGGTATCTCTACAAAAAATAGTATTTTAATAGTCGATTATGCCAATCGAATAAGAACTACAGGCAAAAATATTGAGTCAGCAGTCAAAGAGGCATGCTCAGTAAGATTTAGACCAATCATTATGACATCTTTGAGTACTATGATTGCAATGATGCCTCTTGTTATAGGAAACATTGGACCGGGTGCAGGTGAGGGTTCAAGATTGGCTGTGGGTTCAACAATTTTAGGTGGAATGATTATTTCGACATTTTTTACATTATATATTACTCCATCAATGTACTTAGCTTTAGCTAGAAATACGAAGAGAATAGATGAAGTTGATTTAGAATTAAAAAAAGAATTATCTAAAAAATAATAAATTTATTTTTATTAAGAGATTTACTGCACTCTGATAATTGTCTCTTATAAACACCAGCTTGTTTTTCCACTTTTTTGGCTAATCCAATTACCTTCTTATTCTTTTTGTAATGTTTGAAATTCCCCCAACCCTCATGGTAAGCAAGATACTGCTTGAAAGCATCTTTTTTTGAAATTTTTAAAATTGTTTCAGATTTATTAGTATACCAACCAATAAAGTCTACACTATCCTTAAATCTTGCTCTTGTAGCTAATTTGTTTCCAGTCTCTTTTTTATATTGCTCCCATGTTCCCTTAACTGCTTGTGAATAACCAAATGAACTTGATGGTCTTTTATAAGGAATAACTTTAAAAATTTTTTGTCTTGCAGGTTTTGCTAACCAATCGAAATCGGACTCCATTTTTATAATTGCAAGTTGAATATAAATCGGGGTGCCCCATTTTTTTTCAACTTTTTTTGTGTGCTTATACCAAAGATATCTCTCATTAAATATTGAGCAACTATTTGAAGTGTTTGATGGAATAGATGAACACCCTACTAGTAAAAAAAAAAATAAAATAGTTAATTTATTTTTTAAGAAGTCCATAATTATTTATAATTTTCTTAATAAAAATTACAACTAACACTCCTAACAAATTTCCAAAAAGGTCTTGCCATTGAAAACTTCTTTCAGGTATTAGTAAGTGAAAAATTTCAAGAATTATTGACAATACAACCAGATAAATTATTAATATTTTTGTTTGGTTAAATTTATTGAATGAAAGAAGGCCAATCACTGATAGCAAAATAAAAGCATAAAAATGATTCGATGATACTATAAAATCAGGTGTTATTCGGGGTTGGAATCTAATATCTCCGTATAAAAGAAATCCAATTAAACTACCAGGAAAAACATATAAAAAAATGAGACAAAAGTTAAAAAAATAAAAAATAATTTTATATTTAGAAAAAAATTTTCTCATTAATTTTATAGTTTTATATATAAATATATTTTAAAAATATAATATGAGTTTTTTAATTCTTGTAAGACATGGACAAAGTACTTGGAATCTTGAGAAAAAATTTACAGGATGGGTTGACGTAGATATTACAGAAACAGGCAAATCTGAAGCTAAAAAAGCGGGTCAACTTATTAAGGAACAAAATCTTAAAATAAATTATTATTATTCATCTGTTCAATTAAGAGCAAAACATACCCTAAAAATTATAAAAGAAATTTTAAATGATGAAAAAGAATTCAAATCCGCCTGGCAACTTAACGAGAGACACTATGGAGCCCTTACTGGATTAAATAAGATTGAAATGGCAAAAAAAATTGGGGAAAAGAAAGTGCACGAGTTTCGTAGATCTTGGGATATGAAACCAGATGCCCTAAGTAAAGAAAGTCCATACCATCCTAGTAACATAAGTATTTATAAAGATGTTCCAGAGAAGCTTATTCCAAGCACAGAATCTTTGAAAGATACTTACAACAGAGTCGTTAAATTTTTTGAGGAAGAAATCCAAGAAAAATTGAGAAATACTAACATTTTAATTTCTGCCCATGGCAATTCTATTAGAGCTTTATGCAAAAAACTTTTTGAATTAGATAACAATCTGATTTCAAATCTTGAAATACCTACGGGAAATCCTTTATTGATAAAGTTAGACAACAGTTTAAAAATCATAAAATGTGAGTATCTTGATAAAGAAAGGGCTAAAGATCTTTTAGTTTTTTGAAAGTTTCTAAATTAGTTAAATGATAGAATTTATTTGAGCTTTCATATCCATTAAGTTGATTCTTGTTTCGTAATTCTTTCCATACTTCTACAATTGAAAAATTTTTAACATCATAATTTTCAAACAAACTTTTATTGAAAATTTTACAACCAATATAAATAAAATTATTATCCTCACCTTTTTGCAATAAATTATCTTTTAATTTAAAATCTCCATTAAAACTCTTATCAAAACTTAATTTCTTATCTGCAACTAAAAGAATGCAATTCAATTTATTAGAAAAATAAAATTCTTGCATTTCATTTATTTCATTAACATATTTATAGTTCCACAATGTATCAGGATTAAAAACTAAAAAATCTTGATCTGTAGTATCTTTCACTAAATTCATTATACCACCACCTGTATCCAAAATGTTCTTTCCATCTTCTTTAATCTTAATATCTACTTCAAAATTTTTCGTTTTAATAAATTCATTTATTTGATCTCCAAGGTGAAATGTGTTTATGAGAATTTTTTTGATACCAAGTTTGGAAATTAAATTAATACAGTTTTCTAAAATTGTAGTATCTTTAATTTTCAGCAGAGGTTTTGGGGTTTCAAGAGTTAGAGGATTCAGTCTTTTACCAAAACCTGCACATAATATTAATGCAGTTCTAATTCTCATTTAATTTTTTTTTCAAAATTTTGACTTAATAAATTTTTTAAATCAAAGAATACTTCGTTTTCTTTAATACGCATATTTATTAATTCCCATGTATATGGAATTAATTTAATATACTTTTTTTTTCCATCTCTCAAAGATAAACGTGTAAAAATTCCAATTATTTTAAGATTTCTTAAAACTGATAATATTTCAAAATCATTTTTAAATTTATTCTTTATCAAATTTTTTTGTTTTTTAAGGTAGTAATCATAGACTTTTTTTTTAAATGATTTTGATGTCTTAAATCTTACATCATCAATTAGAGATGCTAAATCATATGCTCTATTTCCAATTAAAGCATCTTGACTATCTATAACTCCTATTTCATCCCGGACTAACATAAGATTTGATACATGAAAATCTCTATGAACAAAAACATTATTTTTTAATTGTATATTTGATACTAATTTCTTAATTATCTTGTCAAATTTTTTTGTAAAAATTTTTTTTTTAGAATTTTTTAGATTTTGCTCAGCATACCATTTGCTAAATAAATTGGCCTCGTCGATTAGAATTTTTTCGTTATATTTAGGAATATGGTAAATTTTATTTTTAAAATTTGTTATGTTTTTATTCTTTATTGATTGTATCCTAAGCAACAAATTTATTATTTTTTTAAAATATAACAGTTTATTAATTTTTTTCTTTTTCAAAATTTTAAATATTGAGTCGTCACCAAAATCCTGAATTTCGATATAATTTTTTTTGTAATTTTCTTTAAATAATTTTGGAGTTAAAATTTTATTTTTATTTAAAATTCTATTAATTGCTTCATATATGATTAAATTTTTAAATTTTTCTTTTTTTGCTAGGACTATTATAGAATTAGTGTTCTTACCTTTTTTTCTGTAAAATTCTCTGAAAGATGCATCACCCTTTAATTTTTTTAAATTTTTCATGAAAAATTATAAATTTATACCTTTAATTAGTACTGATCTTTTTTTGTAATTATCTTCATATTTAAAAAATAATTCTATTAATTTTTCAGGTTTTTTTTGAATAATCTCTGGCCATTCTATTAATGTAATTGTATTTAAATTATCTTCAAATAAACCAAGATTCTTTAATTCATCATCGTTTTTTAACCTAAATAAATCATAATGGTTTATAATAAATTTATTAACATCATACTGGTTTAAAAGGTTAAATGTAGGGCTTGTCACCTCAGTTGTTTTTATTTTATTCTTTTGTTGAAAGGCATTCACGAGATATTTTATAAAAGTAGTTTTGCCTACTCCCATTTCACCATATACATACACTATATAACCTGGTTTAATTTTATCTAAAAAAATATCAGCAAATTCTTTGGTATCTTTTTCAGAGTTTAAAATTACTTTATCACTGTTAGTAGCGATAGGCATTTGGTTTGAATGGACCATTAACGCCGACACTTATATAGTCTGCTTGATCTTTAGACAGTTTAGTTAACTTTGCACCAACTTTCTTTAAATGTAGAGTAGCAACTTTTTCATCTAAATGTTTTGGCAAAACATATACTTTATTTTCATAATTTTTGTGATTGTTCCAAAGTTCTATTTGAGCAATTACTTGATTTGTAAATGATGCACTCATAACGAAGCTTGGATGCCCAGTTGCACATCCTAGATTGACTAGTCTGCCCTCCGCTAAAAGAATTATCCTTTTTTTACTTGGTAATTCGATTTCATGAACTTGAGGTTTAATCTCTGTCCATTTATAATTTTTTAAAGCATCAACCTGAATTTCATTATCAAAATGACCGATATTACATAGTATTGCTCTATCTTTCATTTCTCTCATATGATCAGCAGTAACAATATCTTTGTTTCCAGTGGCTGTGACTATAATATCAGCTTGAGCTATAGCATCCTCCATTAGAACAACTTCATAACCTTCCATAGCTGCTTGTAGTGCACAAATTGGGTCTGCTTCAGTGACTAAAACTCTAGCGCCACTTTGTCTAAGTGAGGCAGCGCTACCTTTTCCCACATCACCAAAGCCTGCCACAATAGCGACTTTTCCAGACATCATTACATCTGTTGCCCTTCGTATTCCGTCAACTAAACTTTCTCTACAACCATAAAGATTATCAAATTTTGATTTTGTGACAGAGTCATTAACATTTATGGCTGGAACTAACAGTGATTTGTCTTTTTCCATTTTGTTAAGCGCTTTAATTCCAGTTGTAGTTTCTTCAGAAACGCCTTTAACGTCTTTTAATAAATCTTTATATTCTTTGTGCATTATTGCAGTAAGATCACCACCATCATCTAAAAGCATATTCGGTTTCCAATCTTTATTTCCTATGATTGTTTGTTTAATACACCATAAATATTCTTCTTCTGTCTCACCTTTCCAAGCATAAACAGGTATACCTGCTTTAGCTATAGCAGCAGCTGCGTGGTCTTGAGTAGAAAAAATATTGCACGAGGACCACCTTACTTCTGCACCTAAATTTGTTAATGTTTCGATTAAGACTGCTGTTTGAATAGTCATGTGCAAACAACCAATAATCTTTGCTCCTTTTAGTGGAGATTTACCTTTATATTCGTCTCTTAGTGCCATCAATCCAGGCATCTCACTTTCAGCTATTGAGATTTCCTTACGACCAAATTCTGCTTGAGATATATCTTTAACTTTAAAATCTGACATGTTGTGGATCTTCTAACAACAAAGTTTTAATTAATCAATAGAACTTTATAACATTGGAAAAATGACTTCCATTCTTGCACCCTTTTTATCAGTTCGATTTGATGCTTTGATGGAACCATTATGTAGGTCAACTAAATTTTTAACAATATTCAATCCTAAACCAGAATGTTGGCCAAATTTATTCGGTCTATTACTGTAAAATCTCTTGAAAATTTTGTTAGTGTCTTTCTCCTTAAATCCCTCCCCTTCATCTAAAATATCAATATAAATTTTTTTGTCCTCCAATTGTGACACTTTTACAATTATATTTTTATTATCCTCACTAAACGATATTGCATTATCTAAAAGATTTGCAATAATTTGTTCTATTCTATTTTCAATACCGTTAATGAAGTAATTTTTCTTACCATTATTTTCATAAGAAATTTCTATTCCTCTCTTCACTTTGTAAATATTATTAAAATCATCAACAACAGACTTAATGATAGGTTCAATATCCAATTTTTTTATCTTTTCTTTGCTTAAGGCCACCTCATCTTTAAGCATTTGAGAATAGTCTGTGATTAATCTCTCTATTCTCTGAACATCGTGACTTAAAATATTTACCAATTTTACTCTTTGATCTATATCATTTGTATCTTGTAGAATTTCTGATGCACTTTTAAGAGAGGCTAATGGATTTCTGATCTCATGTACAAGATCTGTTGAAAAATTTTCAGCTTGTGAAATTCTTTTTTGTAATTCTAAAGTCATATCATCTAGAGAGCTGGAGAGTAATCCAAGTTCATCATTCCTAAGTTTTAAATTCTCAATATTTGTTATCTTTGAATTTTTTTCTTTAATTGTTTTTGTATAAGTAACCAAATTTTTTATTGGTTTCAAAAAATATCTATTTAAAACAAATGAAAAAATTAAGATTACTATTCCAACAGCAATGGCTGTTCTAATAATAAATGTTTTTCTCTCGTCAATGGCAGCTTTAATATCATTTGCATTTTCGCTAATTGCTAGATATCCGATGTTTTTATCATTTTTCATTACATTTTTAATAGTTGTTAGTTTAAATTTATTAAATTCATCTTCGGTGAACGTAAAGGGTATCCCATAATTTTTAGACCCTGCATAATTAGACAAGATATCTTTTAGTGATACATTATTTTCATTGCCCACATTTATATTCTTATCCTCGGTGATTTCTTTTGTTTTATCTTCATTCGATATATCTAATTCTACAATATCTAATCTTGTTGAAAATGATCGTGGGTCAAGGTCTAACGTATCTGTATCTCCAATTAAGTTTAATTTATTATCAAAAAAAATTACTCTATCTAAGTTTTGAAAAAGAAATCTTGTAGAAAACAAAAATTTCCTTATATCTTCTTCAATAAATTTAATGTTTAATCTATTAAGATTATCAATAGTGTTATTAATAATTTCGATATGATTAGATGATTTTTTCTTTATTAAGTTTGGTTGGACATTTTCTAAATATATAAATGTAAACAATCCAATTACTGTAAAAAAAATTAAGTTAATAAATAAAAATTTTTTTAATATGGAAAAATTTTTAAAAAGGTTGCTTATCATCAGCTAACATTCCATCTGTACCCACTTCCATATCTAGTCTCAATAGCTGAAAAATCTGGATCAACTTTTTTAAATTTTTTTCTTATTCTTTTTACATGACTATCAATAGTGCGATCTTCAATATCTGTATCCTCTCTGTAAGCAATATCCATCAATTGTGCTCTTTCTTTTATAATACCAGGTCTTTTTGCCAATTCTTTTACAAGTAGGAATTCTGTGGTAGTTAATTTATCGGGTAATTGTTTGCCATTCCATTCGCATTCTAATTGTGAAGGATCTAGTTTTAATTTTCCGTGAGAGATAATGCTTTTATTCTCTTCAATAGTATCTTTCGCATCTTTTTTTCTCAGTTGAACTCTAATTCTCTCAATTAATACTTTTATTGAAAAACCTCCAGATTTTTTGACAAAATCATCTGCCCCCAACTTTAATCCAAGCAATTCATCTATCTCGTCATCTTTAGAAGTTAAAAATATCACTGGCAATGAAGTTTTTTTTCTTAATTTTTTTAACAACTCTTCTCCATCCATCTTTGGCATTTTTATATCGATAATCGCCAAATCTGGAGGAGTTCTTGTTAATCCAATTAACGCACTCTCACCATCTATATATGTTTGAACCTTAAAACCTTCTTTTTCTAAAGCTATACTGAGGCTTGTCAGGATGTTTCTGTCATCATCAATCAAAGCAATTGTTTGTTTATGCATTCTACAATATAAAAATACTAAATTGTTCTAATTTGGGCAATCAAATTAAATTAATGAAGTGAACCCCAATTATCGCCAGTATTTAAATCTACTGTTAAAGGTATCGAAAATGAATGGTGATCGCTATTTATAACACTAGACATTTCATCAATAATTATTCTGCTTATTCTTTTTACATCTGATTTTGGAGTTTCAAAAATCAACTCATCATGAATTTGCAAAAGTATTTTTGTCTTTTTATTCTTTTCCTCTAATAGTTTTTTTTGCAATCTTATCATTGCTAATCTCATAATTTCAGCCGCAGATCCCTG
Organism: uncultured Pelagibacteraceae bacterium; assembly: GCA_902627045.1. GTDB lineage: Bacteria > Pseudomonadota > Alphaproteobacteria > Pelagibacterales > Pelagibacteraceae > Pelagibacter. The sequence continues at coordinate 41,110 of CACOHP010000002.1, forward strand.
TATTGGAGCATTTATAGCTGCTCTTTCTTGAAAATTTCTTACATTATAATTTTTATCATTAATGTTAATGAAATGTGATTTTCTTCCAAAAATATTATTCACAAAACCACTTTTTCTACAAAATTTAATTGTACCCTCCATATAAACTTTAATTTCAGGAAATTTTGCAAAGTATGAATTCAAAAATTCTTCTGCTTCATGGTTGGAAACATTTATCTGTTTTGCTAATCCATATTGTGAAATTCCATAGATTATACCAAAGTTAATTGCTTTTGCTTTTCTTCTCTGATCATCATTAACTTTTCTGATATCAATATTGAAAATCTGACTTGCTGTTAAAGAATGTATATCTTCATTATTTTTAAAAGCTTTTTTAAGTTCTTTTACATCGGCAATATCTGCTAAAATTCTCATTTCAATTTGATTGTAGTCTGCCGAGATCAAAGTATGTTCTTTTTCTGCTATAAATGCTTTTCTAATATTTTTTCCATCCTCAGACTTTATTGGAATATTTTGTAAGTTTGGTTCACTAGACGCTAATCTTCCTGTAGTAGTAGCAGCAAGTAAAAAGGAAGTGTGAACTCTTTTTGTTTTAGGATTAATGTGCTCTGGAAGGGCATCTGAATAAGTATTTTTTAATTTTGATATTTGTCTCCAATCTAAAACTAATTGTGGGAATTTATGACCTTTAAAGGCCAAATCCTCTAATACCGTTGCACTAGTAGCGAAGCTACCCTTTTTAGTTTTTTTTAGATCAGCAATTTTAAGCTCATTATACAAAATTTCACCAAGTTGTTTTGGTGATGCAATATTGAATTCTTTTTTTGATATTTTAAAAACTTCTTTTTGAATTTTATAAATCTTTTTTTCAAAATTTGAGGACAGAATTTTAAGAAATTTATAGTCAATTTTTATTCCCTCAATCTCCATATTTGCAAGTATTGTTATCATTGGTTTTTCAAAAAGTTCGTAAACATTAATCATTTTTTCATCTTTTAGACTTTTATGAAATTTTTTATAAAGTCTATAAGTAATATCAGCATCTTCAGCAGCGTAATTTTTTGCTTTTTCAAGATCGACCTCACTAAAATTTATTTCTTTTTTTCCAGTTCCCACTAAATCTTTAAAAGCTATTGTTTTATGGCCTAAATGGATTTCAGATAGTGTATCCATGTTATGCCTATTTTTTCCTGCATCGAGAACATAAGACATAAGCATTGTATCTTCTATTGAAGTAAGTTTTATGCCTTGATTGAGTAAAACTATAAAATCAAACTTTATATTTTGACCAATTTTTTTGATACTCGGATCCTCAAGTAAAGGTTTCAATTTTTTCAAAACAAGATCCTTATTTATATTTTTTTTTGAATTATGGTTAATAGGTATGTAGCAAGCCCTACCAATTTTTGAGCTTAAAGAAATTCCTATCAGATCTGCTTGATGAGGATCTAATGAACTTGTTTCAGTGTCAACTGCAACCTCTCCAACCTCCTCGGCTTCTTTAATCCAATTATCTATTTCTTTTATGTCTTTAATTAGAAAATAATTCTTATTTGAGATTTTTTCTTGAGTTTTAATAATTTTACTATCGTTGTTTTTATCCTCAAAATTAGGCTCACCATAAGTTGAAATAGCTGAACTAAGTAATCTATTAAATTCCATTTCCCTTAAAAATTTGTAAAGCTTTTCTTTATCAATTTGTTTTAATTGAAATTCCTCCAAATTTTTTTCAATTGGAGCGTCATTTTTCAACGTTACTAATTTTTTACTGATTATGGCTTTATCTTTATTTTCAAGTAAAGTTTCTCTTCTTTTGTTTTGCTTTATCTCACTTGCAGATTTCAAAAGAGTATCTAAATCTCCGTATTTATTAATCAGTTCGGCTGCAGTCTTTACACCAATGCCCGGAACACCAGGCACATTATCACTACTATCTCCAGCTAATGCCTGCACATCTATCACCTTATCAGCTGTTACACCGAATTTCTTTTGAACATCATCGTCATTAATGAATTTATTTTTCATTGGATCATAAATTCGAACACCTTTTTTATATAATTGCATCAAATCTTTATCTGAAGAAACTATCGTCACCTTGGCTCCAAGTCTTAAAATCATATCTGTATAGGTTGCTATTAAATCATCTGCTTCATAATTCGTTAGTTCAACTGAAGGTAAATTAAATGCTAATACAGACTTTCTAATATAGTCGAATTGAGGAGCTAAGTCATCAGGTGCCTCCGCTCTATTGGCTTTATAATCTTTATAAATTTCATTCCGAAATGTCTTTCTGGCTGAGTCAAAAATAACTGCAAAGTGCGATGGTTTTTGTAAATTTTCTTTTGACTTAGAATCTTCAAGAAGTTTGAAGAGCATACTGCAAAAGCCACTCACAGCTCCAGTCGGCAAGCCATCACTTTTTCTTGTTAAGGGCGGAAGAGCATAGTAAGCTCTGAATATATAGCCAGATCCATCAATCAAGTAAAAGTGATCTGTTTTTTGAATCTTGCTCATTATAAATTAATATAGATTATTAAAAAAATAAGAGTATTATTATTTTATGGAACTTACTAAAAACATTATCAGCAATTCAAAAATAATCAAATCAGCTATTTTTGTGTTAATTGGGACAGCTTTGCTAGCTATATCGTCCAAGATACAAACTCCATTTACTTTAGTGCCTGCAACGATGCAAACTTTTGTGGTCATGTTTCTTGGGATTATATTGGGATATAAGTTGGCAACACTAACTGTCATTTTATATTTAATCGAAGGATCCTTTGGATTGCCAGTTTTTGCAAAAGGCGGAGGGATTGGATATCTTTTAGGACCCACTGGAGGATACTTAATTGGTTTTATATTTACAGCATATTTTGCAGGTCATGTAAATAAGAATAAAGATCCAATAGTTGTGTTTTTATATTTATTATTTTCGGTAAGTATAATTTATGTTCTTGGATTAGGCGGTTTGTGGAATTATATGGGATTTGATAAACCTTTCAATGACGTTTTCACAGTTGGAGCAAAACCGTTTTTAATCATAGAAATTTATAAAATTTTAATTCTCGCTGTACTATCAAAACAATTGCTAAAAATTAGAAAATTTATTTAGGAGATCTTTTAGATAGAATTCTTTGTAGCGTCCTTCTATGCATTTTTAATCTTCTTGCCGTTTCAGAGACATTTCTGTTACATAATTCAAAAACTCTGTGAATATGTTCCCATTTTACTCTGTCAGCAGACATTGGATTTTCTGGCGGAACTGCTTTTTTATTTGGATCAGCTAAAAGAGCTTTTTCTACATCATCTGCGTCGGCAGGCTTAGCCAAATAATCTATTGCACCCTCTTTAATAGCAGCTACCGCAGTCGGAATATTTCCATAACCAGTTAACATTATTATTCTGCTTGATGAGTTGTTTGATTGTATTTCTTTTACAACCTCTAATCCATTACCATCATTCAACCTGAGATCAACCACGGCAAAACCTGGTTTTTTTGATTTTACTGACTCTATTCCTTTTTGCACACTCTCAGCTTGAAATACCTCAAAGCCTTTTTTTTCCATTGCTCTAGCTAATCTTTCTCTAAAAGGATTATCATCATCGACAATTAACAGTGATTTATTCTCAAAATCACTCAAATTTTGCAATGTAGCTTCTACTCTCATTACTTATATATGGTGTTTTTTTTCCACAATTCAATGGGTTATTATTTTCTTTACATTAAGCTAGTATTGAATTAATTGCTCGAATTATTAAAGTTTTTTTAAATAAAAAGCTTTTTTTTTGTTAAATTTTTTTTAGGGAGCATTTTAATGCAAAAATTTACATCAGTTGAAAGTTTAATAAATCAGCTGAAACCAGATAAACCGGTCTATTGTATAAGAAAGAAATCAATTCTTTCTGCATCAAAATTTTTTCAGAAAAAATTTCCTGGCAAAATCTTATATGCCGTTAAGACAAATCCTCATCCAGAGGTAATTAAAACTCTTGTGAAAAGCGGTATCAGTGAATTTGATGTCGCATCAATCTCGGAAATTAAATCCGTTAGAAAATTTAGCCAAAGTGCAAAATGTTCCTTCATGCACACAGTAAAAAGTCGTGAGGATATTCGAGAAGCTTATTTTAAGTATGGCGTTAAAACATTCGCACTAGATACAAAAGATGAATTAATAAAAATAATTGAGAGCACTAAAAATGCTAAAGATCTTGAAATTTTCGTAAGGGTTGCTGTATCAAATGAACACGCAGAGATAGACTTATCAAAAAAATTTGGAGCCATGAACAATGAGGCTAGTGGATTATTAAGACTCACAAAACAATACGCAAATAAAATTGGCTTGAGCTTCCATGTTGGATCACAATGTATGCATCCAATTTCTTATACAAAAGGAATAGCTGAGATAGGTAATATAATTAAGAAAACAAAAATTGTACCAGATTACATAAATGTTGGCGGAGGATTCCCAACTATATACCCAGACTTAGTTCCACAATCATTAGATAATTATTTTCAAGAAATAAAAATGAGTTTAGATAACTTAAAATTAAATGATTTACCTGAAATTATATGTGAACCAGGAAGAGCATTAGTTGCTGAAAGTGGATCAACAATTGTTAGAGTTAACTTAAGAAAAAAACAAAAACTTTATATTAATGATGGTACTTATGGTACTCTTTTTGATGCTGGGACACCAAATATAGTTTTCCCGTCAAAATTAATTAAAGAAAGTTCTAATAAAATAATTTCTAAAAAGTTAACAGCTTTTGATTTTTATGGTCCAACTTGTGACAGTATGGATTACATGAAAGGTCCTTTTATTTTACCCAACAATATTAAAGAAAATGATTATATTGAGCTTGGTCAGCTCGGTGCATATGGTCTTACATTTAGGACAGAATTTAATGGTTTCTTCTCTAATGAAATTTATGAGGTTGAAGATAATCCAATAATGAGTCTATATGATAAAGACGCTAATAAAGCTATATTAGTTGCTTAATGTCTGAAAAAAAAAACCTCGGCCATAATAGCAAAAAAGATTTTCTTAAAAGCCCAGTTGAGCACATAGATATTACCTCATTTGACTCTAGAAAAATTGTTTCTTCTATGAAAAAAATGTCTTTTGTTTCAAGAGAAGTTGCTAATGCATCTGAGATTTATAATGAGATGTTGAAAGATAAGGATTGTACAATATTTTTAACCTTAGCTGGATCTACTTCTGCAGCGGGATGTATGCATATTTACCGAGATATGGTGAAGTATAATATGGTTGATGCAATTGTAGCAACGGGTGCATCAATAATTGATATGGATTTTTTTGAGGCGCTTGGATTTAAACATTATCAAGGTTCTCAGTACCAAAATGATAATGAATTAAGAAATAATTACATAGATAGGATTTATGATACCTATATTGATGAAGAAGAGCTTCAAATGTGTGATAAAATAATAAGTGAAATAGCCGACAAATTGCAACCTAAAGCTTATACATCGAGAGAGTTTATAAAAGAAATTGGAAAATATTTAAAATCAAACGTAAAAAAAAAGGGATCTTTAATAGAAACAGCATACGATAATAACGTTCCAATATTCTGTCCAGCATTTACAGATTCCAGCGCAGGTTTTGGCTTGGTAATGCATCAAGAAAGAAATCCTAATAGCCATATTACAATAGACTCTATTAAAGAATTTAGAGAATTAACTGAAATAAAGATTAAATCTAAAGGTTCTGGATTGTTTATGATTGGTGGTGGAGTTCCAAAAAATTTTATTCAGGACACTGTTATATGTGCTGAACTTTTAGGCAAAAATGTTGATATGCACAAATATGCTGTGCAAATTACAGTTGCGGACTCAAGAGATGGCGCTTGTAGCAGCTCAACTCTTAAAGAGGCAAGTTCATGGGGTAAAGTTGATACAACTAAAGAACAAATGGTTTTTGCTGAGGCAACAACTGTTTTACCCTTAATTGCAAGTGATGCTTATCACACAGGTGAGTGGAAAAATAGAGATAGAAAAAATTTCTCTAAAATATTTGGATAGAAATTGAATTATTTGTCTAATAAAAAAGGTTTTTTAGGAATTGATAATAAATTTAGTATAAGTGAAAAAGCTATAGTCATCCCATTTGGGCTTGAAAAAACAGTTAGTTATGGGAGTGGTACAAAAAATGGACCTAAGGAAATTATAAAAGCGTCTCATCAAGTGGAATTATATGATGAGGAATTCAATTGTGAACCATTTAAGAAAATAGGAATTAAAACAATTAAACCATTTAAAATTAATAAGAATATTAAAATTGCTTTAAATCAAATCTCTAAATTAAATGAAAGAATTTTAAGTAAAAAAAAATTTCCTTTAACACTAGGTGGTGAGCATTCTATAACTCCTGGTTGTATTGAACCTTTTGTAAAAAAATTTAACAAAATTTTGGTACTTCATTTTGATGCACATGCAGATCTAAGAAACAATTATAATAATAAAAAATTTTCTCATGCGTCGGCAATTAGAAGATGTTTAGATCATAAAAATGTATCTTTAGTGTCATTTGGTATAAGAAATATATCAAAAGAAGAAATCCTATATCTTAAAAAAAATTCGAAAAGAATAGAAATTTTTTGGGCTAAAGATAAAAAAAAATGGAATTTAGAAAAATTCAAAAGAATAATTTCAAACAAAATTGTCTATTTAACATTTGATGTTGATGGATTTGACTCAAGCCTAATGCCAGCAACTGGAACTCCTGAGCCAGGCGGTCTATTCTGGGATGAGACTTTAGAAATTATAAAAATTGCAGCAAAAAACTCTAATATTGTTGGAGCAGATATTAACGAACTTGCACCTATTAAAGGGTTTAACTCTTGCAATTTTTTAGTCGCAAAACTAGCTTACAAAATTTTATCCTATAAATTTTTAACTTAATTAGGCAGCTTTAAGAGTGCCAAGTAACATTCTAAAAGGTATTAACATTATTAAAGCGACAAAAATTTTTACTGCTAAATCTCCTAATAATAGAGTGGTCCAAGGTATTCCTGTTCCATAAAATGATATCGAGAAGAAAAGAAATGTATCTACTGTTGAGCCAATTAAAGACGATGTTAAAGGAGCTATGTACCATTTTCTTTTTTTCAACTGATCAAAAATTTGAACATCTAAAAGTTGAGCGATTATAAATGCCGTACCTGATCCTATTGCAATTCTAATTGAAATGAGATCAGTAAAATTTGTCGAGAATATTAATGTAAACAAAATTCCTATAGTAAAACCAATATAGACAATCTTTCTTGCCACAATTTTTCCAAAAGATCTATTAGCCAAGTCTGTGATTAAAAAGGCAATGGGATAACTAAAAGCACCGTAAGTTAATAGCTCTTCTAAACCATAATAGTTAATTGGGAACTGAACTAAGTAGTTTGAAGCTAAAACTACAACCCCCATGATCAATGAGAGTAACAAAAATAACTTATTCATCAGGCGTTTTTAGATTGGATTATTCTTTTTTGAAATGGCGACTTAATTAATAGGCTTTTTTTTAATTTTTTTAATCTTGGTGATAAATTTTTATTTTTTACAGTCTTTAAAAATTCATCAAAACTACCTTTCTTGTCAACTGATCTTACTCCAGCATTACTAACTGTTAATTTTAAACTTCTTTTTAAAATTTCACTGGTGAATCTTACTTTTTTTAAATTTGGTAAAAATCGTCTTTTTGTCTTATTGTTGGCGTGACTAACATTATGGCCTTTCATGGGAATTTTTCCAGTGAGTTCACATTTTTTTGACATAATAGATCGACTATATAAGATTAGAAAATGCTTGCGTCAAGTTTATAAAATTCAAATTTTATTTTTTTCCTATAATTTCTGAGAAATTCTTAACACCGTCTTTTATTAGTAATTCTTTAAGCTCTTTTTTAATTAAATTTACAATATTAGGCCCTCTATAAACCATTCCTGTGTAGAGTTGAACATAATTGGCACCCGCTAAAAATTTTTCATAAGCGCTTTTTCCTGAATCAACTCCACCAACACCTATAATTTTAATTCTTCCATTAAGAATCTTGTAAAATTTATTAATTAAATTAGTAGATTTTTCCTCAATTGGTTTTCCAGATAGACCCCCTTTTTGATGCTTTTGTATATTATTTAAACTATCCCTAGTCGAGTCAGAAGTATTTGAAATAATAACAACCTCAATGTTATTATTTAATAATACATCTGAAATGTTATTAATTTCTTTATCTTCTATATCAGGAGAAACTTTTACTGCTAATGGTACTGTTGAATTTAATTCTTTTTTTTCATTCTCTATTTCTTTTAACAATTCATTTAATTTTGATTGATTGTGAAAATTTCGTAGATCTTCAGTATTTGGTGAAGAAATATTTATAGTAATATAATCAGCAACATCATGGAAGGTTTTAAGACACTTTAAATAGTCCTCAAGTCTATTTTCAGTATCTTTATTTGGTCCAATATTTATACCTAGTAAACCAATTTGTTTATTAGATTTAATTCTATGGACTATATTTTCTGCACCAGAGTTATTAAAACCAAGTCTATTTATTAATGCCTCATCCTCTTCTAATCTAAATACTCTTGGTTTAGGATTTCCGTATTGCTTTAAAGGAGTTACGGTGCCGACCTCAACAAATCCAAATCCCAATTTAAATAACGAATTATATACTTCAGCATTTTTATCAAAACCTGCTGCCATACCAATAGGATTTTCCAATTTTTTATTAAATAATTTTGTTTCAAACAAGGGATTATTTTTTTCACGATCTAAAATATTTGGAATAAAATTAAATTTTAATGATTTTATAGCCAAATTATGAGCTGTCTCTGGATCTAATTTAAAAATTAAAGATCTTAAGTTTGTAAACATCATTTAACTCTTTTTTGTATGAGGTCTTTTGTTTCTTGGACACCGAAAAAACTTATAAAAAATCCCATTCGCGGTCCATTCTGATCACCAAAAACAACCTCATAAATTAATTTAAACCAGTCTCTTAAATTTTTTGAGTATCCATTTTCTTTACCAGTTGAATAAATTAATGTTTGGATATCCTCTGGTGACATTTCATCAGTACAATTATCTAATGTACTAACTAAAGCTTTAAGTGCAATTTTTTCATCATTATTTGGTATTTTATATTTTTTTTGTTTTTTTATAACATCATTGAAATAATTAATTGCATATCCTACTAAATCGTTAAAGATTGGATAATCTTTTTCTTCAATATCTTTTTTATATTTTTTAACAAATTTCCAAAGAAGCTCTTTACTATCAGCATTGCTTGTTTCAACAAGATTTAAGAGCATTGAGAAAGACATTATCAATTTTTCGTTAGGAACTTTACTATTATGTACATGCCATACTGGATTCATTAATAATTTTAAGTCATCTTGATTTTTTGCTTTATCTAATAACTCTAAATATTCATCAACAGTTTTAGAAACAATTTCTTTATAGAGTTTTTTTGCTCTTTTTGGATTTTGATACATATATAAAGAAAGACTTTCGGGTGAGGCATATTTTAACCACTGATCAATCGTAATTCCATTTCCTTTTGATTTAGAAATTTTCTCCCCCTTTTCATCCAAAAATAATTCGTAAGCAAATCCAGATGGGTTTGTTTTTCCTATTAATTTTATTATTTTTGAAGATAAAATCGCGCTCTCAATAAGATCTTTTCCGTACATTTCAAAATCTACATCTAAAGCATACCATCTCATTGCCCAATCAACTTTCCATTGAAGCTTGCAATTCCCATCTAAAATACTCTTCTCTAAATTACTTCCATTATTATCAAAAATTATTATTGATTTTTCTTTATTGATTTCTTTAACTGGAATTTCTAAAACATGACCTGTGTCAGGACAAATAGGTAAAAAAGGACAATATGTTTTCTGACGTTCCTTTCCCAATGTTGGCAATATAATATTCATAATTCCATCATAATTTTTTAAAATTTCTTGAAGTGATGAATTAAAAAAACCTGACTTGTAGAGCTTTGTTGAACTTTTAAAAATATATTTAAAGTTAAAATTATCTAAAAAATTTTTAAGCATTTGATTATTATGCTCACCAAAGCTATCAAACTTTTTAAACGGGTCTGGAACTTTAGTTAGTGGTTTATGTAAGTTTTCTTCAAGCAAGTTTTTATTTGGTACATTGTCTGGTACTTTTCTTAGTCCATCCATATCATCAGAAAATGTTATAATTTCAGTAGGAAGATCAGTAAGATGTTTCAAGGCATTAACAATCATTGAGGTTCTAGCAACTTCACCAAAAGTTCCTATGTGAGGAAGTCCACTAGGGCCATAGCCTGTTTGTAGAGTAATTTTACCTTTTTTTTCTATTAAGGACTTTCTTTCTCGAAGCATTTTTTTTGCCTCAACAAAAGGCCATGCACTTGTTTTCTCTAAATTTTCTTTTTTTATCATTAATAAACTTAATAAATTCTCAAAATTACGAACAACTTAATTCTTATAGAGTTGAAATTTATTTACCATAAAATAATGTTCTTTCAAAATGTCTAATTATAAAACTGTTTTTTTCACACTTGGAATTCTGCAAATAATACTAGGAATTTTTATGTTCATTCCAGTTGGTGTACAATTTTTATATAATGAAATTGATTCCTCCTTTTTTGGTGCTTCAATAGTAACAATTATTTTTGGAACTTTATTTTTTCTATCGAACCTAGATCATAATAAAAAATTAAATCTTCAGCAGGCCTTTTTATTAACTGCTTTGTCTTGGTTAAGTATTGCTATATTTGGTTCACTTCCTTTTTTGTTTTCAAGTATTAATTTTTCGTTTACTAACGCATTTTTTGAGAGCATGTCTGGTATAACTACTACAGGCTCTACTATTATTTCTAATCTTGAGGATATGCCAAAAAGTATATTATTATGGAGAGCTTTACTACAGTGGTTAGGTGGCATTGGTATCATAGTAATGGCAATCACATTAATGCCAATTATGAATGTTGGTGGTATGCAACTTTTTAAAATTTCAAATAATGACTCATCTGAAAAAATTCTACCTAAATCAAAAGAAGTAGCATTAAGATTAATACTTATTTACACAGCACTAACAATATTTTGTGCAACATCTTACAAAATCTTTGGTATGAATTTCTTCGATAGTATAACACACTCTATGACTACAATAGCTACCGGGGGATTTTCAAACTATAATGAATCGTTAGGTTTCTTTAACAGTAGATTTATTGAAAGTTCAGCAATAATTTTCATATTATTAGGGAGTATTCCTTTTATTTCCTACATAAAATTTTTAAATGGAGATAGAGAAATTTTTTTCAGAGATATACAAATCAAAACATTTTTAAAAATAATTTTTTTTTCAATAGTAATTTTATCAATTTATCTTAATTTTAATGGGTCAATAAAATTTGATTTTATTGCAGTGTTATTTAACGTAATTTCAATATTAACTGGTACAGGTTATGTTAATGCTCAATTTGATAGTTGGGGAAGTTTTTCGCTCGTATTATTCTTAATATTAATGTTTATAGGTGGTTGTGCAGGTTCAACAACATGTGGTGTTAAGATATTTAGAATACAAATCTTATACACTTTTGTGACTAATAATATAAAGAAAATTATTTATCCAAAAGGAATCTTTATTCTTAAATACGACCAAAACCCAATCGATAATAAATTTATTTCATCAATAATTTCCTTTATTTATATGTATCTAATTATATTTTTTCTTCTGGCTGCTATGCTATCTTTAACTGGACTAGATTTTGTAACTTCAATTTCTGGTGCAGCCACATCAATATCTAATGTGGGACCAGGTTTAGGTTCAACTATTGGTCCTAATGGTGATTTTTCTACAATACCAAACATATCAAAATGGATATTGTGTTTAGGAATGATTTTGGGAAGATTAGAATTATTTGCAATATTAGTTTTATTTTTACCCTCATTCTGGAGAAATTAGATTATGAAAAATATTAATATTTTTTTTGAAAAAAAACCCTTAAAAATGATTTGCTTAGGATTTTCATCTGGCCTTCCAATATTACTGGTTTTTTCAACTCTTTCGGTCTGGCTCGTTAAAGCAGGAATAAGTAGAAGCACTGTAACATTATTCAGCTGGGCAGGATTTGCATATGCATTTAAATATTTATGGTCACCACTTGTAGATAATTACAAATTGCCAATCTTTAAAAAATTTGGTCATAGAAGAAGCTGGCTCTTGTTTTCTCAATCTTTAATTATTATAGCATTAATATTAACTGCATTTACAGATCCCAAAGAAAGTCTATTTTTTACTGCTTTATTTATTACAATTCTTGCCTTTTTTAGTGCAACTCAAGATATTCTGATTGATGCTTTTAGAATAGAGTCTGCTCCACAATCTTTGCAAGGTCCGTTATCTTCTATGTATATAGCTGGCTATAGAATTGCAATGCTTGTTGCAGGTGCTGGAAGTTTATGGTTGGCATCCTTTTTTGGCACAGAGATCTATGACCAAAAAGTATGGAAAAAAGTTTATCTGATTATGTCTTTGTTTATGTTTGTCGGAGTTTTTGCAACATTCATCTCTGATGAACCAAAATTAAAAAGAAATTTAAATTCTGACAATCATATAAAATTTCTGATAACCATCTTAATTTCTGTAATAGGCTTTATTTACTTATACTCAATAATAGATAGCCCTTTTGAAAAAAAAGATGTTTTGATAAATTTTTTGTTTTCATTATCAAGACTGATAATCTGTTTTGTTTTTTCGTATTTGATAATTTCTTTACTTATATTGATTCAATTCGCTCCCAAAAATAAAATTTCAAAGAGTTATATGGGTCCAATTTTAAATTTTGTTCAAAGATATGGAAAATTTGCATTTTTAATACTTATTTTAATTTCGCTATATAGAATTGCTGATATCGTAATGGGTGTTATGGCAAATATATTCTATTTAGAAAAAGGTTATAAAATTTCAGACATTGCAACTTATTCAAAATTTTTTGGAGTTTTTGCTACAATATTTGGTGGATTTATTGGGGGTTATTGTTCATACAAATTTGGTACAATGAAATGCTTATTCTTCGGTGCCTTAATTGCTGCTTTAAGTAATTTATTATTTGCATGGCTAGCAGTATCTCCAATCAGCATTAACTTTTTAATTGCAGTGATAACAGCTGATAATATATCTAGTGGATTTGCTGGAGCTGCCTTTGTAATCTATTTATCGGGCTTAACTTCAATAAGATTTACTGCAACACAATATGCTTTATTCAGCTCTATCATGTTATTTTTACCCAAGTTAATTGCTGGGTATGCTGGTAGCTGGGTTGATATTATGGGATATCCATATTTTTTTTCTTTAACTGCTCTTTTAGGATTACCTGTTCTTATTTTAATAATTTGGATCAGTAAAATGGCCCCAATAAAAAATTAAATGAGATACAATTTCTTAAATACATCCATATCTAACTTATATAATAAACCATCTAGTAAGGCAGAGGTTAGTTCACAAATAATATACGGAGAAAAATTTAAAATATTGTCAGAGAAAAAAAGTTGGGTAAAAATTAAAACTAGTTATGATAACTATGTAGGCTTTATAAGAAATAATAATTTTAAGAAAAAATTTAAACCAACAAAAAAGGTTTATAATTTAAAAGCAAAAATTTACAAAAAAGTAAAAAAAAAATTTTTACCAACTAATCAATTTTTATATTTTGCTTCAGGAATATCAGTAATTGATAAAAATAAAGCTTTTGTTCAATTTGAAGATAATAAATGGTTAAGAAATAGAGATTTAAGAGAAATTACACATTTTGAAAAAAATTATAAAAAAATTTTAAAATTATTTCTAAATTCTAAATATAAATGGGGTGGTAAGACAGCTGACGGTATTGATTGTTCTGCATTAGTACAATTATATTATTATTACAATAGAACCTTTTTTCCAAGAGATTCAAAAGATCAAGCAAAATATTGCAAAAAAAAAATAAGTAAAAATTTGTCTGAGGGAGATATCATCTTTTGGAAAGGACATGTTGGAATGTGTCTTAATAAACATCAGTTTATTCATGCTTATGGTCCCAGAAAAAAAGTTGTAATAATGCCAACGAAATTTACTATTATGTTGATTGATAAAACAGCTAAATTGAAAATTACAAAAATAAGTAATATTAAAAAATATTAATTTCTTCCAAAATCTGGTTTGCTAGTATCTTGTTTCAATTTAACGATTTTAGATCTTACTTTTTTAGTTTGAGTTAATTTTTTAATTACTGATTTACTATTACCTGAGATAATGTCTCTCTTAAAAGAATGGAGGTTTTTTACAAAAATATCGATTGCTTTTGATACATTTGCTTTATTATAAAAAAAAATATCTCTCCACATTATTTCATTTGATGCAGCTATTCTTGAGAAATCTCGCAAACCACCTGCGCTATATTTAATTAAATTGTATCTCTGTTTTTTTTCAAAATCTTGTGCAGATTTTACTAGATTGTAAGCAATTAAATGCGGCAAATGACTTGTCATTGAAAAAATCTTATCATGTTTTTCAGAATTCATAACCACAGTTTTAGAACCAACCTTTTTCCAAAAATTTCTTAAAAAATTTAAATGTTTAATATTAGTTTTTTTATCTTTTATTAAAACACACCATTTATTCTCGAATAAATCTTCTTTCCCGTTTTCAGGCCCACTAACCTCAGACCCCGCAATAGGGTGACTTGATGTCCAGAATATTTTTTTTCTTAAATTTTTTTTAATTATTTCATTAGATTTTAATTTTGCTGAACCAATGTCTGTAATTATATGATCAGATGAAAGATAATTATTTATCTTTAAAATTATCTTTTTATATTCACTCATTGGTGTACAAAAAATAATAAAATCTGTATGTGGTACTACATCCTTTAATCTTTTAACAATGGTACCTTTTAATTTAAGTTTTTTTATTTTTTCAACGTTTTTTTTTGATTTTTCGTAAATGAAAATTTTTTTTGAAATTTTTTTTTTGGAGATTTTTCTGACCAAGGATGAACCTAGTAGACCACAGCCAATAATTAATATATTTTTCATCTTTTAAATATACTTTCAGCTGCTCTCATAAATTTTATATTATCATTTTTTGAACCCACTGTTAATCTCAACATATTTTTTATCTTATACCCCTCCTCTGTTGATCTTAAAATTATTCCTTTATTCTTTAATTTCTCGTAAAAATATTTAGCTTTTATTCTACATTTTGAAAAATCCAAAAGTAAAAAATTAGCTGAAATTTTATTAGAATTAATTTCATAGTTTTTCAAAAAATTTTTGATTTTTTTTGCATAAAAAATGT
Organism: uncultured Pelagibacteraceae bacterium; assembly: GCA_902627045.1. Taxonomy (GTDB): domain Bacteria; phylum Pseudomonadota; class Alphaproteobacteria; order Pelagibacterales; family Pelagibacteraceae; genus Pelagibacter. The sequence continues at coordinate 56,459 of CACOHP010000002.1, forward strand.
TATGGCTAATTGAACGAGATATAAATTTATTATCTTTAAGAGACTCTACTGCTGCTTTTTGGGCTACCTCGTTAACGTTAAATGGGGGTTTGATAATGTTGAGGGACTTTATAATTTTTTTTGAACCATATCCCCATCCTATTCTTAATGACGATAATCCATAAATTTTTGAAAATGTCCTTAAAATAAAAACATTCTCTTTTTTCTTGAATAAATCTAAACCTGATTTGTAATCGTGATTTTTCATATATTCTGCATAAGCATCGTCTACTACAAGTAAAATATTTTTTTTAAGTTTTTTTCTCAATTCGATAAGTTCAATTTCAGTCAAATAAGTTCCTGTCGGATTATTTGGATTTGCTAAAAAAACAATTTTGGTTTTTTTTGTAACTTTTTTAATTATTTCTGAAATTGAGATTTTATAATTTTTTTCTTTAGCAAATATTACTTTTGCACCTACTATTTTTGCATAAATTCTGTACATCAAAAAACTAAATTGGGGAACAATTACCTCATCTTTTGGTCTTAAAAATAATTGACATAACATCTGAATAACCTCATCAGATCCAGCCCCACAAATAACTTTGTCTTTATCGCATTTAAATTTTTTAGAAATTTGAGACCTGAGCAACTTAGATTTTCCATCTGGGTATCTAAAAAAATTAAGGTTTTTATTTGATATCATTTTTTTTACTTTAGAACTCATACCGAGAGCGGACTCATTAGCTGATAATTTAATTACCTTTTTTAAATTATTAACACTAGATTTACCTGGTTCATAAGCGTCAATATTGAATTTTTTAAATCTCATAAAATTTATTTTTTAATTTTTATGATCTTTATAGATAAATCAAGATTTTTTTATATAGTTTAAGTTAAAATATTATAAAATTGACATAGATCAAAACTTCTTGTACAAAATTTCTGCGCTGATTTATCTGAATTGCGAGCGCTATAAAAAAACCGCTAAAAAAGTTTTTTTCTCACAATTCAATTTTCAGCAATAATTATGAATATTAGAGAAAATATAAAAACATTGATAATTGAAAAACCACTTAAGTTAGACTGTGGTAAAACTATTAGTAAATTTCCTTTAGCATACGAGACCTATGGCAAATTAAATAAAAATAAGGATAATGCAATTTTAGTTTTTCACGCCTTAACAGGTGATCAATTTGTAACTGGTATAAATCCTATAACTAAAAAGGATGGCTGGTGGTCTTATGCGGTAGGCTCAAAGAAATCTATTGATACAGATAAATATTTTGTAATTTGTGCTAATGTGATTGGTGGTTGCATGGGGTCTTTTGGTCCAAATCACGAAAATCCTGAAACAAAAAAAATATATGGAACAGATTTTCCGGTTATTACGATTAATGATATGGTAAACGCCCAAGTAAATTTATTAGATTTTTTTAATATTAAAAAGCTTTTTTCTGTAGTTGGTGGATCGATGGGAGGAATGCAGGTCTTGCAATTTGTGAGTAATTTTCCAGACAAAGCTAAAACAGCTGTTCCTATTGCTTGTACATCTAGCCATTCAGCACAAAATATTGCATTCAATGAACTTGGTAGACAAGCAATAACTGCTGATCATAATTGGATGGATGGAAAATATAATTCTAAAAGCACATTGCCAGATAAAGGGTTAGCTGTAGCAAGAATGGCTGCTCATATAACCTATTTATCTAAAAAGGGGCTTCAAGAAAAATTTGGGAGGAAACTTCAGGAAAGAGATGATCTTAAATTTGGATTTGATGCTGATTTTCAAATAGAAAGTTATTTACGTTATCAAGGTTCAGTATTTGTAGATAGATTTGACGCTAATAGTTATCTTTATATAACTAGGGCAATGGATTATTTTGATTTGGTTAAACAATTTGATGGTAATTTATCAAACGCCTTCAAAAAAACCAAAACGAAATTTTTTATTATGTCTTTTACATCAGATTGGCTTTATCCCACTCAAGAGAATAAAGATATAGTTATTGCGTTAAACGCAATTGGTGCAAATGTAGGTTTTGTTGAAATAGAGTCTGATAAAGGACATGACTCCTTTTTGCTAGAGGTTCCAGATTTTTTAAATGCACTCAAAAATTTTTTAGATAAATCTTATATAGAAAGTAATAATGAAAGCTGAATATAATTTTATTGCAAATATAATCGAAAAAAACTCAACAGTATTAGATGTTGGTTGTGATGATGGAACTTTGATGGAATTTTTGAGAAAAAACAAAAATGTGAATATAAGAGGAATTGAAATTTCTAAAGAAAAAGTTCAAAAATGTATAGCTAAAGGATTAACGGTAATTGAGGGTAATGCAGAGCTTGATTTAAAGCAATTTCCAAAAAATTCTTTTGATTATGTTGTTTTAGGTCAAACACTACAAGCTTTTATAAATCCAGAGATTGTCATTAAGGAACTTTTAAGAGTTGGCAAAAGAGCCATAGTGACTATTCCAAATTTTGGAAATTGGAAGGTAAGGTTAGACTTACTTTTTAAAGGAACTATGCCAATTACAAGTTCACTACCTCATGAATGGTACAACACACCAAATATTCATATGTGTACGATTAAAGATTTTGTAAGATTTTCAGAAACTATAAATTTCAAAATCGTTAAATCTTTGGCGCTAGTAAATAGAAATATTTCGAATATAAGTAAATCAAATATTTTTTTGAAAAATTTATTTGGAGAGCTTGGAATATTTTTAATTGAAAATAAATGAAAATAAAAATTATTAAATGTCTTCAAGATAATTATAGTTACTTAATAATTGATGAGAATAATCAATCTGCTTGTATAGTTGACCCAAGCGAATCTGGACCAATAATTGATTTTATAGATAAAAATAAGATAGATCTGAGATACATTCTAAATACCCATCACCATCATGATCATATTGGTGGCAATCTTGAATTGAAAAAAAAATATCATTCTGATGTTATTGGATTTAAAGATGATAAGGATCGAATTCCAGGAATAGATGTTCTTGTAGAAAATAATCAAATCTGGCAAAAAGACAACTTTGAAGCAAAAGTTTACCATACCCCAGGTCATACATCAGGCCATATTGCTTTTCATTTTTTTAAAGAAAAAATAATTTTTACAGGTGATACTTTGTTTTCTTTAGGTTGTGGTAGAATCTTCGAAGGAACTTATGAGCAGATGTTTAACTCTTTAAAAATATTTAAAAAATTACCTAAAGATACTCTGATTTATTGTGGTCATGAATATACACTAAAAAATTCTGAATTTTGTGTATTTAATGATCCAGATAATTTAAAGCTTAAAGAAAAAGTTTTAAAGATTAAGAATAATCTAAAAGTTAATTCGCCAACTATTCCAACTGTTTTGGATGATGAATTAGAGTGTAATATATTTTTAAAAGCTGAGGATATTGAGACTTTTTCAAAATTGAGATATTTAAAGGATAATTTTTGATTTATTGAGCTTGACTAAAGCCTCGCTCAGATTATATTGCGTTTATTAAAAATTGAAATCCTTATGTCTTATGCAGTAATACAAACTGGTGGAAAACAATACAAAGTAGTGTCTGGTGAAATTCTAAAAATCGAGAAACTACCAAATTCAAAACCGGATACTAAAATAGAATTTAAAGAAATTTTAGCGTACGGAAATGAAAAAGAAATTGAAATCGGATCTCCTACTGTGCAAGGTGCGAAAGTTGAAGCAAACCTGATAAAAAATAGCAAAAATAGAACCATATTAATTTTTAAAAAAAGACGAAGACAAAATTCAAGAAGAAAGAATGGCCATAGACAGCAATATTCTATGATCAGAATAAATAAGATTTTTTCAAAAGATGGTAAGATCTTATCTGAAGCTAAAGAGGTTCCTAAAGTAACAAAAACGTTAGCAAAAGATACAAAAGAAAATAAAAAGTAAGGTAAAGTTATGGCAACAAAAAAAGCAGGTGGATCATCAAGAAATGGACGTGACAGTGCCGGTCGAAGACTTGGTGTGAAAAAATATGGTGGAGAAACCGTGGTGCCAGGAAACATAATTGTAAGACAAAGAGGGACAAAAATTTTTCCCGGTGAAAACGTTGGTATGGGTAAGGACCATTCAATTTTTTCTATTATTAAGGGCAAAGTTGTTTTTAAAAAAACTAAATCAGATAGAACTTTTGTTTCTGTAAAACCCAATTAATAGTACAACTTAAAATAGCGTTGTATTATGAAATTCTTAGATCAAGTCAAAATTTATACTAAAGCAGGAAATGGTGGAGATGGTTCTGCTAGTTTTAGAAGGGAAAAGTTTATTGAATTTGGCGGACCTGATGGCGGCGACGGTGGAAAAGGAGGTTCTGTTATTTTACAAGCTGAACAAAATTTAAATACATTAATTGACTTTAGATATCAACAACATCACAAAGCTCAAAGAGGTGAAAATGGTTCAGGTCAAAATCGTACAGGGAAAGGTGGAGAGGATTTAGTGCTTAAAGTTCCTCTAGGAACTCAAGTCTTTGAAGAGGACAATAAAACACTCCTATATGATTTCACCAAAATTGGAGAGAAGTTCGTTGTTGCCTCTGGAGGAAAAGGAGGTTTGGGTAACACAAGATTTAAAAGTTCTACTAATAGAGCGCCAAGAAAATATACTAAAGGTATAGTAGGCGAAGAGTTTACAATTTGGCTTCAATTAAAAACTATTGCCGACATAGGAATTATCGGATTACCAAATGCAGGTAAATCAAGTTTATTAGCAGCAATAACAAATGCAAATCCAAAGATTGCTAACTATCAATTTACTACTTTAAATCCAAATCTTGGTGTTGCAAGTTATGATGATAAAGAAGTTACCCTTGCGGACATACCTGGTTTAATAGAAGGAGCACATGAGGGGACTGGTCTAGGAACAAAATTTTTAAAACATATCGAGAGATGTAAATCTCTTTTGCATTTAATAGATATTACAAATGATGATTTAAAAAAATCTTACAATCAAGTCAAAAAAGAACTACAAAATTATAGTAAGGATCTTATTAAAAAAAAAGAATTGATTGTTTTAAATAAGACAGATTTATTAGATAAAGATATTGTTAAAAAAACAGTAAAAAGTTTCGCAAAGGATAAAGATTGTGAAGTTTTAACTTTGTCAACATTAGAAAAAGAATCAATATCTAAAATTAAGGCTAAACTCATTTCATATGTCTCTTAAAAATTCAAAAATTGTTGTAGTTAAAATTGGATCTTCTTTGTTAGTTGATAATAACAAAAAAATAAGAAAAAAATGGTTACTAAGTTTTGCCAAAGATATAAAATCTTTAAAATCTGAAAATCAGCAAGTTGTAATAGTAAGTTCTGGAGCTATTGCTCTTGGTTGCAAAAAAATGAATTATAGTAAATCAGGTTTAAAATTAGATAAAAGCCAAGCAATAGCTTCTATAGGACAAATAGAATTGATGAATTTATTTTCAGAAACTTTTTCAAAGTATAAATTAAATATTTCTCAAATTTTGCTTACATTAGAAGATACTGAAGAACGAAGAAGATCAATAAATGCTAAAAGAACTTTTGAAAATTTATTCCAACTTGATTATATTCCCATAGTAAATGAAAATGACACCATAGCTACATCAGAAATAAAATTTGGAGATAATGACAGATTAGCCTCTCGAGTGGCACAAATTACTAATGCAGATACATTAATTTTATTATCAGATGTAGATGGCCTCTATACTAAAAATCCCAAAAATTTTAAAGATGCAAAACTAATTAGAAATATTTCTAATATCAAAAAGGATTTAAAAAATATTGATATTAAAGGAAGAACAGAATTTGGTAGTGGAGGTATGGATACTAAAATTGAAGCTGCGAGAATATGTAATTTAGCTGGTTGTAATATGGTAATAGCAAATGGATTATATTTAAATCCGATCGATCAAATAGAAAAGAAAAAAAATTCTACATGGTTCATCTCTGAAGTTCCAAAATTAGATGCTAGAAAAAAATGGATCATAAGCTCTGTTTCACCAAAAGGAGAGCTAATCATTGATGACGGTGCCAAGAAAGCATTAATAAATGGAAAAAGTCTATTGGCTGCTGGTATCAAGAAGGTTAATGGTGATTTTAAAAAAGGTGATCATATAAAAATTTTAGATAATAAGCGTAAAGAATTTGCTAGAGGCTTGAGTTCATTCTCATCAAATGAAATAAATAAAATTTTAGGATGTCACTCTAATGAGATAAATAATATTCTTGGCTATATTTCAAAATCTGAAGTTGTCCATAAAGACGATATGGTAAAAATATGATAAAAAAAATGTTAACCAGTATTGGAAAAAAATCAAAAAGCGCCTCGGCACATCAGATCAGTACTAAAAAGAAAAATAAAGTATTAATAGACTACTGTTCACTTATTAAAAAAAACCAAAAATTAATCCTTAGTGCTAATAAAAGAGATGTTAATAGATCAATAAGTAAGGGAGTGAAGAAAAACTTAATTGATCGTCTTATTTTGAATGAAAATAAAATAGACAGTATTATTAGTTCAATAAAATCTGTAATAAAACTTAAAGACCCAACAAATAGAATTTTAGAAAGATGGAAGAGACCAAATGGATTAAATATTTCAAAAATCTCAATTCCTATAGGAATAATCGCTATTATTTATGAGAGTAGGCCAAATGTTACCTCGGATGTAGCATCGTTATGTTTTAAGTCTGGAAATCCAGTAATTTTACGAGGTGGATCAGAAGCTTTTTTTTCAAATAAAATTTTGTCAAAGCTCTTTAGAGACTCATTAAAAAAAAATGATATTAATGAAAATTTTGTTCAATTTATTGATTCCACTAATAGAAATATTGTTGATTTTTTATTAAGTAAAATGAGTAAATATGTTGATGTCGTTATTCCAAGAGGCGGAAAAAATTTAGTAAGAAAAGTTCAAAAATTATCTAACTTACCTGTGATTGGTCATTTGGAAGGAATATGTCACACTTATGTTGATAAGAACGCAGACTTAAATACAGCAAAAAAAATTATTTTTAATGCAAAATTGAGGAATACAGCAATTTGTGGTGCTACTGAAACGATTTTAATTCATCAAAAAATTTTAAAAAGATCATGTAACATAATTTTAAAACACTTAGAAAATCATGGATGTAAAATTATTGGAGATAATAGAATTAAACAGAATTATATAGGGAAGATCATTAAAGCTACTAATAAAGACTGGTCAAAAGAATATTTATCAGCTACCATTTCTGTAAAATGTGTCACTGATATAAATGATGCAATCGATCATATTAATAAATATGGTACAATGCATACTGACTCGATCATCACCACGAATAAGAAGTCAGCAAAAAAATTTTTGAATGAAGTTAAAAGCTCGATTGCTATGCATAATACATCGACTCAATTTGCAGATGGTGGAGAATTTGGTTTTGGTGGTGAAGTAGGTATTTCAACTAATAAACTTCCTCCTAGAGGCCCTGTTGGACTTAATCAACTAGTTTCTTATAAGTACCAAATAACAAGTGATGGAAGAATAAGGAAATAATTTGAGATTTAAAAACAAAATTGGGGTTCTTGGTGGTTCATTTGATCCTGCCCACATAGGTCATCTAGCGATATCAAAAAAAGCCGTAAAAGAATATAAATTGAAAAAAATAATTTGGGCAATTACTTTAGAAAATCCTTTAAAGAAAAAAAATAATACAAGCATCTCTGATAGAATTAAAAATTGTAAAAAGATTATAAAGTTAAATAATTTTATAAAGATAAAATTTTATGAAAAAATAATAAGATCTAATAAAACTATTGACTTAATAAATTTTTTAAAAAAAACCACCAAAGCTGAAATTTATTTTTTAATGGGGGCAGATAATCTAGTTAATTTTCATAAGTGGCATAAGTGGGAAACTATTTCAAAAAAATGTAAAATTATAGTTTTTGATCGTCATGGCTATAAAAAAAAATCATTAAATTCAGTATCATATAAAAGATTAAATGGAAAAAGTTTAAAGTTCATTGAATTCAATAAGGTCAATATTTCATCTTCTCAATTAAGGAAAATTTGATAGAGTAAATGTAATTAATGGATAAAATTTTAGTCTTAAAAAAAATTATCATTGAAACTCTAGACATAAATAAAGCTCAAGACATTGTGAGTATAGATTTAAAAGATAAAAGTTCTATGGCCGATTATATGATTATAGCTAGCGGAACTTCTTCCAGGCATATTCAAGCCTTATCTGAACAAGTTTTAGAAAAACTAAAAGATAGTGGAATAAGAGACTCTAAAATTGAAGGCAAAGATAGCACTGAGTGGAAACTGGTTGACGGTATTGATCTAATAATACATATTTTCCATCCGGAAAAAAGAAAGTTTTACGAACTTGAAAAAATGTGGTCAGAACTAATACCGAAGGAAAAATTAATAATATAATGAATAAAATAATATTAAATTTATTAACTTGTGCTTTAATTTTATTTTTTCTTAATCAAAAAGTTTTTTCTTCTGAAAATGAAATTTATAAAAAAATTGACGTTTTTGGTGAAGTTTTAGAAAAAATAAATCAGGAGTACGTTGATGAAATTAATCAATCTGACAGTATGGACTCTGCTATTAACGGTTTACTTCAATCCTTAGATCCATATTCAGGCTACATGTCTCCTGAAATTTTTAATGAAATGCAAACTGAAACTAGTGGTGAATTTGGTGGACTTGGAATAGAAGTTACAATGGAGTCGGGTGTTGTAAAGGTGATATCCCCAATAGATGATACACCTGCATCAAAGGCTGGAATTAAAGCGGGGGATTATATTGTAAAAATTAACAACACCCAAGTACAAGGAAAATCTTTAAGTGAAGCAGTTGATTTAATGAGGGGGCCCGTTGGTTCTGCAATAGAATTAACTATAAGAAGACGGGGAGAAAAGAAGGCTTTAACTTTCAATGTTACAAGAGAAATAATCCAAATTAAGTCAGTAAAAGCAGATCTATTAGAAAAAAATATAGGATATATCCGATTAACATCTTTTAATGAAAATAGCTCAGGACAAATTAAAAAAGAAATTAATAAATTTGAAAAAAACAAAAATTTAAGGGCTTATATTTTAGACTTAAGAAATAATCCAGGCGGACTACTTTCTCAAGCTATAAAGATTTCTGATTTTTTTTTAGATAATGGTGAAATAGTTTCTACAAAAAGTAGACAACAATCAGAAAATAGAAAATGGTTTGCAAAAAAAGGAGACCTTACAAAAGGTAAAACTCTTCTTGTTTTAATAAATTACGGCTCAGCATCTGCATCAGAAATTGTAGCTGGGGCTCTTAAAGATCATAAAAGAGCTATTTTAATTGGTGAAAATAGTTATGGCAAAGGATCTGTTCAATCAATTATTCCTCTAAAAAATAAAGGGGCTATAAGATTAACTGTGGCTAAGTATTATTTGCCCTCAGGTAAATCTATTTCCGAAGTAGGGGTATCACCTGATATTGAAATTGACGAGGAAAATGATAATTTCCAAATTAAAACAGAAACTGATAATCAATTAAATTACGCAATTAAACTGCTTAATGGTTGAAATTCAGGAGAAATATAAAAATCTACCATACAGAGTGGGTGTAGGTATAATTGTTCTTAATAAGGAAAATAAAATTTTTGTAGCGAAAAGAATTGATAATCCGAAAGGTTTTTGGCAAATGCCGCAAGGAGGTGTGGACAAAGGAGAAGATTTTTTATCTGCTGCTTATAGAGAATTAGAGGAAGAGACTAGTATTAAAAACGTAGAATTAATTACCGAAATTGACGAAATTACAAGTTATGAATTACCAAATCATCTTCTAGGTAAAATATGGAAAGGTAAATTTAAGGGGCAGAAACAAAAGTGGTTCTTGATGAGATACCTTGGCAATGATGATGAGATTAATATTAATACCCCCAAACCAGAATTCTTTGAGTGGAAATGGGCTGATCTAAATTCTATTACAGAGATAGTGGTAAGCTTTAAGCTAAATGTTTATAAAATTCTACAAAGTAAATTGAAAAAGATTATCAATTAATAGATCTTAAAACTTCAATTTTTTGATCAATTAAAAATTTTGCTTGATCACTTATATTATCCTTGGCTGACTCTTTCTCTGCAACTTTTAACATTTCATCTATTTTGTTTTTTTCTATATCTTTAACGCTGAAAATGGAGCTTGTAAGAATTGATAGATTGTTATTCTTAAATTCAATTATTCCATCTTCAACGTAATATTTTTCCTCACCAGATTTTGAATAAACTTTAATTATACCAGGTTTTAAAAAAGAAATTATAGATATATGATCTTTAAGTATTCCCATCTCTCCCTCAAATGCTGGTACTACGACTTCAGTGACATCCTCCTTTAAAAGAAAGGATTTTTCTGGGTTTACCACCTCAAGTTTAAACTCTTCAGTCATTATGCGGCATCTTTTTTCATTTTTTCAGCCTTTTCTATGGCTTCTTCGATTGTTCCTACCATATAAAATGCGGCCTCTGGAAGATGATCATACTCACCTTTACAGATTGCATCAAAACCTTTTATTGTCGACTCAAGATCAACAAGTTTCCCTGGAGAACCTGTAAATACCTCTGCGACAAAGAATGGTTGTGATAAAAATCTTTGAATTTTTCTTGCTCTAGCAACTACTAATTTATCTTCTTCAGATAATTCATCCATACCTAAAATTGCTATTATATCTTGTAAAGATTTATACGTTTGAAGTATTTTTTGAACTTCTCTTGCAACCCTATAATGCTCATCTCCAACTATTCTAGGATCAAGAATTCTTGAAGTAGAGTCTAATGGATCTACTGCAGGATATATTCCGATTTCAGCAATCTGTCTTGAAAGCACTGTTGTTGCATCCAAGTGAGCAAATGATGTTGCAGGTGCTGGGTCAGTCAAATCATCTGCAGGAACATAAATTGCTTGCACTGATGTAATAGATCCTTTGTTAGTTGTTGTAATTCTCTCTTGTAAATTACCCATGTCTGTTGCTAGAGTTGGTTGATATCCAACTGCAGAAGGAATTCTTCCTAATAGAGCTGATACCTCCGAACCGGCTTGTGTAAATCTAAATATATTATCAACGAAAAATAAAACATCTTGTCCCTCTTGATCCCTGAAATATTCAGCAACAGTCAATCCTGTTAAGGCGACTCTTGCTCTAGCTCCTGGAGGTTCATTCATTTGACCATACACTAAAGCGGCTTTTGATCCTGCTCCTTCTTTTTTAATAACGCCAGATTCTATCATTTCATGATATAGATCATTTCCTTCTCTTGTTCTTTCACCAACACCAGCAAATACAGAAAATCCTCCATGTGCCTTAGCAACGTTATTAATTAACTCCATAATCAAAACAGTTTTTCCAACACCTGCTCCTCCGAATAATCCAATTTTTCCACCTTTTGCATAAGGAGCTAACAAGTCGATAACTTTAATACCTGTGACAAGAATTTCAGTTTCAGTTGATTGATCATTAAATTCTGGTGCTGATCTATGAATTGGCCAACTTTCTTTAGTTTTAACGTCTCCTCTTTCATCTATAGGTTCACCAACTACATTTATAATTCTTCCCAAAGTTTCTGGTCCAACTGGAACTTTAATTGGAGCTTTTGTGTTAATTACCTCGTCTCCTCTTTTTAATCCCTCTGTCGCATCCATAGCAATAGTTCTTGCCGTTGACTCTCCTAAATGTTGAGCAACCTCTAAAACTAGACGATTGTTTCCATTTTTACATTCCAATGCTGTTAAAATTTCTGGAAGGTCTCCCTCAAATTTAACATCTACTACAGCACCTATAACTTGTGTGATTATTCCTTTACTCATAACTATAAACTCTCTGCTCCTGATATTATTTCTATTAGTTCTTTTGTAATTGCTGCCTGACGACTTCTATTATATTCAATAGTAAGTTTATCAACCATTTCACCTGCGTTTCTAGTAGCATTATCCATAGCACTCATTCTTGCACCTTGTTCGCTAGCTGAATTCTCTAACATTGCTTTAAATATTTGTGTTGAAATATTCTTAGGTAATAAATTTGTCAAAATTTCATCCTCATCAGGTTCAAATTCATAATTATCCTCAGATTTTTCCTTATCATCAGTTTCTGTTTTTAAAGGTACAATTTGTTGAGCTTGAGGTATCTGTGTAATTACATTTTTAAATTGGTTAAAAAAAATTGTGCAAATATCAAATTCTTCTTTTTGAAACTTTTCAATTATTATTTTGCTTACTTTTTCAGCATCAAAAAAATTAGCGTTTTTTGAATTTTTAAATGAAATATTTTCAATTATTTTGTCACCAAAGATTCTTTTTAACTGATCATTACCTTTTGAACCCACGGTTATGATTTTTAATTCTTTACCCTCTCTAGATAGTTTAGAAAAATAATTTTTAGCTTTTTTAATAATGTTAGAATTAAAACCACCACATAAACCTCTATCTGAAGTCATTACGACACATAAATGAATTTTATCTTTTCCTGTTCCAGATAAGAGCTTAGGGGCATTTTCTTTATCAGAAATTCCCTCGGACAAATTTAAGATTATATTATTCATTTTTTCAGAGTATGGCCTTCCTTTTTCTGCACTGTCTTGAGCTCTTTTTAATTTAGCTGCAGCAACCATCTTCATGGCTTTAGTAATTTTTTGTGTAGACTTAACACTTGCTATTCTTTTTTTTAAATCATCTAAACTTGCCATAAATATTTTAAGAATTTAACGTTTGTTTTAGCTGTTTTATAACTTCTACTAATTTTTGTTCTGAGTCTTCCTCAAGTTTGCCCGAACTCAAGATAGATTCTATAATTTCTGGTTTTTCAGATTTGCATTTTTCAATTATTTTATTTTCAAAATTTGCAATTTCTTTTAGTTCTATGTCATCCAGATAACCTTTGACACCACAAAATACTGAAATTACTTGCTCTGCCACAGTCATCGGAGAATATTGTTTTTGTTTTAGTAACTCTGTAAGCTTTGATCCTCTATTAAGCAATTGTTGTGTTGATGCATCTAAGTCAGAACCAAACTGTGCAAAAGCTGCCATTTCTCTATATTGAGCCAATTCTAGTTTCATCGAACCAGAAACTTTTTTCATAGCTTTTGTTTGTGCTGCAGATCCAACTCTTGAAACTGAAAGCCCTACATTTATAGCCGGTCTTATACCTTGATTAAAAAGTTCAGTTTCTAAAAAAATTTGTCCATCCGTTATTGAAATCACATTTGTGGGTATATATGCAGATACATCTCCGCCTTGTGTTTCTATAATTGGTAGTGCCGTTAAAGAACCACCACCATGTTCATCACTTAGTTTTGCTGCTCTCTCAAGTAATCTGCTATGAAGGTAAAATACATCTCCAGGATATGCCTCTCTCCCTGGCGGCCTTCTTAAAATTAAGGACATTTGTCTGTAGGCAACAGCTTGCTTTGAAAGATCATCATAAATTATTAGTGCGTGCATTCCATTATCTCTAAAATACTCACCCATTGCACAACCAGTGTATGGAGCTAAAAACTGCAAAGGAGCTGAGTCTGATGCTGTTGCAGCAACAATAGTTGTGTACTCCATCGCACCAGCTTCTTCCAAAGTTTTTTGAATTTGTCTAACAGTTGATCTTTTTTGACCTACAGCTACATAAATACAATACAATTTTTGCTTCTCATCACCTGACTCATTAATTTTCTTTTGATTGATGATTGCGTCAACAGCAACTGCTGTTTTACCTGTTTGTCTATCTCCAATAATTAATTCTCTTTGTCCTCTTCCAATTGGCACCAAACTATCAATAGATTTTAAACCAGTTTGCATTGGTTCACTAACAGATTGACGAGGTATAATACCTGGTGCCTTTACCTCTACCCTACTTTTCTTAACGCCTTTATCTAGAGCACCTTTTCCATCAATAGGATTTCCCAAACCGTCTACCACTCGTCCTAACAATTCTTTTCCAACTGGAGTATCAACGATACTTCCCGTTCTTTTTACTATATCTCCTTCTTTAATATTTCTATCGTCACCAAAAATAACAACTCCAACATTTTCACTCTCTAAATTAAGAGCCATTCCTTTTGAACCATCAGTAAACTCTACCATTTCACCTGCTTGAACATTGTCAAGACCGTAAATTCTGGCAATACCGTCTCCAACAGATAAAACTTGGCCTACTTCAGATACTTCCGCTTTTTCTCCAAAGTTTTTAATTTGTTCTTTTAATATTTTTGTTACTTCTGAGGGATTTATTTCCATATTATACCTTAATCATTTTATTTTCTATTTGTTGTAATTTATTTTTAATAGAAGTATCAATCATTGTACTTCCTACTTGTACTATAAGTCCACCAATTAAACTTTCATCATATTTGTAATTTAATTTTATTTTTGAAGTGAAGTTTTTTGATAACTCATCTTTAATCTTATTAATTTCGTCTTTTGATAGATTTTTTGCTGATTTTATCTCCGTTTTTAATTCGCCTCTTTTTTCTGAACAAATTTCAATAAAATTACTCAATATCTGCTCTACAAAGAAAAATCGTCTTTTTTTTACTAAAAAATTTGTGAAATTTTTGAGTAAATTTTCAATTTTCAAATAATCAAAAATTTTATTAATTGCATTAACTAAATCATTCTGACTTACTGTAGGATCTTTAATTAAGTTTTTAAAATCTCCACTTGTTTCAATTAAATTTAGTATAGATGATGCATTTAACTCTATTTTAGAAAGTACATTTGACTCCTCTGCTAATTCGTATAAAGCTAGAGAATATCTGTTAGCTGAAGTGCTAGAAAAACCTTTATCTTTACTCAATTTATTACCTTTTAATGTAAATGATTAATTTAAAAAATCAGGATTTAATTAACATATGCCATAATACTCTTCAAGTAACACGTTTACAAAAAAATGTTTTTTTTAGGCTTTAATTGAAGCTTATTGGGTCAACATCAACTGAAAGTTTTATTCCTGGTAAAAATTTATATTTTGTGATCATGGTAGATAAAGATTTCTGCAATTTCAAATTCTTAGGTCCTCTAATTAACAATCTAATTCTATACTTCCCTTTTAATCTGAATATCGGTGCATTTACAGGTCCTAAAACTTTACCAATTATTTTATTTTCCAGAAATAATTTGAATTTAGCAGCTTCTTTCTCCAATTTATTTTCATTTTCCCCTTGTAAAATTAAAGAAATAAATCTTTGAAATGGAGGTAGACTATTTTTTTTTCTTATTTCTAATTCTTTTTCTAAAAAGATATTTGGATCTTTATTAGTAATATCATCGATCATTGTTGAATTATTATTATAAGTCTGGAAATATACAGTTGAGGACTGACCTGTACGTCCCGCTCTTCCAGATAACTGATGATACAGTTGTAAGTTTTTTTCTGCCCCTCTTAAATCATGACCGTAGGATGATAAATCAATATCAACAACAACTATGCAATTGAGATTTGGAAAATGAAACCCTTTAGAAATTAATTGTGTTCCAATCAAAATTTCAATTTCATTATTTATTATTTTATCAAGTTTTTCCTTTGAGTTTTTTTTATTCATTGTATCACTAGAAAAAATTTCAATTTTCTTTTGTGGAAAATTTTTTTTGACTTCTTCTGAAATTCTTTCTACTCCCGGTCCACTAAAAATAAAATCACAATTTCCATTTTGAGAACAACTTCTTATTAAAGGAGTCTTAAATCCACAGTAATGACACAATAAATAATTTTTAATCTTATGGTAAACTAAATTTATTGAACAATTTGGACATGAAAAACTAGCTAAACATTTTTTACATAAAACATTAGGTGAAAAACCTCTTCTGTTCAAAAAAAATAAAACTTGATCTTTTTTTTCAAGGTGGAAATTAACTTTCTGAATTATTTCTTTTGAGAGCCAAGATTGCTTTTGTAATTTTATGTAATTTAAATTTATGATTTCAAAATTTGGTAAGGAAGCATTTTGGTATCTCTGCTCAAGTCTTGAAAAATTGTACTTATTTTTTTTTATATTTACATATGTTTCTAAAGATGGAACAGATGTTATTAAATTGATTGGAATTTTTTCAAATGATGCTCTTGAGATAGCCATGTCTCTAGCATTATATATTACTCCTTCATCTTGTTTGTATGATTGGTCATGTTCTTCATCAACAACAATTAATCCTAAATTTTTAAACGGTAAGAAAAGAGATGATCTTGCTCCAATTACAACACTTATTTTTCCCCTAATGATACCTTCCCAAATAATTTTTTTATTTTTTTTTGTAATACCAGAATGCCAAATCGCAGGATTAAATTTGAAAAATTCTATGAATTTTTTCTCAAATTGAGTGGTCAAACCAATTTCCGGTAAAAGAATTAAACCTTGAAAACCTTTTGCTAAAACATCTTTTAAAGCCTCAAAATATACGTATGTCTTACCAGATCCTGTTGCGCCCTGTAAAACATGTACATTAAATTTTTTATTAGAACTATTTATCTGCTCTAAAGATTTTTTTTGATCATTTGTTAATTTGATAAGATTATCATATTCATTAAAAGTTAAATTTTCATAAAATTTTTGATTAGTATTCTTAAGCTCTTTACCACTTGTTAATACAAGCTTCAGGGCCATACCTCTTGGAACAATATTGTATTCTGAGAACCAATTTAAAAAATTTAATGTTTCTTTTTTTAAACTTGGAATGTCTAATTTAGTAATAACCTTTTTAGTCTTAAATTTTTTTGAACTATTTTTTTCAAATTCATCCCATACAACACCAGTTTGATTACTTTTACCAAAAGGAACTTCAACAAAATCTCCAATTTTTAATTTAATATCACTCTCATAAGTAAACGGGTGATTAAATATATTAGGTAATAGAATCGGAAATTTCATTCCTAGATAATATGAAAATTATTTAAGAGTGTATTGCTCTTTTATCAACAGATAAAGCTGCCTCTTTAACTGCTTCCGAAAATGTAGGGTGAGCATGACATGTTCTTGCTATATCCTCTGAACTAGCTCCGAATTCCATTGCGATACCAATTTCAGCAATTAATTCACCAGCATGAGGTCCTATCAAATGTGCTCCCAAAACTTTATCTGTTTTTTCGTCTGCTAAAATTTTAACAAAACCTTCTGTATCATCAATTGCTTTTGCTCTTGAATTTGCTATAAATGAAAATTTTCCAATCTTATATTTAATATTAGACTCTTTCAGTTGTTCTTCAGTTTTACCGATTGATGCAACTTCTGGTTTTGTATAAATTACACCCGGTATAGTGTCATAGTTAACATGTCCAGATTGCCCTGAAATATTTTCTGCAACCGCAATACCCTCATCCTCAGCCTTATGAGCGAGCATTGGTCCTGTAATAACATCGCCAATCGCATATATATTATCTAAATTTGTTTTAAAATTTTTATCAGTTTGAATTCTTTTCTTATCATCTAAAATTACACCAATCTTTTCTAAATTAAGTCCTTCAGTATTAGGTTTTCTTCCTACTGAAACAAGAACAACTTCACAATCAAATTCTTTTTTATTTCCATCTTTATCTATTGTTGAAACAATTGCTCTTGAATTTTTTTTTATAATTTTTTCGACTTTATGCTGCATATTAAACTTTATTCCCTGCTTCTTTAAAATTTTCATAAATTCATTAGAGATTTCTTTATCCATCCCTGGGGTAATATGATCTAAAAATTCAACAACTTGAACTTCTGATCCAAGCCTAGACCAAACAGATCCCATTTCTAAACCAATATAACCACCACCCACTATAATCATTTTTTTTGGAACTTTATCCAATTTTAATACACCTGTTGATGAGACTATTATTTTTTCATCAAAACTTATTCCTGGTAAAGCTGTTGGAACTGAACCAGTTGCAATTATTGTTTTTTCTGAAAATATCAAACTCTCATTATTATTTGCGTCTTTTATAGAAATTTCATTTTTAGTTTTAAAACTTCCAACACCTTTGTAATAAGTCACTTTGTTTTTTTTAAATAAAAACTCAACTCCTTTTGTCAAAACCGTTACTGCCTTTTCCTTACTTTTCATCATTTTATTCAAATTGAGTTTAACCTCTCCAACTTCAATACCTTTGTTTGATAAATTTTTTACTTTATGAAATTCTTCAGATAAATTTAATAAACTTTTTGATGGGATACAACCAACATTCAAACAAGTGCCACCAAGAGATCCTCTTGACTCTATGCATGCAGTTTTTAAACCTAATTGTGCAAGTCTAATTGCACACACGTAACCTCCGGGCCCTCCTCCAATCACTACTGCTTGAAATTTATCTGACATTAAATATCTAAAAATAGCCTTCTTGGATTCTCTAAATTTTCCTTAATCATTTTTAAAAAAGAAACAGACTCTTTGCCATCAATAATTCTATGATCATAAGATAAAGCTAAATACATGATCGGTCTAACCATAATTTCACCTTCGATTACGACAGGTCTTTCAACAATATTATGCATCCCTAAAACGCCTGATTGTGGTAGGTTTAGTATTGGAGTTGACAACATAGAACCATAGACACCTCCATTACTAATAGTAAAAGTTCCACCCTGAAGATCTTCAATTGTAAGTTTACCGCTTTTTGCTTTATCTGATATTTCTTTAATATTTTTTTCAATGTCTGCAAATGACATTACATCGGCGTCTTTTAAAACAGGGACAACAAGACCTTTGTCTGTCCCAACTGCAAAGCTTATATTATAATAGTTTTTATAAATAATCTCATCACCCTCAATTTCAGCATTTACGGCAGGAAAGTTTTTTAGTGCTACAATAGACGCTTTTACAAAAAAAGACATCATGCCTAGCTTTATTCCAAATCGATTTTGAAAATCATCTTGATTGTTTTTTCTCATCTCAATTATGTTGGTCATATCTACCTCATTAAAAGTAGTTAATAGTGCAGCATTCTCTTGAGCTTGTTTTAATCTTTTAGCAATCGTTTGTCTAAGTCTGGTCATTTTAATTCGTTCTTCCTGACCGTATTTTACTTTTCTTTCTGACGGAGGAGGATTTTTGCTCATTAAACTGATTAAGTCTCCCTTTAATAATCTGCCTTCCTTTCCTGTGCCTTTAATTGTTTCTAAGTTAATTTTATTTTCAGTAACAATCTTTCTTACTGCTGGAGATAAAATTTGTTTGTTTGATATTTTTTTTTTTGCTGGAGAGGTTTTAACTTCATCTGTTAAAACAAGTGGTTGATCTTTTTTATCTAATTTATCAGTTGCCTCAGTATCTAACAACTGTGGCTCATTTTGTAGAGGTCCAGAATTTTCAATATTCTCTAATTGCACAGTTGGTTTAATTTTTTCGATTTTTTCATCTTTTTTTGCAACATCCCCTTTTTCATCTACTGAGCCTAAAAGAGCTCCAACTTCTACGACTGAACCTTCATTAGAAATAATTTCAGTCAATGTACCTGATACCGGAGAAGGTACCTCTAGATTAACCTTATCAGTTTCGAGTTCAACAATTGGCTCATCTGCTTGGACTAAATCACCTTTATTTTTAAGCCATTTAGAAACCGTTGCTTCTGTAATACTTTCACCTAAAACAGGAACTTTAATTTTTTCACTCATTATTTATTAATCAAAAACTTTTTTTATAATTTCTTTTTGTTGAAAAATATGTCTTTTGACATATCCTGTCGCCGGTGAAGCATCAGGACTTCTTCCAATATAAGAAATCTGATTATTATTAGCTTTTATACTATCTAATGTCCATTGGATATAGTCTCTTACTGAAAACCAAGCTCCCATATTTTTTGGTTCTTCCTGACACCAGTAAAATTTAGCGTTTTTTGCATAAGGTTTCAATTCCTTTGTTAGGGCTTTAGCTGGAAATGGGTAAAGTTGTTCAATTCTATAAAATACTACATCATCTCTTTCTAATTTTTCTCTTGCTTCAAGAAGATCGAAATAAATTTTACCAGAGCAAATAATCACTTTTTTAATGGCTTTTTTATTTTTCAATTTAATAAAACCTTTAAGTTTTGGATCTATTGCGTGATCCCACAAAACTCTATGAAATGTATTTTTTTTACTAAAATCCTCTAAATAAGAAATACAATACTTATGTCTCAATAACGACTTAGGTGTCATAATAATTAAAGGTTTTCTAAAATCCCTGTGCATTTGCCTTCTCAAGGCGTGAAAGTAATTTGCTGGTGTAGTGCAATTCATAACTTGCAAATTATCATTTGAGCATAACTGCAAAAATCTCTCTAATCTTGCTGATGAATGCTCTGGACCTTGACCCTCATATCCATGCGGCAACAACATTACTAAACCTGATGCTCTAGACCATTTTCTTTCACCAGAAGCAATAAATTGATCAATAACAACTTGAGCACCATTTGCAAAGTCACCAAATTGAGCTTCCCAAATTGTTAGTGTGTTTGGTTCAACTAAACTATAACCGTACTCAAAACCTAAAACAGCAAGCTCTGACAAAAAACTATCAACAATTTCAAAATTTTTTTGTTTTTTTGAAATATTATTCAAGGGAATATATCTTGAATTATCAATTTGATTTCTTAAAACAGAATGCCTCTGACTAAATGTTCCTCTTCCCGAATCTTGACCAACTAATCTAACTGGATAACCCTCTTCTAATAAAGAGCCAAAAGCAAGCGCCTCTGCGGTTGACCAATCAATATTTTTTTCATTAGATACGGCAAGTTTTCTGTTATCTAAAACTTTCTTAATAGTTTTATGAATATTAACACTATCTGGAATAGTATTAATTTTCTCTGAAATATCTTTTAAATTTTTTATATCTGATCCTGTAACACCTCTTTTGTCTTTACCTTTTTCTGGTTTATATCTCGACCATGTGCCTTCAAACCACTCAATTTTTGGCTTATAATTTTTCGCATCTTTAAATTGTTCATCAAGTAGTTCTCTAAATTTCTTGATTGAATTGTTCAAATATTCACTCGAAATTGACCCTTCGCTAACTAATTTTTTACCATAAACTTGTATTGAAGATGGATGGGAACGAATTTTTTTGTACATTAATGGTTGAGTAAATGAGGGCTCATCACCTTCATTGTGACCAAATCTTCTGTAACATATTAAATCAATTACTACATCTCTATTAAATCTTAGTCTAAAATCTGTTGCAATTCTTGCTGCATAAACTACTGCTTCAGGATCGTCACCGTTGACATGAATAATAGGAGCCTCAACCATTTTTGCAATATCTGATGGATATGGAGAGGACCTGGCAAATCTTGGGCTTGTTGTAAACCCTATTTGATTATTTATTATTATATGAATAGTTCCACCCGTGTTATGACCTGGTAAACCAGACATGGCAAAACATTCTGCAACAACTCCTTGACCTGCAAATGCTGCATCTCCATGAATTAATATTGGAATAACTTTTTTTCTCTCTTTATCTTTGTGGAAAAATTGTTTTGCTCTTGTTTGACCCAATACTACAGGATTAACAGCTTCCAGATGAGATGGGTTGTCGGTCAAACTTACATGAACTAAGTTTCCATCAAACTCTCTGTTAGAGGAAGCCCCCAAGTGATATTTGACATCTCCCGTGTCATCTTTTGAATTTGAACTTACCTCTCCTGCAAACTCATTAAATATTCTTTTGTAAGATTTTTGTAGGACATTTGCTAGAACATTTAGTCTACCTCTGTGAGACATTCCTATTTTAACTTCTTTAACTTTTGATTGACCACCAATCTTAATAATTTGTTCTAAAGCTGGAATTAAACTCTCACCTCCATCTAAACCAAATCTCTTAGTCCCAACGTATTTAGTGTGTAAAAATTTCTCAAAGCCCTCTGCCTGTATCAATTTGTTTAAAATTGCTTCTTTTCCATTTTGTGTAAATTGAAAATCATCTGTCTGTTCAACACGGTCTCTAAACCATTTTCTTTCTGTCGGATTTGATATATGCATATATTCATAACCCAGTGACCCACAATATTTTTCTCTTAAAAAATTAAGTATTTCAGAAATATTTGAGAATTCTCTATTGATTACGCCGTCTAAATATATCTTTTTATTATAATCTTCTTTTTTAAATCCATAATTATCAGGGTGTAGTTCATCTAAATAATCTGATTTCAATAGTCCAAGTGGATCCAATTTAGCAATTAAATGTCCTCTCTGTCGATACGATCTAATTAAAGCAACTGCTTTAATAGAACTGGCATTTGAGCTTAAGTTTTCAAATTCACTTTTTGCCTCAGTTTTATTATCAGAATCATTAAATCTGTTGATTGAAAATTTTTTATTAGGGCCCCATGATGGACCATTTATTTCTTTCACAATCACATCGGCTTCATCTCCAACTTCTCTAAAATAGTTTTTCCAGCTATCTGGTAATGTTGGGTCGTTGTTAACAAATTTCATATACATTTCTTCAATAAAGGTATTATTAGATTTGTTTAAAAAAGCTGTTTTTTTGTAATCAAAGTTTTTTGAAGATGACATCGATAGTATTAATATAAACTTAAGAAAAATTTTTTCAATTAGACAATTTATCGAATAAGGTTTTTCCAATTTGTGCAGGTGAGTTTGCTATAGTTATTCCACAATTTTCCATAACTCTGATTTTATGTTCTGCACCACCTTTACCTCCTGAGATAATAGCTCCAGCATGGCCCATTCTTCTTCCTGGAGGTGCTGTAACTCCTGCTATAAATCCAACAATTGGTTTTTTTATTTTATGATTTTTAACAAATTCTGCAGCATCTTCCTCAGCAGTTCCTCCAATTTCACCAATCATCAAAATTGACTCTGTTTCATTGTCATTTAAAAATAAGTCTAAGCAGTCTATAAAGTTAGTGCCATTAATTGGGTCACCTCCAATTCCTATACAAGTAGATTGACCAAGTCCATTTTCTGTTGTTTGCGCAACAGCTTCATAAGTTAATGTGCCAGACCTAGAAACTATACCAACTGACCCCTTTTTATGAATACTTCCTGGCATGATGCCAATTTTACATTCGTCAGGTGTTATGATTCCAGGACAATTTGGTCCAATTAATCTGGTTTTTGATCTAGATAATTTTTGTTTCACTTTAAGCATATCTTGAACAGGTATTCCCTCTGTTATGCAAACTACAAGTTCAATTGATGCATCAATAGCTTCTATAATAGCAGCAGATGCAAACCTTGCAGGAACATAAATCATCGTTGCATTTGCCCCTAAAGAATTTTTTGCTTCTTGGACAGAATTAAAAACAGGTAGACCCAAGTGTTTTTGTCCTCCTTTATTTGGTGTAACACCACCAACTAATTTTGTTCCATATTTGATTGCTTGTTCAGAGTGAAATGTTCCTTGAGAACCTGTAAAACCCTGACAAATTAATCTGGTATCTTTGTTGACTAGAACAGACATTTATTTTACTGCCTCAACAATTTTTTTTGCAGCTTCATCAAGATTATCGGCAGAAATTATTTGCAAACCAGAGTTATCCAATATTTCTTTACCTTCTTTAAAATTTGTCCCTGCCAATCTAACTATTAAAGGAACTTCAATTTTTATTTCTTTAGCAGCATCAACAACACCTTGTGCTAGAATATCACATCTCATAATTCCTCCAAAAATATTTATTAAAATTCCTTTAACATTCTTATCTGATAGAATTATTTTAAAAGCTGCTGAAACTTTTTCTTTGGATGCTCCGCCACCTACGTCTAAAAAATTTGCTGGTTCCTCACCGTATAACTTAATTATATCCATGGTAGCCATTGCTAAACCCGCACCATTAACCATGCAACCAATGCTTCCATTTAATTTTATATAAGACAAACCATGTTTGCTAGCTTCTATTTCAGTTTGATTTTCCTCGTTGAGATCTCTTAGTTCTAAAATTTCTGGTTGTCTGAATAAAGCATTGCTATCAAAGTTAACTTTTGCATCTAAACATATAATTTTTTTTTCTTTTGTTAAAATTAAAGGATTTATTTCAATCATATTTGCATCAATTTTTGTAAACATCTTAAAAATTGATTTAACTAGTAAGATTGCTTGATTTTTTGAATCATTATTTAAATTAAAAATCTTTATGACCTTTTCACACTCTTCGTTTGTAATTTCCTCAATTTTATCGACTTTGGTTGTTGAAATTTTCTTTGGAAATTTCGCAGCAACTTCTTCTATGTTCATTCCTCCCTGATCACTTGAAATAAACGCAATTTTTGAGTTTGCTCTATCTATAAGGCAAGATAAATAAAATTCTTTTTCAATAGTTGATGAAGCTTCAACGTATAGTCTTTTTACCTCCCGTCCCTCTGGACCAGTTTGTTTGGTTACTAGCTTTTTTCCTAATAATTCTTTGGCGGATTTTTCAAGTTCTGTCAGACTATCTAGTATCTTTACTCCACCAGCCTTTCCTCTACCTCCTGCATGAATTTGTGCTTTAAGCACGTATTTATCCGTTTTTAATGAACTGCATCTTTTTAAAAGTTCCTCAACTGTGAAAGCAAAAATTCCTTCGGGCACTACTGCGCCAAACTTTTTTAAAAGTTGTTTAGCTTGGTGTTCGTGTATATTCATTAATTGTTTAAATCAGAATCTATTTTAGATGCCACTTCCCAAAGTTTTTTTACTGCCTCAATTGAGTGAAGAAATTCTGATTTTTCTTTTTCATCCAAATCAATTTCTTTAATTTTCTCAACTCCATTCTTACCAATAATTATTGGCACTCCTGCGTAAATATCCTCTATGCCATACTCACCATTTAAATAAGCTGCACATGGAAGTATTTTTTTTTCATCCTTAAGATATGCTTGAGCCATTTCAATGCCTGAAGCTGCTGGAGCATAAAATGCTGAACCTTTTTCCAAAAATTTTACTATTTCGGCTCCACCATCTCTAGTTCTTTGATTTATTTCTTCCAATCTCTTCTCTGAAATTTTTCCCTCTTTTACTAAATTTAACAAAGGTTTACCTGAAACTTTTGTAAACCTTGGCAATGGTACCATTGTGTCACCATGTCCACCCATTACCATTGCTTCTATTTCGCGAACAGGAATTTTAAACTCTAATGACAAAAACAATTTAAATCGTGAACTATCAAGTATTCCTGCCATTCCAACAACTTTATTAAATGGTAGACCTGAAAACTTTTGAAATGCCATAACCATAACATCTAATGGATTAGTGATGCATATCACAAAAGCATTTGGAGCATTTTTTTTAACACCTTCAGCGACTTGTTTAATTATTTTTAAATTTATTCCAAGCAGGTCATCTCTGCTCATACCAGGTTTTCTTGGCACTCCTGCTGTGATAATTACTACATCTGAAGCTTTGATATCATTATAATTATCAGTACCAGTAAATTTTACGTTAAAACCATCCACCGATGATGATTGCGCAATATCCAAAGCTTTTCCTTTTGCGATACCGCCTGCTACATCAAATAAAACTACTTCGTCCACAAGCTCTTTTGTTCCAATTAAATGTGCAAGAGTTCCACCAATTTGTCCTGCTCCAATCAAAGATATTTTACTCATTCTTTTTATTTCATTGTTGGCATCACAAATTCAGCATTAGACCGAATACCTGAAGGCCATCTAGATGTTATTGTTTTTAATTTTGTATAAAATTTAATTCCTTCCATACCATGCATTGCACTATCTCCAAATAGAGATCTTTTCCATCCACCAAAACTATGAAAAGCCATCGGTACAGGAATAGGTACATTAATACCAACCATACCAACTTGAATTTTACTTGCAAAAGTTCTTCCAACATCACCATCTCTTGTATAAATACTTACTCCATTTCCATATTCATGATCATTGATTAATTTTGCAGCCTCTTCAAAAGTTTTAACTCTTACGACAGATAAAACTGGTCCAAAAATTTCCTCTTTATAGATTCTCATATCTTTTTTAACATGATCAAATAAACAGCCACCAATATAGAAACCATTCTCATATCCTTGTAATTTTAAATTTCTTCCATCAACTATTAATTTTGCACCTTCTTTTTCACCCAGGTCTACATAGCTTTTTACTTTTTCAAGATGTTCTTTTGTAACTAATGGACCCATCTCAGAGTCTTTATCCATCCCAGGACCAATCTTTAAAGCTTCAGCTTTTTTTGATAATCTTGATACTAATTCGTCTCCTATATCACCCACTGCAACTGCTACTGATTGAGCCATACATCGTTCTCCTGCAGACCCATAAGCAGCACCCATTAAACCATTTACTGCACCGTCCAAGTCACAATCAGGCATAACAACTAAATGATTTTTTGCACCACCAAGAGCTTGAACTCTTTTTTCATTTTTAGCTGAATTTTCATAAATATATTTAGCAATAGGAGTAGAACCAACAAAACTTACTGCTTTAATATCTTTGTTTGTTAAAATTGAATCAACCACCTCCTTATCGCCATTTACAACATTAAAAACTCCATCGGGGAGACCTGACTCTTTTAATAATTCGGCTAACCTGATCGAGCATGATGGATCTTTTTCGGATGGCTTCAAAATAAAAGTATTTCCACAAGCGATTGCTATTGGAAACATCCACATTGGAACCATTGCTGGAAAATTAAATGGTGTAATACCGGCAACAACTCCTAAAGGCTGTCTCATTGACCAACTATCAACGTTGGTTCCAACATTTTCTGAAAATTCACCTTTAAGTAAATGTGGAATACCACAAGCAAATTCAACAACCTCTAAACCTCTTATTAGAGAACCTCTTGCATCCTGATAAACTTTCCCATGTTCTGAAACTATTAGTTTTGTTAATTCATCAGAATTTTTTTCTATTAACTCCTTAAATTTAAACATTATTCTGGCTCTTTGGAGAGGAGGTTTTAAAGACCATTCTTCAAAGGCCGATCTAGCAATTAAAACTGCATTATCCAAATCATCTTTAGAGCCTAGCTTTACTTCTTTTTCTTGTTCGCCTGTAGCCGGATTAAAAACCTTGCCTTTTTTATTTGAAGTGCCAGTAATTATTTTTCCACCAACAAAATGTTTAATTAATTTCATGAATAGGATCTTTTAGATTAAAAACTCTTATTAGTCTATTGTTTAAATATTAGCTGTAGCTAACATTTTTTTTATCTCAGCAATAGCTTTTGCCGGGTTTAAACCTTTTGGACAAGCGCTAGTGCAGTTCATAATTGTATGACATCTATAAAGTTTTAATTCATCTGCAACTTTTTTCAATCTAGCTTTTCTTTCTTCGTCTCTACTGTCTACGATCCATCTATACGCTTGTAATAAAACTGCTGGACCTAAATATTTGTCTCCGTTCCACCAATAACTTGGGCAAGATGTTGAACAACAGGCACACATGATACATTCATAGGCACCATCTAATTTTGCCCTTTCCTCTTTAGATTGAATTATTTCATTTGTTTGCGACTTTGAATTAGTCTTTAACCATGGTTCTATAGATTGATATTGTTTATACAATCCATCTAGATCACCAATTAAATCTTTTTTCACTTTTAAATGCGGTAATGGGTAAATGTCAATATCACCATCAATTTCCTCATGAGGGGTAGTACATGCTAAACCATTTTTACCACCCATATTCATAGCACATGAACCACAAACACCATGTGCACAGGATCTTCTATAAGCTAATGTTGGATCAATCTCATTTTTAATTTTATTTAAAATATCTAATACCTTAGACGGACAGTTATCCATATCAACCTCGTAACTATCAATACGAGGATTTTCACCATCGGATGGATCCCACCTATAAATATTAACTTTTCTCAAGTTTTTTGAGCCAGTCTTATCCTTAAAATATTTACCTTTCTTAACTTGTGAGTCTTTAGGTAAATTAATTTGTACCATCAATATACTCTTTCTTGGGGTGGAAAATATTGAACATCATTCGTTAATGTAGACTTATGAACCTCTCTATAACTTATTTTTGTATCTTTTCCATTACACCAAGCAAGTGTATGTTGCATAAATTTCTTATCATCTCTTTTTGGGTAATCTTCTCTTGCATGAGCACCTCGACTCTCTTTTCTATTGTATGCTGAATCAACAGTAACAACTGCTTGCCTTATCAAATTATCAAATTCGAGTGTCTCCACCAGGTCAGTATTAAATATGAGTGATTTATCTTTTACGGAAATAGATTCTAAACCATCATAAGTCTTTCTAATATCGTTAACACCTTCTTTTAAGGTCTTTTCTGTTCTAAAGACTGCACATTTTGATTGCATTGTTTTTTGCATTGATTGTCTTAATTCTGCTGTTCCAATATCACCTTTAGCATTTCTCAATTTATCAAAACGATCTAGACATTTTTGAGTTTCTGACTCATTTAATTCTTCATGTAGTGTCCCTGGTTTTATAAGTTCGGCTGCTCTTTTGGCAGCTGCTCTACCAAACACTACTAAATCAATCAAAGAGTTTGAGCCCAATCTATTTGCACCATGAACTGAAACACATGCTGCTTCTCCAATTGCCATTAATCCAGGAACTGTTTTTTCTGAGCCATTTACTGTTAAAACCTCCGCTTTGTAATTTGTGGGAATACCGCCCATATTGTAATGAACAGTTGGAACAACTGGAATTGGTTCTTTCGTAACGTCAACGTTTGCAAACAACCTTGCGGCATCTGTTATACCTGGCAATCTACTTTCAATAATATCTTTATCTAGATGACTTAAATTTAAATGAACATGATCTTGTTCCTTTCCAACACCTCTACCTTCATTAATTTCAATTGACATTGATCTACTAACAACGTCTCTTGATGCCAAATCTTTTGCTTTTGGTGCATATCTTTCCATAAATCTTTCACCTTTAGAATTTGTTAGATATCCTCCTTCGCCTCTTGCACCCTCTGTTATCAGTGTCCCGTGACCATAAATACCTGTGGGATGAAACTGAACAAACTCCATATCTTGAAGAGGTAGTCCTGCCCTCAAAACCATAGCATTACCATCTCCTGTGCAAGTATGAGCTGATGTTGCAGAGTAGTAAACTTTCCCGTAACCACCTGTTGCTATAATTACTATGTGAGCTCTAAATCTATGAATAGTCCCATCATTTAAATTCCAAGCAAGCAATCCTTTGCAGGCTCCGTCTTTCATTAATAAATCTAATGCAAAATATTCAATAAAAAATTCTGTTTTGTGTTTTAAAGCTTGTCCATATAATGTGTGTAAAATCGCATGGCCTGTTCTATCAGCAGCAGCACAAGTTCTTTGGACTATTCCATTTCCATAATCTTTTGTCATTCCACCAAAAGGTCTTTGATAAATTTTTCCATCATCTGTCCTACTAAACGGCACACCATATTTTTCTAATTCTATCACTGCTTTTGGAGCTTCTTTACAAAGATACTCAATACTATCTTGATCACCTAACCAGTCTGCACCTTTAACTGTATCGTACATGTGCCAACGCCAATCATCTTCCCCCATATTTCCTAAAGCTGCTGATATTCCTCCCTGAGCAGCAGAGGTGTGACTTCTGGTTGGAAATACTTTGGATACACACGCAGTTTTTAGTCCAGCCTCACTTAGTCCAACTGCAGCTCTTAATCCCGAGCCACCTGCGCCTAGTACTACAACGTCGTATTCATGGTCAATTACTTTATAAGTACTCATATTAATTTATTAGTATAATTGTAATTAAAGGAATTACCACCGCCGAAATATATAAAAGCTTATTTGCGACATTTTTGATTTTATCCTCTGTAACATAGTCCTCAAAAACCTCGCTTATACTCAATGCAGAAAAGAAATAGGCATTTATAATGAAGATACAAAATAAAAATTTAGATAATGGATTTGAAAAGAAACTTATAAAATCGACATAATTCTTATCATAAATGTTTATAAAATTTATAATAAACCACAGCATTAATGGAACTAGCAATGCACCGCTAATTTTTAGAAATATCCATTTTTTTGTGGCGTTTATCATTTTAAATAAAATTTTTTCCGATTAAATAAAAAGCAATTGTTAAAATTATAGAACCAAGTATTACTACTAATCCAGTTATCTTAGTTATATATAATTCAAACCCGTAACCTAAATCCATAATTAAGTGTCTTATTTCACTTAATATTTGGAATGAAAAAGACCATGTTAAACCTAGGATAATAAATTTGCCAAATTTTGAATTCAACAATAGATTTATAGTTTCATAATTGCTTTCACTAATAGAGATTAATGAAACCCATAAACAGATTAAAGTGATCGCAATTATATTTATTATTCCAGTAATTCTATGCGATATGGATACTAAAGATGAAATATGCCATCTATAAATTTGAATATGTGGAGATAATGGTTTTTTATTTTCCATAAAAATTATTTTTAATCAACGTTTCTGCTATTTCAACGGCATTCAAAGCTGCGCCCCTTAAAAGATTGTCAGAAACAATCCATATGTTTAAACCATTCTTTATTGACTTGTCCTCCCTAATTCTTGATATAAAAGTTTCTTCTCTCCCTTCAGCTTCTAGAGGAGTTGTGTATCCACCATCATTTCTTTCATCTATGACCTTGCAACCTTCAAAATTTTCTAAAGCTTGTCTTATTTCTTTCAAAGAAAAAGATTTTTCAAATTCTAAATTAACTGACTCTGAGTGGGATACTAATATTGGCAATCTTACACAAGTTGCTGTTAAATGAATTTTACTATCTAAGATTTTCATAGTTTCATTTGTCATTTTTAGCTCTTCTTTTGTATATCCATCATTTGAGAAAATATCGATATGTGGAATAGCATTAAAGGCTATTTGTTTAGTAAAATTTTTTGATTTAACATTTTTACCCTGTAAAATTAATTTTGTTTGATCAAGTAGCTCATCCATTGGTGCTTTTCCACCTCCAGAAACAGATTGGTATGTCGAAACGACTACTCTTTTAATGGTAAACAAATCATGCAAGGGTTTTAAAGCAATAACTAATTGAGCTGTTGAGCAATTAGGATTTGCGATAATATTTTTTTTAATACTATTCAAATGATTAGAATTTACTTGAGGAACTATTAATGGCACATCAGGATCCATTCTAAAGTAACTAGAATTATCAATTACCAAACATTTTTTTGCAGCTTTTTCTGCAAATTTCTCTGAAATTTTTCCACCTGCAGCAAAAAAGGCAATCTTTACTTTTGAAAAATCAAAATTTTCAAGATTGGTCACTTCTATTTCTTTATTTTTAAAATTTATTTTTTTACCCACACTTTTTGACGAAGCAACTAAATATAGATTTTCAAACTGAAGTTCTTTTTTTTCCAAAACTTCAAGTGTTTTTCTGCCAACATTACCTGTTGCCCCTACTATTACAATATTCATGGTTTAAGTTTTATACTAGATGAAAGGTAAATCGCAAACTTTTACAACTATCGAATTTCCCTCAATTTCGATAATTCCAGATGTCGAAACTTTACAATATGGCTCCTTTATCATGGCTATACCAATAACTTTTTTAAAATGTGGTGAGAAACATGCAGATCTAAGTTCACCAATTAAAGACCCTTTATTATCTTTGATTTCTAAGGATTTAGTCAAAGATATTTGATTTAAATCTATTTGGACACCCATTAATTTTCTTTTTACCCCTTTTTTTTGAATTTCAATCAACTTATCTTTACCTAAAAAGACAACACTAGATTCTAAGTTAACATATTTGTCAAAACCACATTCAAATGGATTGTCATTATTATCAAAATCATTACCATATGAAAGTAGGCCGCTTTCAATCCTCTCAATTAAATTAGGACAGCCAGGTTTAATGTTAAATTCTTTTCCAACCTCAAATAGTTGGTCATATAACTCTAAACCAGAATTAGTATTTTCTACATAAACTTCAAAACCACCTTGTTTTGACCACCCTGATCTTGCAATTAAATGTTTTACTCCTTTAAAATCAAAATAATCAAAACCAAAAAATTTTAATTCTTTTATTTTTTGTCCAAAAATTTTTTCCATTAAATCAAAAGATTTTGGTCCTTGAATTGCTAAAATATCAACTCTTGGCTCGAATATTTTCACGTCAAATTTATTTCCTGTGGCTAAACCTTTGGCAAAGAAAATTACATCTGAGTCAGCAATAGAAATCCACCACCTATCTTCTGCTAACTTTAGAATAACCGGGTCATTTACTAAGTTACCATTTTCATCTATTAAAGGGCAATAATAACATCTTCCAATTTTAGATTTCGATAAGTCTCTACACGTCATTAATTGGACTAACGTTGCTGCGTCTTTACCTATTATTTCAACCTGTCTTTCAGCTGCAACGTCCCAAACTTGGACATTTTTTTTTAAATGATCGCACGAGTCTTCTAGAGATCCAAAAGCTGCAGGCAAGAGCATATGGTTGTAAACTGTATAAGCAGTAACTCCTTGTTTCTCTATTCTTGATGTATAAGGTGAACTTCTTACTCTTCTAGATTTAACTATGGGAAAACCTTTCATTTATTACCTAAAATTTTTTTCTTAATTCAAATTTTTGAATTTTACCTGTTGATGTCTTGGGTAACTCGCAAAAGACAACCTGCTTTGGCACTTTAAATCCAGCCAAAGTTTCTTTGCAGAAACTGATAAGTTCTTCTTCTGTAACAGGTTTGTCTTTGACCATCTCAATAAATGCACATGGTACTTCGCCCCATTTATCATCAGGTTTAGCAACAACTGCTGCAATTGATACTGAGGGATGTTTCGCCAAAGTGTTTTCTATTTCAATTGAGGATATATTTTCACCACCAGATATAATAATATCTTTTGACCTATCTTGAATTTTTACATATCCATCTGGATGCATGACTGCTAAATCACCAGAGTGAAACCATCCTCCACTCATGGCTTTGTTTGTTGCATCTTTATCTTTAAAATAACCTTTCATAACTACATTTCCTTTAATCATAATTTCACCTATTGTTTTTCCGTCTTTTGGGACCTCTTTCATGGTTTCTGGGTCCATAACTGATATCCCTTCTGTATTAGGGTACCTAACTCCCTGTCTAGCTTTAATTTCATTTTGTTTTTCCTCATCAAAATCGTTCCATTCATCGTTCCATGCACATTGGGTGACGTGCCCATAAGTTTCTGTCAATCCATACACGTGCATAACCTCAAATCCAAGTTCTTTCATTTTTTTAAATATAATACTTGGTGGTGGGGCTCCAGCAGTCAAAACGAAAACTTTTTGTTTCAATTTTTTTCTATCTGCCTCAGGAGCACCTGTTATCATATTTAATACAATTGGCGCACCTCCAAAATGAGTTATCTTATATTTATCAATTAATTCAAAAATTTTTTTTATATCTATATTTCTTAAACAAATAGTTTTTCCATTCAACATTGGTATAGTCCAGGGATAGCCCCAACCATTACAGTGGAACATTGGCACTATAGTCAAGAAATTTAATCTATTAGGCATGTTCCAAGCAACGGCGCTTCCAGTAGACATTAAATATGATCCTCTGTGATGGTAAACCACTCCCTTAGGGTTTCCTGTAGTTCCCGACGTATAGCTAAGTGATATTGCTTGCCATTCATCATCTGGCATTTTCCAATCAAAATTTTCATCACCACTATTTAAAAAGCTTTCATATTCCAACTCACCAATTTTTTCACACTTTGACTGATCTGCAAATTTATCAACTATATCAATAATAGTAATTTTTTTCTTGATATTTTTTAGAGCTTTTTTTACTTCAACATGAAGCTGTCTATCAACTACTAACACTTTAGCCTCGCTATGATCTAAGATGTAAGAAATAGTTTTAGCATCTAACCTAATATTAATTGTATTTAAGACTGCACCTGTCATTGGAACTGAATAGTGGCCTTCAAAAATTTCTGGAGTATTAAAAGCTAGAAATGATACTGTATCACCCTTTTTAATACCAATTTTATTTAGTGCACTTGCAAATTTAATAGTGCGCTTATAAATCTCAGCCCAAGAATATTTCCTATCCTCATAAACAACAGCCTCATAGTTTGGATAAATTTCTTTAGCTCTTTTTAAAAAGGTTAGAGGTGTTAAAGGAACATAATTAGCCTTATTTTTGTCTAAATTAGTTTCGTAGTGACTCATATTAACTAAATTTAAAATTCATTATATTTGAGCTACCAGAAATTGCAGACTTATAATGTTGCTCAGCTCTAGGTAATACTTTATCGAAGTAAAATTTTGCCGTATCTATTTTGTCGTTATAAAAAACTTTATTTTCTTCGTAATCTTCAAAGCTCACTTCTAACACTTTTATCCATGCATAAGCTATTGAAACAAAACCAAGAGTTTTAAGATAATCATTTGCCGCTGCACTTACGTCATCTTTATCCGTCTTTGCCTTATCAAGCATCCAATTACTAAATTTTTCTAATATATCTAAATTATAATTAAACAAAGATAAAAATGGACCAATTTTCTCATTCTTAGAATTACATTCAGATTTAATTTGGTCTAAAAATTTTTTTATAATATTGCCATTCTTATTTGATAATTTTCTAAAAACTAAATCAGCGGCTTGAACTGAATTTGTTCCTTCATATATAGGTGTTATTCTATTATCTCTATATAGCTGCTCAATTCCCTGATCTTTTGTATAACCATAGCCGCCATAAATTTGCATAGCATCACTAGTTATTTCCATAGCTAAGTCAGTAAATAATGATTTCACCACAGGTGTCATTAAAGATACGAAATCCGATGCTTCCTCTCGTGCTTTATTGTCTGAATGATGTAAGCTCACCTCAGTTTGTTGTGACAACCAAAAACATAAGGCTCGCTCACCCTCAATTATTGATTTCATATTTAATAGTGATCTTCTTATATCAGCATGTTCTATTATTAAATCAGCTCCATTTTTTGAATTTGAATTGTTTGATTTACCCTGCTTTCTCTCTTTCGCGTACATAAGAGAATTTTGGTAAGCAATTTCTGAAATTCCTAAACCTTGGATACCAACAACTATTCTTTCAAGATTCATCATTGTGAACATAGCATTCAAACCTTTTTCTTTGTTACCAATCATATAACCAGTGGCATCATCAAAATTTAATACGCAAGTAGCTGACCCTTTTATTCCCATTTTATCCTCAATAGATCCAGTTGATATTCCATTTCTTGGTCCAACTGATCCATCATCCTTAACAATAAATTTTGGAACTAAAAACAAACTTATTCCTTTTGTACCTGCTGGGGAGTCATCTGCTCTCGCTAAAACTAAATGAATAATATTTTCTGTTAAATCATGGTCACCAGATGTAATAAAAATTTTTTGTCCAGTTATTTTATAAGTTCCGTCTGATTGTTTTTTTGCTTTTGTTTTGAGTAATCCTAAATCAGTACCACATACAGGTTCAGTAAGACACATTGTGCCGCTCCATTTACCCTCTACTATTTTCGGTAAATATTTATTTTTTAATTCATCTGATGCATGATGATTAATACAATTATATGCACCGATACTCAGTTCACTATAGAGTTTAAAAGATAAACTTGCGGAAGATAGCATTTCATCAAAAAAAGCACTAACAGTTTTAGGCATACCTTGACCACCATATTTTGGATCACAAGATAAAGACGTCCACCCATCCTCTATGTATTTTTTATAAGCTTCTTTATAACCAGGAGGAGTTCTAACTACTCCATTTTCCAAAACTGCAGGATTTTCATCTCCAATTTTGGCTAACGGTAATATTAAATTTTGGTTAATTTTTGCTGCTTCCTGTAAAATATCTTTAACTAAATCTGATGTTACATCCTTATATTTACCTAATTCGTTATATTTTTTATTATTTCTCAGTTTGTCAAAGAGAAAAATCATGTCTTCAACTGGTGCGGTATAGCTTGGCATTTTATAAGTTTAAGTTAATTAGTTAATTATTGCAATTTTGAAATGATCGCATCACCCATTTGTGATGTTGATACTTCCTTCAATCCTTTAGATAAAATATCTTTTGTTCTTAAACCATCATTTAACACACTTTGCACGGCTTTTTCGAGGGTATCAGCTTCCTTATCTAAATCTAATGAGTATCTTAAAGCCATTGCAAAACTCAAAATTGTTGCTATTGGGTTAGCAATTCCTTTGCCAGCTATATCTGGCGCCGATCCATGAATAGGTTCGTACATGGCTCTCATTTCTCCATCTTTATTTTTTGCTCCAAGGGATGCAGAGGGTAAAAGTCCTAATGAGCCTGTTAACATAGAAGCTTGGTCTGATAACATGTCCCCAAAAAGATTGTCTGTTACAATTACATCAAATTGTTTTGGGTTCCTTAGTAATTGCATCGCACAGTTATCTGCAAGCATGTGACTTAATTCGACATCTTTATACTCTTTTTCATGAAGTGCTTGAACCTCCTCTTTCCATAGTTGTCCGGCTTCCATAACATTTGATTTTTCACAAGACGTCACTTTATTGGATCTTTTTTTAGCTAAATCAAAAGCTATTCTTGCTACTCTAACTATTTCACTACTTGTGTACGTGTGGGTATTAATTCCTTTTCTTTCTCCATTTTCTATAGGCTTAATTCCTCTAGGCTCACCAAAATAAATACCACCTGTAAGTTCTCTCACGATCATTAAATCTAGCCCAGACACGACCTCAGGTTTAAGTGTTGATGCATTGACTAATTGTTCAAAACATATGGCTGGTCTTAAGTTGGCAAAAAGTTTTAATTCTTTTCTTAACTTTAAAAGTGCTCTCTCAGGTTTTTTTGAAAACTCTACATTGTCCCATGTAGGTCCACCTACGGCACCTAACATTACAACCGCACTTTCTAGAGCTTTATAAAAAACTTCGTCGGTAATCGGTGTTCCATGTTTGTCATATGAACATCCCCCCGCTAAGTCTTCATCGATCTCAAAATCTAAAGATTTTTTATCATTAAACCAATTAATAACTTTCCTGACCTCACTTATAACTTCTGGTCCAATTCCATCACCTGGCAGTAATAATATTTTTCTTTTTTTTACTTTAATCATTAAAGATCCAAGGTTTTTTACTTTTCAAGTCTTTTTCAAAATCTTCAATCTTATCTGATTTTTTTAATGACAATGCTATATCATCTAATCCCTCTAATAGACATTTTTTTTTAAATGGATCAATTTTAAATTTAATTTCATTATTTCCATAAATAACTTTTTCTTCGTTTAGGTCTATAGAAATTTCCTCTTTTCTATTTGTATACTCTGAAAGATCTTTTATTTTTTCATCATCAAGAGTTATGGGCAAAATTCCATTCTTGAAACAATTATTATAAAAAATATCTGCAAAACTTGAGCTTATAACACACGTAATACCAAAATCTAATAATGCCCATGGAGCGTGTTCTCTTGAAGAACCACATCCAAAATTTTTTCCTGCAATTAAAATTTTTGAATTATTGAATGGACTTTTGTTTAAAATAAAATCATTAATTTCTTTGCCTTGATCATCATATCTCATCTCAAAAAATAAATTTTTACCTAACCCAGTTCTTTTAATTGTTTTCAAAAATTGTTTGGGAATAATCATATCCGTGTCAATATTAACTATCGGTAGATATGCAGGAATGCTTTTTAATGTACTAAATTTTTGCATCTAATTTTGATACTTTCTCACATCGTCAAGATTTCCAGATATAGCTGCTGCTGCTGCCATTCCAGGACTTACTAAATGAGTTCTTCCACCTCTTCCTTGTCTTCCCTCAAAATTTCTATTTGAAGTAGATGCACATCTCTCCTCAGGCTTTAATTTATCAGCGTTCATTGCAAGGCACATAGAGCAACCAGGTTCTCTCCATTCAAATCCAGAATTGACAAAAATTTTATCTAATCCTTCTTGTTCTGCTTGTTCTTTAACCAACCCTGATCCAGGAACAACCATCGCTTGGACATGAGAAGCTATTTTTTTATCTTTTAAAATCTTTGCAGCCTCTCTTAAATCTTCTATTCTACCGTTTGTACAGCTTCCAATGAAAACTTTATCTATTTTTATATCCTTAGCCGCCATGTTTGGTTTTAAACCCATATAATTCAGTGCTCTTTCTAGAGAATTTTTTTTATCCTCATCTTTTTCATTTTCTGGATTGGGAACATTATCATCAATTGTAATGACGTCTTGAGGTGATGTACCCCAAGTTATCATTGGTGATATTTCATTTGCTTTCAAGTTTATTTCTTTATCAAACTCAGCGCCCTCGTCAGTATTTAAACTTTGCCAATATTCTAACGCTTTTTCCCAATCTTTTTCTTTAGGCGACATTGGCCTACCCATTAAATATTTAAATATTTTTTCATCAGGAGCTATTAAACCTGCTCTTGCACCACCTTCAATTGTCATATTACAGATTGTCATTCTTTGCTCAACACTTAGTGATTTGATTAGATCACCGGCATATTCTATTACACATCCTGTTCCACCCGCCGTGCCTATTTTTCCAATTATTTGAAGTATTACATCTTTAGAAGTTACACCTAATGGAAGAGTACCATTTACATTTATTCTAAAATTTTTTGCTTTTTTCTGAACTAATGTTTGTGTTGCTAAAACATGTTCCACTTCAGATGTTCCTATTCCAAATGCTAATGCACCAAATGCTCCATGGGTTGCAGTATGGCTATCCCCACAAACAATAACTGTTCCGGGTTGCGTAAAACCCTGCTCTGGACCAGTTACATGAACAATACCTTGCCGCTTATCATTCATTCCAAAAAGTTTAATACCAAATTCTTTGCAATTTTCCTCTAAGGTCTCTACCTGAATTTTAGATTCATGATCTGAAATACCCTTTGACCTATCGGTTGTTGGCACATTATGGTCTGCTACAGCTAAAGTTAATTTTGGGTGCCTGACTTTTCTTTTAGTATTTCTAAGTCCTTCAAAAGCTTGTGGACTTGTAACCTCATGGACTAAATGTCTATCAACAAATAATAATGCTGTCCCATCATCTTGTTGATGTACTAAATGGTCATTCCAAATTTTATCGTAAAGAGTATTAGGCATTGAGAAAAAAATTATTTTTTTTCTTGTAAGTTTTCAAGTTTTTTTTCTGTGCTAGTTTCGGCCTTAGGGGCATCTTTTTTGACTTCATTTTTTGAAGTTTCGTCTATTTTTGGCTCAACCGCTGGTGTAGCCTCTTTTTTAATTTCTGAAGTATTTTCTTTAGTGATTGGAGCTAAATTTTCCTCAGTTACTGTTTCTGGTTTAACATCAACATCGATACCAATTTTTTTTCTAATTTTTTCGGCAATCCTTGCTGACTTCCCAGTTCTATCTCTTAAATAGTAAAGTTTTGCTCTTCTTACTTTTCCAGATCGAATTACTTTAATTGAGTCAATCACAGTTCCAAACAATGGAAATGTTCTCTCAACTCCTTCACCAAATGATATTTTTCTGACAGTAAATGAGGAGTTTAAGTTTCTACTTTTTTTAGCAATACATACTCCTTCAAAATACTGAATTCTTTCTTTTTTACCCTCTGTAATTCTTACCCCAACCTTTACAACATCTCCTGGGAAAAATTCAGGTATCTTTTTTTCAGAGATAATCTTTTTAACGTTGTTTTGGTTAATTTCTTCTATTGTTTTCATTTCAGTATTTATCAATTTAATCTTTCTTATATTTTTGCCACAAATCTGGTCTTCGGTCGCGTGTTATAGCCTCAGATTGAGATAAACGCCAGTCTTTAATTTTACTGTGATCTCCAGATAATAACACCTCTGGCACTGCTTTTTCTTCCCATATTTGAGGTTTTGTGAACTGCGGATACTCTAAAAGGCCATTTTCAAAAGTTTCATCAGCTGAGGATTTATCATTTCCTAAAACTCCAGGTAAAAGTCTTAAAACGCTATCTAGAATAACCAAAGCTGCCGTTTCTCCTCCAGACAAAACATAATCTCCAATGCTCACCTCTTCAATATTTCTTGTACCCAAAACTCTTTCATCAACACCCTCAAACTGTCCGCAAATCAAAGAAAATGATTTTTCTTTAGATAAATCTTGTGCAAATTTTTGATCAAATCTTTTACCTTTTGGTGAAAGATAAAAAATTTTATCTCCCTTATTTACATTTTGATCAATAGAATTCGCCAAGACATCTGGTTTAATTAACATACCTGTCCCACCGCCGTAAGGAGTATCATCAACTGTTTTATGTTTATCTTGAGCAAAGTCTCTAATATTAATTACTTTTAAGCTCCATAACTTTTTAACCATTGCTTTACTGTAAATACCTTTATTTAAAGGCCCAGGGAAAACTTCTGGATAAAGTGTAAATACTTGAGCTTGCATCATAAATAATCTTTGTATTATTTCTTTTCCTCTTTTTTAGCTTCTGCCTTTGAAGCTTCTTCTTTTTTAGCCTCTGCTTTTGGAGCCTCTACTTTTGGAGCTTCTTCTTTTTTAGCCTCTGCTTTTGGAGCTTCTTCTTTTTTAGCCTCTGCTTTTGGAGCTTCTTCTTTTTTAGCCTCTGCTTTTGGAGCTTCTTCTTTTTTAGCTTCCTCACTGCCTTCTTTTTTTCGATCTTTTTTTGGGATAGCTTTCTGAGGATTATTTCTATTCGCCGGCATAGGCATTAATTCATTTTCACCTAAAATCCTCGCTACTCTAGTTGTTGGTTGTGCTCCTTGACCCAACCAATACTTTATTCGTTCTGCTTCTAATCCAATTCTTTCCTTTTTTTCCTTTGGTAATAGTGGATTAAAAAATCCCACTTTCTCTATAAATCTACCATCCCTTGCAAAACGACTGTCTGCAACAACTACTTTATAAACGGGTCTTTTTTTTGTCCCTCCTCTTGATAACCTTAACTTTAACATTCGTTCTCCTTTTTTTTTATTTTAATTGATTAAATAATTCTGGAGGTATTCCTTTGTCAGACATACCCTTCAAATTACCTTTAGACATCTTTTTCATCATTTCAGACATCATTTTAAATTGCTTTAACAATTTATTGATAGTGGCTGGATCTGTGCCAGAACCATTAGCAATTCTTTTTTTTCTAGAACCATCAATTATCTTTGGATTCTCTCTTTCTTTTTTTGTCATAGACAATATTATAGCTTCATTTTTTGTAATTATACTTTCATCAATTCCAGCTGCATCCATTTGAGATTTAACCTTTGAAACACCAGGCATAAAAGACATAATGCCTTCTATTCCTCCCATTTTTTTCATTTGTCTTAATTGTGCTAAATAATCCTCCATAGAGAATTGACCCTTCTTTAAATTCTCTTCAGCCTTTTTAATATTTTCTTCTCCAAGATCTTGTGCTGCTTTTTCTACAAGAGATACGATATCTCCCATTCCTAAGATCCTATTAGCGATTCTATCTGGATGAAATGCCTCTAGGTTATCAATTTTTTCACCTATACCTAAAAATTTAATTGGAACTTTTGAAATAAATTTCATACTAACCGCGGCTCCACCCCTCGCATCACCATCTGCTCTAGTCAAAATTATACCTGATAGATTTACAGTATTTTTAAATTCTTTTGCTACTGAAGCTGCAACTTGTCCTGTTAAAGAGTCTGCCACTAAAAATGTCTCAACTGGTTTAATCATATTTTCAATTTGTTTGATTTCACTCATCATTTGTAAATCGATCTGTGTTCTGCCCGCAGTGTCAAATAATATAATGTCAGCTCCATTTAAATTTGCAGCACTAATAGCCCTTTGACATATATCAGCTGGTTGTTGACCTTCGATTATTGGAAGAGTTAAAATATTATTTTGTTCTCCTAAAGATTTTAATTGCTCCTGGGCGGCTGGCCTATAAATATCTAAACTTACCATCATAACTTTCTTTTTTTTGATGTTTTCCAAATATTTTGCAAGTTTAGCTGTTGTGGTTGTTTTACCAGAACCTTGCAATCCAACTAGCATCATTGGTACAGGCGGAACTGCATTAAGATTTACATCATTATTTTTTTCACCTAATAAATTGACTAACTCGTCATAGACAATTTTAACCACCATATCACCTGGTGATGTTGATCTTATTATTTCTTGCCCTAAAGCTTTTGGCTTAACTTTTTCAATAAATTCTTTAGCTACGTCTAAAGAAACATCTGCTTCAAGTAAGGCTTGTCTAATACCTCTCAGACCTTCATCAACCTGATTTTCATCAAGCGATGGAGCCTTTTTTAAAGAAGAAAAAATTTCTTCAAATTTATTTGTTAAATTTTCAAACATATTTATTTCACGCATTAGTAATCGCACTAGTGGGCGAACCCTCGCTGACTAGTGTCGATCTCTTTGTTTCCAAAGACACCGCAAATTTAACGTTTTTGCGGAAACTGGCACAAATTATAATAGAGGTTCAAAAAGTCAATAAATAAGTTAAATAACTATATATGGACATTAAAGCATTTAAAATGGATGGATTAGGTAATGATTTTGTTATCATTGATAATAGACAGAAAATTACCAATTTAACAAGGGATCAGATAGTTAAAATTTGTGATAGAAATTTTATCGGCTGTGATCAACTAATTTTTATTGAGTCAGATAGTTCTGCAGATGCAAGTTTAAGATTTTTTAACTCAGATGGAGGAGAATCTGGAGCGTGCGGGAATGGAACAAGATGTGTTGCAGATTTAATTTCAAAAGAGAAAAACATTAATTCTATAGTTTTAAACACCCTTTCAGGAAAATTAAAATCCCGGATATTAGAAAAAAAAATTGTTATGACTGAAATTGGTAAAGCTAAATTAAAATGGAATGAAATACCTTTGTCAAAAGAGATGGATACAAAAAATTTAAATATGAAAATTATCGATAAAAATAATAACGAGCATTTAGGTGGAACAGCAATTAATGTTGGTAATCCACATATTGTTTTTTTTGTAAAAAAGATTGAAGATTTTAATATAAAGTCTATTGGTCCTGAGATGGAAAATCATGAATTATTCCCAGAAAAATGTAACTTAACAATTGCACAAATTATTAATAAAAATTTGATCAAAGTAAAAGTGTGGGAAAGAGGAGCTGGTCTTACCAAAGCGTGTGGAACCGCAGCA
Organism: uncultured Pelagibacteraceae bacterium; assembly: GCA_902627045.1. Classification (GTDB taxonomy): domain Bacteria; phylum Pseudomonadota; class Alphaproteobacteria; order Pelagibacterales; family Pelagibacteraceae; genus Pelagibacter. The sequence continues at coordinate 99,436 of CACOHP010000002.1, forward strand.
TGTGCTACTGCATTTGCCGGTAAATTGAATAATCTTACAGAAAACAAAACTGATATAGAATTTTCAACCGGAAAATTATCAATTTTAATAGATGAAAATAATTCTATTCATATGAAAGGACCAGTCTCGGATATCGAGGAAATTAAGATAAAATTATAATGGGTATCTTTGATAAATTTAGAATTGGATTTCAAAAGAGTGCGTCAGCTTTCACGTCTGGACTTAAAGAAATAATTATCAAAAAAGAAATTAATGATGAAAATTTGAATAAAATTGAAGAATTTTTAATTCGATCGGATGTAGGAGTTGAAGCCGCTTCTGAAATTAAAGAAATAATTTCAAGAAAAAAAATTGATCCAAATAAAGATCTAAACAAAGAAATAAATTTAATTTTAAAAGAATATATAATTTCTTTGATGAAATCCTTGGAGTACAATTCTTTTTTTGAAAAAAAAGAAAAACTTAGCGCAACTTTGGTTTCTGGAGTAAATGGGGTAGGCAAAACAACAACTATTGGTAAAATAGGAAAAATATTGAAGACTAATGGCAATAAAGTTATGTTTGCAGCATCAGATACTTTCCGAGCTGCTGCAATTGAACAATTAGAAAATTGGGCAAACAGAGTAGATGTTAAAATAATAAAATCATCTCAAGGTGCTGATCCGGCCTCTGTCGCTTTTAAGGCAGTAGATGAAGCTATAAAAAATAATTTTAATCAAGTTTTAATCGATACAGCAGGGAGACTCCAAAATAAAAAAAATTTAATGGAAGAGTATAAAAAGATAGCCAATGTCACAAAAAAAATAGATCCCAACGCACCTCACAATGTTATCTTAGTTTTAGATGCAACATCAGGTCAGAACGTATTAAATCAAGTCGAAGAATTTAATAAGATTATACCAATAACAGGTATTGTAATGACAAAATTAGATGGTACAGCTAAAGGAGGAATTTTGTTAGCATTAGCAAAAAAATATGAAATTCCAATTATTGCATTAGGCTTAGGTGAAAAAGAAGACGACTTACAATTATTTGAAGCAGAAAAATTTGCTGAGGCTTTTACTCAAATTAATTAATTAAATTACTAGAGATCAAAGGTTTATAAATATTGCATTTATAATTATCATCAAATTTATAATGACCACAATCTTTAGAAAATGAAGAGATTATAAAATCAAATTTGCCAGTGGTAGGATAAAGTTCTAATTTTTTATTAATGATGTCATACTTAAAATTAGCATTTAAACTTTTTACAGCACTAATCATTACTAATGTTTTATCATCTTTTAGTAAGTAATATGCAAAATCATCTGGGAATACTGGAAAATCATATTCTTGTAAAAAATATTTAGCTTGTGAGGGAAACCACTCATAAGAAATTAAAGGTGATGAGGTCTTTGTTAAATGATTAAAAATATAAAGGTCTTTTGGATAATCATTTATATAATTATCGTTTTCGCCTCTAGCTAAAATGGATTTATCTCTACCTTTAAAATATAGGCTAAACTCTTTGTTATGTGAGTCCATATGATCTACATGAAATAAATCATCAAGTTGAAGAAATTCATCTCGCGAATAAGCGTTTGTAAAAAAAATAAAGACTGCAATAAATAAGAAAGATAGTTTTTTCATTATGTTTAAATAAATTATAATTCTGAAGTATATTTGTTGAGATTGTGGCTTAATTTAAACTTTTTAAAAAAGATTTAAGAGTTTTGACAAGGTTTTCATCGAACTCCATCATGTGATTATCATGTTTTGTAAAATAAGAATATTTTGGATCATTGGCTATTTCATACATTTTTTTTCCCATGAAGAATGGAACTATCTGGTCAGCCTCACCATGCATTATTAGAATAGGAGCGTTTATATTATTAATCTTACTTTTATTATCAAATTTGTCTTTTAATAATAAATTTACGGGTATGTAGGGATAAAATATTTTAGCTGCGTCGACCATAGAAGTAAAAGGAGTCTCTAATATAACACCAGCAAAATTTTTTTTTTGTGATAAATGAGTTGCGACACCAGTCCCTAGTGACTCACCATAAATAACAATATTTTCCTCTTTAACACCTTTGCTGATTAACCAGTCTATTCCACTTTTTCCATCTTCATAAAGACCTTTTTCAGATGGTTTTCCTTGATTCCCACTAAAACCCCTCCAGGCAATTATTAAAAAGTTAACATCCATTTCACTAAAATGGTTTAACTTATGAATTCTATTTTCTAAAGAACCTGCGTTTCCATGAAAATAAAGAATGGTTTTGTATTTCTTTAGATCTTTTTCATGAAACCAGCCTAATAAATCAATATTATCTGAAGTACTTATTTTTACCTTTTGAATTGATACAGATATCTGATCAGTAGCATAATTATTTTCATTTGGGTGATACAATAAATTTCTTTGATAAAAATATAAAAAAACCAAAACAAAAAGATAAACCAAAACAATTATTTGTAAGAATGAGAACAAATTATTCCTAAACTTTTTTAACATTATTCTTTTTTGCCAAATATATTCCAAAAAATACTAAAATTGTGCCAATAAAATGATAATTTTCAAATTTTTCATCAAATAAAAAATATCCATATATTGCACCATAAACTGTAAATATATAAAGTGTAAATCCAGTCAAAGATGCACCTAATTTTTTTTGAGCGATTGTATAAAGAGTGAAAGCAATTATTCCAGGTGAAACAGCTGCAAAGATTACCCATAAGTAAAATTCAGGTATAAAATTTGTTTGTTTAAAGAATATTTCCTCGCCAATATAAAATGGTAATAAACTTAATGCTCCAAAAAATGATATTAAAGTAAATCTCTCAAAAATTTTAAGTTTTGAATTCCAATAAAATAAATAAATAGAATACAAGGCCCATCCGATTGCAGCGGCTAACATCCATAAATCACCAATTGTGAATTCTAGATTAATTAATAATTTTAGATTGCCTTTAATTATAATCGTAAACACTCCTATTAAACACGCAATTAATCCAATTATTTTGGTAAAATTAATTCTTTCATTAAAGAAAAAGTAAGAAATCAATATTATAAATACAGGTGATGACGTATATATAATTCCCATATTTGTAACTGTTGTAGTTTCACCAGCCAAAAAAGGGAAAGCACCACAAACACCACAGCCCATGGTCCCTAAGAAAAATAATTTTTGGTATTCCTTCCTAATAATCTTAAAATTTTTTTTCAAACTCACATATGTAAATGGTAGCAATATCAAAAAAACCAGTGTCCATCTCCAAAAAGCTAATGAAATAGGTGGCACAAATTCAACACCTCCCCGAGCCACTACTAAGTTGCTAGCCATAAAAATTGGTTGGATAAATAAAAGAGAAAGAGGAAAAATATTAACGTTAAGATTTCTCAATTTTTGTAAAAATTAACTTTTATCAAAAAAGGCTTCGTATATCATCATTACGATAGCTGCACCCATTAATAGATAAACTGGAATAACATCTAAAAAACCAATCATCATTGATCTAGTTAAAGTAGTGGCTAATCCTATTAAAAAGAAAACGGCAAAAGACAAACCAATTATAGTTGTGATTTTATTCATTTCAATCCTGACATTCCCTCTCTAACCATTTGGCAACTCCCAAAAATCTGTGATCATCATATTTGTTACCAACTAATTGAACTCCTAATGGTAGATTATTTTCACCTTCAAGTAAAGGTAGTGAAATACATGGGGTTCCAAGATATGACCAAACTTTATTAAATTCAGCGGTACCAGTACTTTTTAAACCTTTAGGTGCAACTCCAGGGCTAGATGGAGTTAAAACACCGTGGTAATCCTCAAATACTTCCTGATACGATTCATAACTTCTTTTAATGAAGTCAATTGCTTCAGCATACTCTTTTGCTGAATATTTGTTTCCATTATTAATAGCATCTTGCATAAATTTAGATAATTTCTTTTTATATTTTTTAAAATATACAGAAAAATTATTTGCTAAATCTGTCTCATGAATAATTTTATGATATTTGTGAATATCTTTGAAATATGATGGCGTATCAAAAATTTCAATATTTTTTTTAAATGATTTTATAAAATAATCAAATGACTCTCTTGATTTTTTATCAATTATCTTCCAGTGGTCTGTTTTATAAAATATAAATTTTGGATCAAAAAGAGGCCCTTTTTTAGTTTCTGATAGTATATTTTCAGTAGAATAATGAATGGTAGCAGTGTCATACTTATCTTTCTTAATTAATACTTTAGCTAACATTGCAACATCTTCTACACTTCTGCCAAACATACCTATGTGATCTAAGCTATAAGAGGTTCTTAAAACTCCGTTTCTAGAAATTAATCCATAGCTAGGTTTATAACCAACGACTCCACAATAAGATGCAGGTCTAATAATTGAACCGCCAGTTTGAGAGCCAATAGATGCTGGGGCCATAAAGGAGGCAACTGAGGCTGCCGACCCACTGGATGAACCACCAGGAGTTCTAGTTTTATCATGTGGATTTGTGGTAGCTGGTGGACCTAAATAAGCAAGCTCTGAAGTTGCGGTTTTACCCATAACAATTGCACCTGCTGAATGTAACAAATCTATTATTTCTGCATTTTGTGAATAGGATTTACCTTTTCTTATTACCGTTCCACACTCGGTCGGCATGTCTACAGTGCCAACAATATCTTTGACAGCTATTGGTACTCCATGAAGTAATCCTACGGGTTTTCCTGATCTTCTATGATCATCTGCCTCAGCAGCTTTTTCTAATAATACTTTTTTATCAAAGTGTGCCCAAGCCTTAACGTCTTTTTCAAACTTGCTAATTCTTTCTATATAGGTTTCACAAACTTCAACTGATGAAATTTGTGCATCTTTGATTTTTTTTGCCAAATCCTCAAGGCTTAAAGAAAAAATTTCTTTCATCTAGATTTAATCAGCGAATAGTGTTTCTGGTAACCAAAGTGCAATTCCTGGAAATAGATACATTAAAACCATTGCTAAAATTACAATACCTAGAAACGGCATTATTCCACTAAATATTTGCATTAGTTCAACATTCTTTGATTGCACACCCTTCAAATAATAAGCCGACATTGCCATCGGTGGTGTTAAAAATGAGGTTTGTAAGTTTAATGCAATTAACATTGCAAAAAAGTAAGGGTTTACACCAAAAAATTCAACTAGAGGTAAAAAAATTGGAACAAATATGATTAATATTTCAGTCCACTCTAGAGGCCAACCAAGTAAAAAAATTATTAATTGTGTGATAACTAAAAATTGCCATGGCTGTAAGTTTAAAGATTTAAAGAAATGTTCAAAAACTTCATGACCACCAAGATAAGAAAATACTGATGCGAATGTCCATGAACCTATGAATAACCACATAATCATTGCAGTAGTTTTTGCAGTTAAGAAAACTGACTCTTTAAAATTTTTCCATTTTAATGTTTTGTAAAAATATGAAAGAACTAATGATCCAAAAGCACCTACAGCAGCAGCTTCAGCAGGTGTTGCGATACCTGCAAGAATTGTCCCTAAAACTAAAATTATCAGAGAAAATAGTGGTAAAAAAGAAACCAGAACTTCTTTCATGATAACTGCAGGGGGTGGGATTTCCTCAGCCGCAGGTTTAGGCGCGATAGATGGATTTAACCATGCTCTAAATATAGCATATCCTATGTAAAGCCCTGCTAACATTAATCCAGGAAAAATAGCGGCAGCAAATAATCTTAAAGGTGATAACTGAGCTATAACTGAATAAACAATCAACATTATGCTTGGTGGAATTAAAATACCTAAGCAACCTCCAGAACATATTATTCCTGATGCAAATTTTTTATCATAACCCGCTTTAACCATAGCTGGCCAAGCAAGAAGCCCCATTAAAGTTACTACAGCCCCAATAATTCCTGTGGCTGTAGAAAATAAAGCACAAGTAATTAGTGCTGCTACTGCCATTGAAGCAGGAAGTTTATGAGATGCTAATCTTATAGCAAAAAATAGTTTTGCAACTATACCCGCTCTTTCAACCAAATATCCCATAAACAAGAAGAGTGGGACGGCGGTTAAAACATTGTTATCCATTACGGTATAGGTGTTTTGAACAAAAAGTTGAAAAATTCTATTATCAAAAAGATGTTCCATTTTAGTTGGATCGAAATAAGCATAATATCCAAATCCTAAACCCATCGCCATCAAAGTGAATGCAATCGGGAATCCTAATAAAACTGCAAATAAAAATATTCCCATCATCATTATTGCTACTTCTGGATTTGTAAGACTAAATAACATCTTCTTTTTTTCTTTCTTGTGATTGTCTCATTAATACTTTTTCAGTCTCTTCGGCATCACGAATAGATTCCCTTTCAGGCCAACTACCTGTTTGTATACAAATAATACATCTAAAAACTTCACTAATACCTTGAATGGTCAAAAGACTACCAGACAAAGGTATTAAAGATTTTGCCATATAAATTTGTATCTGCGCTGGACTGTTCCAACTTGTCTCTTTAATTTTCCATGCTAGTGCTGCGTATTCGTAACCGTAAAAAGCTAAAGCAAGAACCCCCGGGAAAAAGAAAATAAAATATAAAATTAAATCTATCCAGGCTTGAGTTTTATGAGAGAATAACCTGTAGATTACATCACCTCTTACATGTGCTTCTGTACATAAAGTGTAAGCACCAGCCATCATAAAAATAGCTCCGTACATTTGAAGGCTAAAATCAAAATTCCATAAAGTAGGGGCGTTTAAAGCATAGGCCATAAAAACTTCATAGCATGTCCCACCCATTAAGATCACTATGCACCAAGAAAAGGCTTTACCCATCGAAACGCTTAATCGGTCTGCAAATTTTATGTATGAACTCATCATAGATATAAACTTTTATTGAATTGTCTTGAATTAATCAAATAAAAAAGGGGGCCGAGGCCCCCTTATTAAAATTTATAAAAAAGTTAATTATAACTTAACTTTTCCTATTGGACCAAACTCATTTTCATATGCAAGTTTGTAATTAGGCTGATTCATCAGCAAGTATTTCATTACTCTCTTCGCATACGATTTCTGAGAATCAACGACTTTCTTAAAGAAAGGATCTTTCTTATTGAAATCACCGATTACCTTATCCCAACCTTTTAATTGTTGAGCCAAGATTTCATCAGAAGTTTGGTAAACATTTACTTTATGCTCGTTCATTAACTTAGCTAAGTCAGCTGAGTATCTTACTAAAGCCTTAAAGTAGTTATCACTGTTTGCAGCGTAAGCAGCATTTTTCAATATTGCTTGGTGTGCAGGTGATAAACTATTATATGTTTTTTTGTTAACTGGTATCTCAAACATCTCTTGAGATTGGTGGAAGCTTCCTAAGTGATAGTGCTTAGAAACGTCTTGCATACCAAACTGAGAGTCTGAAGTTGGGTTGTTAAACTCAGCAGCTTCAATCAAACCAGTTTTCATAGCTGGCTGAATTTCACCACCTGGTAATTGTCTAACTACCATTCCCATTGCAGTTAAAACGTTAGTCGCTAGACCAACAGTTCTATACTTCATACCTTTAACATCAGATACTTTTGTTACGTTCTTTTTGAACCAACCAAAAGGCTGTGCTGGCATAGGCATATGGAAAAAACCAATGTAATCGAAACCTACTTTTGCAAGAGTTTCATCATAAAGTTTTCTTCCTCCACCATATTCCATCCATCCCATTACTTCTTGAGATGACATTCCATATGAAGGACCTGTTCCAAACAATGATGCAGCTGGATTTTTTCCATACCAATATGCTGTCACCCAGTGACCCATATCAACTACACCGGAACTTACTGCTTGTCCGATTTCTGAAGTCTTTACAACTGCTCCAACTGGTTGAAGATCAATCTGAAGAGATCCTCCAGACATTTCTTTAACCATATTGCAATAATCTCCAGCCATTTCAAAAAAGATGTTTGCTCCACTAGGCCATGCAGCTTGCATCTTTAATGTAGTTGCTGCATTTGCCTTTACGTATGGCATTGCAACAGCGGCTGCAGCTAAAGCACCAGTCTTAGCAGCAGTCTTAAAGAACTTACGTCTTGAAGATGTTTTCATCTTCAACGATTTATTTTCTTTAGTCATTATTTCTCCTATTACAGTTAATTAACTAATTAATTTAAGCATAGATTCTGATTAGAGTCTTTCTAAAAAATAGCGTAGATGTCGCAGAAGTTGAATTTTATTCAATCCAGAGTAGAATTAATTAACTTTGTTTTTACAATTTCCAGTATTAAAAAATTCATCAATATTATCAATTGCTAAGTTTGCCATTGCAATTCTTGTGTCTTTAGTTGCACTACCTAGGTGAGGTAAAATGAACGCTGATTTTATTTTTGAATAACCTGGATTTAAGTTCGGCTCATTTTTATACACATCAAGTCCTACAGCATATATTTTTCTCCGATTTAACGCATCGATTAAAGCTTCATCATCAACAATATCCCCTCTAGCTACATTTGTGATTACTGCCCCTTTTGGAAAGAACTCTACAGTCTCTTTATTAATCATGTTCTCCGTTTCTTTTGTTGCTGGGCAACATATAGACAAAACGTCAGAGACAGAAAAAAGACTTTTTATATCTTTATGATAAGTTGCGCCTAGTTCTTTCTCATCACTAAGCTTTGACCTATTATGGTAATGGATAATCATACCCAATGATCTTGCAATATTTGCAATTTTTTGACCGATTCTTCCCATCCCTAAAATACCAAGCCGCGTTCCTGTTAATTGTTTACCAATCAAATAATCTGCTGACCACTTCCATCCACCTTCTTGTGCTGACTGTATTCCTTCAGCTGCTCTTCTACATGCACCTAGAATTAAAAGCACTCCTATTTCTGCAGTAGCATCAGATAATACCTCAGGAGTGTTGGTAACCACGATTCCTCTTTTTTTTGCTGCCTCTAAATCAATGTTACCAAATCCAACTGCAAAATTTGAGATAATCTTAACTGTATCCGGTAATTTATCTATTGTCTCCTTGTCCATTTTTTCAGTCAATGAGGATAAAATTCCATCACAACCTTGGCTCATCTGTATAACTTTTGATTGTGAATATAATTCATCATTAGTATTAAATATTGGATTGAAAGCTTTACTTGCTTTATCCTCACTTTCCTTAATCAATTTTCTTGTAATCAAAATTTTTTTCATAAAATACTCATTATATCAATTAAGATCAAAAATCTTCCCAGGATTCATAATATTATTTTGATCAATGCTTCGTTTAATTAATTTCATTAATGGAATATTATCAGGGTGTTCCTTTAATAGATATTCTTTTTTATGAAGACCAACTCCATGTTCACCCGTAATTGTTCCATTTAACTCTAGTGTTTTTTTGATTAATAAGTCATTAAACTCTCTTATTTTTTTATAAGTTTCTTTTTTATCTGGATCAAAAGGTAAAAGAACATGAAAATTACCATCTCCTAGATGACCTACCATTGGAGCTCTTAGGCCAAATCTTTTTGCTTGATCCTCTGCATAATTTACACACTCAGTAATATTTGAAATTGGAAGACATACATCTGTTGAGTAAACTCTTCCATTGTTTATTAGCGCTTTTACTGAATAATAAACATCCCATCTTGCTTTCCATAACTTATTTCTATCTTCTAAGTCTTTAGCCCATTTGAAAGAGCTTCCATTATTTTCTTTTGATATTTCTTCTACAGTTTTTATATTTTCGTTATTTGATTGCTCTGATCCATGAAACTCAAAGAATAATGTTGGCACTGCCTCAACATCTTTTAATTTTGAGTAATTTATACTGATTCCCATCTGATCTTTATTTAACATCTCAATTCTTGCTATTGGGACACCATATTGAATAACCTGTTGAGCAGTATGAACTGCTTTTTCTAAAGTTGGAAAATGACATACTGCAGCCATAATGCTTTCTGGAATAGGAGATAATCTTAATTGAACTTCAGTTATGATTCCTAATGTACCTTCAGAGCCTATAAATAAATTTGTTAGATTATATCCTGCTGAAGTTTTTTTTGTCCTACTACCAGTATTAATTATATCGCCATTCGGTAAAACTACTGTAAGACCTGTTATTACAGTCTTCATTGTACCGTACTTTACTGCCATAGTTCCAGAAGCAGAAGTTGAAGCCATCCCACCAATTGCGGCATTTGCACCTGGATCGATAGGAAAAAAAACTCCATCCTCTCTTAAATAATCATTTAATTGTTCTTTGGTGACACAAGCTTGGACTCTACAATCAAAATCTTCAACATTTACAGTTAAGATTTTATTCATTTTCTCTAAACTAATAGTAATACCTTTTTCATTACCTACAACATTACCCTCTAATGATGTCCCAGTTCCGAATGGAACAACTGGTATTTTATGTTTATTGCAGATACTTAATATCTTAGATACTTCTTCATTTGTTTCAGGGAAAATAACTGCCTTAGACAAAACAGGATCGTACGTATCTTCCCCTCTTGCATAATTAGTTCTTGTTGAAATTGACGTTGAAAATCTTCCGTTAAATATTTTCTTTAACTCCGCTTGTACCTGGTCATTCATTGAAAGAATATTAATAAAAATTCAAACAAAAATACAGTTTATTTAGTTAGCATTTTCTTAATATTTTCCAAAGCTTGAGAAATATTATCTCTTGAAGCTGCAAAACTAAATCTAACATAATCATTACAAGTTTTTCCAAATGCTGTACCTGGAACTATTGCAACTCCAGCTTCATGCATTGCTTTTTTACAAAATTCCGCACCATTCATACCTGTTCCAATCACTTTTGGAAAAGCATAAAAAGCTCCACCTGGTAAACTACATTCTACTCCTGGAAGTTCATTCAATCCTTTATGAATCAAATCTCTTCTTTGAGTAAATTTAACCATCATCTCATTTATTGAGTCATCTGGACCATCTAAAGCAGCAATACCAGCAAATTGTGCCGCTGCGTTTACGCAAGATACACTGTTTATTAAAAGTTTATTCACGTGTTCCACTAAATTTTTAGGCCAAAAACTCCAACCCAATCTCCATCCAGTCATTGAATAAGCTTTACTCCAACCCTCAAGTACAATTAATCTCTCTCTTAATTCTGGATAGTGAAAAAATGAAGGCATTTCTTTGTCATCGAAAATTTGTCTACTGTAAATTTCATCACTTAAAATTGTTACGTGTGGATGTTTTTTTAAACCTTCAGCTAGTACATCTATATCTGCCTTGTCTACAAAACTTCCTGTTGGATTATTTGGGTTGATCAATATTAACAATCTAGTTTTATCAGTAATTAGCGATAAAATTTTCTCAGGATTAAATTTTAGATCCTTATCCTCAGTTAAATCATAAGGAACTGCAGTTGAACCGGTATAATTAATCATTGACTCATATATTGGGAATGCAGGAGTAGGATGAATTATCTCTGCTCCAGGCTCTCCAAAACATTGGATTGCATATGTCATGGTTGGTTTTCCACCTGGCATAATTAAAATTCTTTCAAAATCAACATCAACGCTATATCGTTTTTTAATCCATCTTGTTACAGCTTGTCTGCATTCTGGGATCCCATTTGACATTACATAGCCATGATGACCATCATCTAAAGCTTTCTTTGCTGCCTCAACAACATGTTTTGGTGTTTTAAAGTCAGGCTGACCTAAACCTAAATGTATCATTGGATTACCTTGAGCTTCTAATTTTTTTGCTTCCGCAAGAACCGAGAATGCTGTTTCTGTTCCCAATCTATTTAAACTTTTAGCTAATTCCATATTAAATTCCTTTTTTTATATTTTTGTTAGTTTCTATAAATTAATTTTGAACTATTCAACTCTTTTAAATTTGAACAACCCATTAAAACCATATTTCTTTCAATCTCATCGTGCATGTTTTTTAATAGATGTTCAACACCTTGTTGACCTCCTGCGGCTAAAGAGAACAAAAACATTTTACCGAAACTACAAGCTTTTGCACCTGCAGCTATAGCTTTTAGCACATGAGTCCCTCTTCTTACACCGCCATCTAATATAATCTCTAACTTGTCACCCACTGCATCTGATATTGCTTTAACTTGATCAAAAGGTGAGCGAGAGCCGTCTAATTGACGACCACCATGATTTGAGACCATGATCGCAGTGCATCCAATATCTATTGCTTTTTTTGCATCTTCGACTGACATGACACCCTTTAGCGCAAACGGACCACCCCATTTTTTCACACAGTATTCAGCGTCTTTCCAATTCATTTTAGGATCATACTGCTCATTGATATATTCTATTACTGACTTTGCAATGTCAGTACCTTTGTCAGTTTTATTAGCTACATTTGCTAATTTGAATTTTCCATGAGTTAAATAATTTAGTACCCAACTTGGGTGTGTCGCAAAACTCATTAAACTTTTTAAAGTTAGTTTTGGTGGTGTAGTAAAACCAGTTCTGTGATCTCTTTCTCTGTTACCAGCAACTAATGTATCGACAGTTAAACACATGCCATCAAAGCCTGCTCTTCTGCATCTATCAATTAAATCATCTGTTATTGATTGATCTTTGTGCACATAAAGTTGAAATAATTTTGGACCACCAGAAATATTAGAGATTTCCTCAATAGTATTATTTGCCATTGTGGACATACTATAAAATGTTCCAAATCTATCTGCTGCTCTGGCTGAGGCTTTGTCACCGTCGTGATGATAAAGTCTTTGCATGGCACAGGGTGATAAAAAAAGTGGCATATCAATTTTTTTTCCAAAAATAGTAGTTGATAAATCTGGTTTGCCAACACTTGCTAATATATTGGGTACTAAATCGCAATCATCAAACGATTTTGTATTTCTTTTAAGAGTAATCTCATCATCAGCACCACCGTCTATATAATGAAATATTGGTGAGGGTAATTTTTTTTTCGCAAGTTTCCTAAAGTCCTCAAAATTATAACAATCTCGTAAACTCACTACTTTCTAAATCTTAAATTATTTCTATTAAGATCAGATATTTTTGTGCAGCCCATTAGTTTCATATCTCTGACTAACTCGGATTTATACAACTCAAGAGCCCTTTCAACACCTAGTTGACCTGCAGCAGCAAGTGCGTAAAGATAAAGTCTTCCACCGGAACATGCTTTTGCGCCAAGTGATAATGCTTTAAGCATATGAGTTCCTCTATGGATTCCTCCTTCACATATTACATCAAGTTTATCTCCCACTGCATCAACAATTTCTGCAAGTTGATCAAATGGTGATCTCGATCCATCAAGCTGTCTACCACCATGATTTGAAACCATTATACCAGTGCATCCAATATCAACTGCTTTTTTAGCATCCTCTACACTCATTATGCCTTTAAGAGCAAAATGCCCTCCCCATTTAGAGCAAAGATTTTCAGCGTCTTTCCAATTCATAGATTGATCCAACATAGTTGAAAAATAATTTCCAATTGATGAGTTAACATCGGTACCTTCTTTCACAAAATCTTGAAGGTGAGGTAATTCAAATTTACCTTTTGTTAAATAATTTATTCCCCACATTGGTTTTGTCGCAAAACTGAATAAACTTGATAAAGTCAATTTAGGTGGAGAAGTAAACCCAGTTCTTAAATCTCTCTCACGATTTCCTCCAGTAATAGTATCAACTGTCAAAGCCATTACATCGAACTTAGCAGCCTTGGCTCGCTCTAAACATGAGTCATTTAAACCTCTGTCCTTATGAAAGTAAAACTGAAACATTTTTGGTGTGTCAATCATTGAAGAAATTTCCTCAACACTAACTGTGGCTAAGGCAGAAACACCAAACATTGTATTAAATTTTTTAGCTGCTTTTCCAACTGCTCTTTCACCGTCATAATGAAAAAGTCTTTGTAGTGCTGTTGGTGACAGATAAAATGGTAAATCTAATTTTTTACCAAAAATAGTTGTAGATAAATCAACATCCTCGACGCCTCTTAAAACATTGGGAACCAAGTCAACATCGTCAAAAGCACTCGTATTTCTTGCGTATGTGATTTCGTCATCTGCAGCACCATCAATATAATGGAAAATAGGTGATGGTAATTTAAGCTTAGCAAGTTTTCTAAAATCACCAAAATTGTGACAATCTTTTAATCTTAATATCATAGATGTTTTTTTAAAAGGTTTTAAAAAAATTAAACATATAACTATTTGCCCCAGGATTCTTATCACCTAAGCTAGCATTGGATAAATGGTTATATGAAAAGCCTAATTGGCTATTTTTTGAAAAATTTAACGAAATTTGAACCTCACTTTTAAATTCCAATAAATGTCCCAGATCTTTTCCGTCTCCCTGATTATAAAGACCGGGGGTAAAACTAGGTGTAATATTTAATGCCCCCAAAGAATATTGTGCTTGTATACCGGTATATAAATAAGCTGCACTATCAGCGGTAAACATAAAGCCAGTTATCGGAGAAAGATTACCAAGAAAAGTATCTCTATTTAAATCAGTATTTTGATGTTGAAATCCAATAAGAGTTGATTTCTTTCCACTATCACTAAAATCAAACATTCCTGAATAAATATTAAACTTTGTATTATCACTATTAACTTTAGTTTCTTCTGAAAAGATTGAAGAAGAGATTAATAAAGACAATATTACCAAATAACAAATTCTTAAATAATTCATAATTTTTTTTTTAATATAACTTTCTTGAGTATTATTGCACCACCAAATATAAACATCAATATGGGTAATAACCAAAGAAAATAGGTGTTTTTACTGAATCCGGGATCATACAAAATCCAATCTCCATATTTATTTTTAAGATATTCATAAATTTGTTTTTCATTTAAACCTTCATTTAATTTTTTTTCTACTAAAATTTTTAAACTATTAGCAAATTCAGAATCTGAGTCATAAACTGATTGTCCTTGACAAATTAAACATCTTAAATTTTTTGTTATTTCAATTTCTAAGTTTTGAGCTTTAATATCAAAAGAGAAAAAGTTGATCAAAAAAATTATATAAGTTAAAAATTTTAAAATATTCATTGAGTAAATTCCTTTATTTCAAAAAGTAATTTTTCATTTAAAGGACCAATTATTTTCTTTACTATTTTATTGTTTTTTATCAAAAAACTTTCAGGAACTCCGTATGCACCCCATTCAATTGCTATCGTGCCATCATTATCAAAATAAATTAAATCGTACGGGTTATCTAACTTTATTAAAAAATTTTTAGCATTAACAAAATTATCTTTGTAATTTTGTCCAATGATTTTTATATTTTCTTTTTTACTTAAATCCATTAAGTACTTATGTTCCTCTCTACAAGGAATGCACCACGAGGCCCAAATATTTAACAAATAGTATTCACTCCCAATAAAAATTTGATCTGAATTTACGTTGTCTTTTGAAAAGAACTCTTTTGCTTCAAAACTTGGAATTTTAATTTCTGATTTTATTTCAGGTGTATAAATATTTGAATTTTGTAAACCTTTGTAAAAAACAAAAAAAATTATTGAGAATGTAACTACTAAAAATATTGGAAAAATTTTAGTTTTCATATCTTTTTCTAATTAAAATTAAACAACCACTAAAGCATAACAAAATTGTAGAAATCCAAATCCAAATCATAAATGGTTTTACTTGATAACGAATATTAAAATAATCTTCATTTTGCACATAATTCATTGTCATAAATTTATCAGTAAATATACTTGTTTTAATGTCTGCCTCGCTAGTGACAATGTTTGGTTGATTATATATTCTTAATTCAGGTTGCATGACTTCAATTAATCCACTTTGATCCTCTACAGTAAACTTTCCTCTAATCGCTTTAAAATTTTGTTTATTTTCTTGTTTAATGCTTTCAAAATTAATCTTCAAATTTTGATCTTGATAAGTTTCATTAATCTTTAAATTTGTAATAACTTCAGATGAGAAAATATTATTAAATAAAATACTTAATATTAAAATGCTAAAACTAAAATGTGCTATAATTTGTGATAGGTTTCTGTATTTTCTATGAAAAAAATCTCTAAGAGTAATAAAAAATAAATAAAAAGCTGCGGTAATTAAAATTGTGTAATAAAGAAAATTAATATTTAAATTTCTTATTATCAATATGGATAAAATTAAAGAAATTATAAAAAATAGAATTAAATAAGTTTTGTCCTCAAGATCTGATTTAATCCACTTTAGTCTAGGCCCTATTGCCATCGCTAGCATAAAAGGAATTAAAAAAGGTAGTATTAATTTGTTAAAAAATGGCGGACCTACAGATATTTTTTGAGATGAAATTACCTCTAGAAATATCGGATAAATTGTGCCGATTAAAACAACAGATAAAAAATACATCATAAACCAATTATTAACTAAAATTGATGTTTCCTTGCTTAATAAATAAAAAGTTTTGGTGTTTCTATTTTCGCTTTTGTGAAAAATTAAGAAAATAAATAAAGATAAAAATATTAAAATAAATAAGAATATCAGAATATACAAACCTCTTTCTGGATCGTTAGCAAATGTATGAACAGAATTTAAAATACCCGATCGAACCAGAAAAGTACCACACATACTTAATGTAAAAGTTGCTATTGATAAAATAACAACCCAGGAGGTAAGAATTAGTTTTTTCTCTAAAACTAACACACAATGTAATAATGTTGTTAGTGCAAACCACGGCATTAAAGATACATTTTCAACCGGATCCCAAAACCAAAAACCTCCCCAACCTAACTCATAATAAGCCCAAATAGAACCAAGTAAAATTCCTAAAGTCAAAAAAATCCAAGAAACTAAAACCCATTTTTTGATATGTGATGCCCACATTTTTGTAATGTTATTTGAACAAACTGCTGCAAGCGCCGAGGAAAAAATTATAGAGGTTCCAACATACCCTAAATATAAAATTGGTGGATGAATTGCTAATGCAGGGTCCTGCAATATAGGATTTAGACCTAATCCCTCTTTTGGAACTGGAATAATATGATTAAAAGGATTTGATGTTTGTATTAGAAAAATAAAAAAACCTAATATTATTATCTGCTGAAATAATAAAGTTAAAGTTCTGTATCGGTTTGGTTGATTTTTCGATTTCAACAAAAAAACAAATATAAATAGTGTTAAAACTAACAACCACAATAATAGACTTCCTTCGTGGTTGCCCCAAGTGCCCGAGATTTTATAAAAAAGAGGCTTAGTTGTGTGGGAATGATTAAAAACTGTCTCATTACTAAAATCAGAGTTTACAAAAGATAAAATTAAACCTGAGAAACTTATTATTACGAATAGAAGTTGTAAAAAGACTAATGATATTACTTTAGTGTCAAGCTTTTGAATGTTATTAAAATTTTTGATTGAAAAAAATATAATTAAAATTGAAACACCAACACCAAAAATTAAAGAATAATATCCAATTAAACTCGACAATTTACTTCTCCTCTAAAGCAGCCTTCACTTCGGGAGGCATGTAATTTTCATCATGTTTAGCTAAAATTTTAGTTGCTGAAAAAAAATTTTTATCTTTTAAAAATCCTTCTGCAACAACACCTTTGCCTTCTTCAAAAAGATTAGGTATTAATCCTGAATAAACAACATTAATTTCACTTTTAAAATCTGTGATAACAAAACTTAATTCTTTATTCACAATAGAAATCGAGTCAGTTTTTACCATTCCTCCAATTCTTATCTTCTTCTGCTGCTTTTCTGATAAAATTTTTACTTCAGATGGAGATTTAAAATAAATAACGTTTTCTTCCAAAGATTTTAGAATAAGAAATATTGTCAAACTTAATGTAACAATAATTAAGAGTATAAAAAAAAATCTTAGTTTAACTTTATGACCATACATGGCTTTAAAAGTTAAATGGTTGATGTGTTGGACAAAATCTCTCTATTAATTCTTTGAAGTTTAGCAGAGGCAGCTCTTTCAGCGTTTAAGTTCCCAAATTTGGAGATAAACTTATTTTTTTCTTTTACGTATTGTTTTTTAGTCAAGAAATATAAAGATATAAAACTTAATAAAGTTATGGCAAACGAGCTCCAAACATAAATTCCATATCCATCCATATAAAACATTTCAGTGATCATAATCTGTCTAAACCTTTATTTTTAATTTTTATCAGTTCTGTATTATATTTCATTAAAAAAATTAACAACGAGAATAGGGCAAATGCCGCAGTCATAATCAACAAAGGCACTAACATTGAAGAATGAATTGTAGATTTTGATAAAATATTTATTGATGCTGGCTGGTGAAGTGTGTTCCACCAATCTACAGAATACTTAATAATTGGAACATTTATTATTCCTAAAACTGTTATGATTGAGGTAATTTTAAAAACTTGTTCTTTATTATCGTAAATTCTCCAAGCCAGTAAATACATTAAATAAAAAAGTGCAAGTATTAACATTGAAGTGATTCTAGCATCCCAAGCCCACCATGTTCCCCAAGTTGGTTTCCCCCAAATAGATCCTGTAACTAAAGCGATAATATTAAAGATGAAACCTGACGGAGCTAAACTTTTGGCAATCAAAAAAAAATTTTTTAACTTAAAGATGTAACCAGTTATTGATAAAAATGTGATTGAAGAAAAAATTCCTAATGCCAACCAAGCTGCAGGCACGTGAACATACATAATTCTAACTGAGTGACTTTGCAAATAATCCTCAGGGGATAGCAATAAAGACTCAATAAGACCAATAGTTAAAACTATTACTAGTAGATATAAAACATACCTCGGAGCTTTTGAGGTGAT
>CACOHP010000003.1:0-105000 GCA_902627045.1 uncultured Pelagibacteraceae bacterium
TAAATAACCTTAAAATTTTTCCTGTAAATGTTGGACAAGATAATATTAAAAAAGCTAAAAAATTTTTTAATGATATGAATATTAAAAATTTAGATTTATATTTTGATGAAAATATAAATCTAACCAAAAAGTTTGCTTTAAGAGGAATTCCGACTTCAATATTAATAAATAAAAATGGAAAAGAATTTGCTAGGATTATTGGTTCAATAGATTTTAATGAAGAAAATTTTATTGAGTGGCTAAAACTTTATAATTAATTTTTAAAAAAATATGCAAAGCCTACTAAAACGATAATAGCTATAAATTGTAATATCACTCTTAGCTGCATTAATTTATTTGAATATTTTTTACTAGTCTCTCCTCCTTTAAATAAAGTTCCAATTCCAAGTATAAGAACTATTCCTACGACGATTAATAGCGCTATTGATAATACTTTTAAAATTATTCCAGAAATCATTTAGTTATTGTAGGGTGTTTTCAAAATAAAAAAACATTAATTATAAACTATGACATTTTGTCTTGATTCAATAATATTAAAACCTGAGAATGGTCTAAAGATTGAAAATGCGATAATTCTACTTCATGGATACGGTGGCGATGGTCAAGATATTAGCATGTTATCTTTAGGTTGGAGACGTCATTTGCCCAATACAATTTTTATTTGTCCGAATGGACATGAAAAATGTGCAATAAATCCTTCAGGTTATCAGTGGTTTGATTTGTCAAAGGATGATCCAGATTATATTTTGCATGAATCTAAAAGAGCAGAAACTAAATTAAATAAATTCATAAATGAAATAAAAAATGAGTTTAACCTACAGAATAATAAAATATGTTTATCTGGGTTTAGCCAAGGTTGCATGATGTCATTAAATTTAGGCTTAATTTCTGATCAAAGATATAACTGTGTAGTTGGTTTCTCTGGAAAAATAATCAATCAAGAATACTTAGTTAAAAGAAAAAATGTAGATGCAGATGTTTTGTTGATTCATGGTGACGCAGATGAAATAGTTTCACCTAACTTTTTGCTTGAAGCTAAGGATTTTCTTATTAGGAATAGAATTAATGTTGAAACACGACTTATAAAAAATTGTGGACATCATATCCCAGTAGAAGCTTCAAGCATAGGATTAAATTATATTTTAGAAAAATTTAATAATCCCTAATTATTGAAATAACTTTTTAATTAAGTTATTATTATTTGATGAATAATTTTGTCGAACAAAATGTTTCTTTAGAAAAATGTCCTGCTTTAGTTCTAAATGCAGATTATAGACCGCTAAGCTATTATCCTTTATCGCTGTGGTCTTGGCAAGATACTGTCAAATCAGTTTTCTTAGACAGAGTTATTATAGTAAGTAGTTATGATAGAATAATAAGGAGTCCATCTTTTAATATGCAGCTTCCGAGTGTTATTGCATTAAAAAATTATATTGTGCCCCAAAACAAACCAAGTTTTACAAGATTTAACGTTTTTTTAAGAGATAAATTTTCTTGTCAATATTGTGGGAGCGGTGAAGAGCTAACCTTTGATCATTTGTTGCCAAGGTCTAAAGGCGGAGAAACAAATTGGGATAATGTTGTAACAGCCTGCTCTGAATGTAATGTTAAAAAAGGTGGTAAACTTTTAAAAACATCAGGTATGAAATTAAGTCAGCATCCTTATCAACCCTCAACAGAGGATCTACATCGTAATGGAAAAAACTTTCCTCCGAATTATCTTCATAAAAGCTGGATGGATTATCTGTACTGGGATGTTGAGCTTGAGGCTTAACGTTTAAACTTTTTCCGAAATTCGAATTGCTATTTTGGACCCAGTTTTAATTATTTTATCCATAATTGAGTAAAATCCTTTTTTTGAAGCACCTTGTTCATAAGCAATATCTTTATGATCAAGTTCATCTTGTCTAAATTTAGTTATCTTTTTTTTTAATTCTTTTTCTTCCGGACCTAATTGATTAATTTGATTTAAATAATGTTTATCAATTACCTCTTCAACCGACGCAGTACATAACATCGCTGCTTTTTTTCCTAACAACGTTGAACCAAATCCTAAACCTACTCCCAATAAATCCCACAGGGGTAAAAATTTTGTAGGTCTAATATTTCTTTTTTTTATTTCATTTTCGAAAAATTGACAATGCTCTATCTCATGCTCTTTCATATCTTCGATTGTCTTCCTTAGACTCTCATTCTTGACAATAGTATTTAGAGCCAACAACTGGCCTTCATAAATTTTGACTGCTCCTCTTTCACCAGCATGATCAACTCTTATAAATTCCTCAACTTTGTTACTTGTTTTTTTCATATTTAATTAAAATTTTTATAAGGGTTATAATAAATATTAAGCTTAATACAACATTAATACTTGTAAGAGAAAATCCAAAAATCCTAAATGTCACATCCTTACAGCTTATAGTTTTTTTGCTTAACTCTTTAAGCAAATCTTCTTTAGTTATATTTTCTGTGAAATTTCTGGCGTTACATACGGTTGATTCTTCAAAAAAACCTTGCTCAATTCCATAATGATAAATAGAAATTGAAAACGAAAAGATAAAAGTAAGAATCAATAACATTGTTAAAAATTTTTGATTTTTATTTACAATAAAAATTGTAAAAATTAAAATTATACTTATCCAATAAGGAATTCTCTCTATAACGCACAAATTACATGGTTGATGACCTAAAATATGTTCTACAAAATATGCAAAAATTAATGCGGTAAAGCTAATAATTAAAATAATTTTAAGATAAAATTCGTTTTTTAAATCAGACATAAAATTTTATAATTAGATAAATTAATAGGCCAATTGTAAAAATTAATAATCCAATTATTGTGAACCATTTTGACCCGTGCTTTTCCATGAATTCAGTAAATAAATTCCCAAATTTAAAAGATAAGTATGACACAATAAAGAATCTCAACCCTCTTGAAATCAAACTAATTAAGATGAATATAAAAAAATTAAAACTTATTAGGCCACTTGCAATGGTAAAAACTTTATAAGGGACAGGTGTAAACCCTGCTAAGAAAAGTATGCCTAACCAGGCATAAAAGCCATCACTATCAATTAAATTTTCCTTTATATCAGATAATTTATTTTCATATCCATAGAAACTCATAATTTGTGATCCAAAATCGAAAAAGAAGGCTCCAATTAAATAACCTAACATACCACCCATAACAGAAAAAATCGTTGTTATAAGAAAGATTTTGATAAAATCGTTCTTTTTTGAGATCACCATTGGTATAACCATAACGTCAGGAGGAATTGGAAAAAAAGAACTTTCAACAAAAGATACAATTGCTAAGTAATATTTTGAACTTTTGTGTGCTGCTAAATCTAAACACTTTTTATAAAGATTATTAAACATTTTTTGGTTTTAATATAATTTTAGTTCTTATACTATTTAATAAATTATTAAACAATTATGGGCGAATGGCGGAACTGGTAGACGCGCACGACTCAAAATCGTGTTTCGCAAGAAGTGAGAGTTCGATTCTCTCTTCGCCCACCATGTTATGGAACTAAAACACATAAATAGCTTAGTAGAACTTTTTTTTAGAAAATCAGAGGAAAATATTCCAAAAAAGTACAGTTTAAACGAGCCAGCGTTTTTAACAAATCTTAAACCTAAAGATCATGAATTAGCTGAATTAAGAGAGCCAACTTCGTATTCTTGGAGATTAATAGACGGGTATATAAGAATATTATCTAATTATCTTAAAAAAAAAATTTCTAAAGGTGATAGATGTATATTACTTTCAGAAAATAGACCAGAATGGTTAGTTTCTGATTTATCAATTATGAATGCGGGTGGAGTAACTGTGCCTTTATTTACTACTTACTCTGATAAAGATTATGAATATATAATTAAAGACTGTTCGCCAAAAGTTTGTATTGTTTCTAATCAAGAACAATTTGATAAGATCAAAAAATATATTACTAAAGATATAACACTTATATCAATTGATGGAATTAATGAAGAGGCAGATCTTTTTCATAATATCTTTACTAATTATCAAAATAATTTGATCGATGAAAACTTTAAAATTCTACATTCGGCTAATTCTGATTTAAAACGAAATGATCTTGCATGTATTATCTATACGTCTGGAACTACTGGAAACCCAAAAGGAGTAATGTTGAGTCATGGCGGAATTTTGTCAAATTGTGAGGGTGCATTGGATATTTTATTACCCTTATTCAAAAATAAAAAACCAGTTTTTCTAACTTGGTTACCATTATCCCATTCATACGAACATGCAGTTCAATTTGTTCAAATTTCACTTGGAGCAAAAGTTTATTATGCTGAAAGTCTGGAAAGATTATTATTCAATATGTCAGTCGTAAGACCTACAATAATGACAGCAGTCCCTAGATTTTATCAAAATTTGTATAGTAAAATTTCTATGAATTTTTCAAAACAAAAGGGTCTTAAGAAAAAGTTGATTTTATCCACTATCTCACTTGGAGTTAAAAAACTGAATAAAGTGGGACTTAGTTTGAGGGAAAATTTTATTAACTTTTTTTGTGAAATATTGGTAAGAAGAAAAATTAAAAATCAATTTGGGGGTAAATTAAAGGCTTTTGTTTCTGGAGGGGGTGCATTAGATCAAAAAATAGGTGAATTTTTGAATTCCATAGGATTGCCGACCTTACAAGGGTATGGACTAACTGAAGCTTCACCTGTTGTAAGTTGTAATGTCCCAGGAAAAATCAAGATTGAAACTGTGGGGCCACCTTTCAAAACAAACCAAGTAAGAATTGCTGAAGATGGAGAAATTTTAGTTAAAGGAGAAAACGTCATGCTTGGTTACTGGAATATGAAAAAGGAAACTGATGAAGTTATAAAAGATGGATGGTTACATACAGGAGATATAGGCGAAATCACTAAAGAAGGAAATTTAAAAATAACAGATAGAAAAAAAGAAATAATCGTAAATCTTGGTGGAGACAATATATCGCCTTCTAAAATTGAAAATTTATTATGTTTAAATGAAAAAATAAAACAAAGTTTCGTTTATGGAGATAAAAAAACATATTTGGTTGCATTAATTGTTAGTGAAAGTGATAAAAATAAGAAAGAAATAGAAATTTATTTAGAAAATTTGAATAAAACTTTATCATTAGTTGAAAAAGTTAAAAAATTTAAAATAATAAAAGAGGAATTTACAATTGAAAATGGAATGTTAACACCTACTTTAAAATTAAAAAGAAAAATAATTTTAAAAAAATATAAAGAAGATTTAGAAAAACTTTATTAGATTAGGTAAAATATTTGATTATAAAGCGCATAAACATTAACTTTTTTATACACTAAAATTTTAAATTTTTTTTTAATTAAATTGTTTTTTTAAAAAATTTTAACTTTAATTAAAGAATTGACATAACGTTCATAAAAAAATAAAAATAAGTAATTACGAATCAATTTTGATTCGTTTAACTAAAAAGGGAGCTAAAGATGGCTAAAAGAAGAAAAAAAGCAAAGAAGGCTAAGAAAAAAGCTAAGAAAAAAGCTAAAAAAAGAAGAAGAAGATAATAACTTAGTATTCTTTATTAAAAACGCTTCTCATAACGTAATGTGTGAGAGGCGTTTTTTTTTACTCTTCGATGGGTTCATCATTATCATTTTCTGTGATTGGCTCTTCATCTTGTATAGTAGATGTTGAACTTTTAAGTGGTGTGATCTCTTGTTTATTTTGACCTTCAACGTTTCTTTTTAGGGCTTTATCTAATTTTTTTTGGGTGTCCTCTAAAGAAATATTTAATATTATTTTGAATTCAGATAAAATTCTTTCATAAGCTTTTTCAAAAAGTTGTCTTTCACTATATGATTGATCAACCATTAAATCATCTCCTTTATTTAAATCTCTTACTACTTCGGCCAATTCATAAATTTTACCTGAGGAAATTTTAGCCTCATATTCTTGTGCTCTTCTACTCCACATCGATCTTTTAATTTTTGGTTTACTTTTTAAAATTGAAATACATTTATTAACTTGATTTATAGTAGCT
The DNA here is from genome assembly GCA_902627045.1 of uncultured Pelagibacteraceae bacterium. GTDB lineage: Bacteria > Pseudomonadota > Alphaproteobacteria > Pelagibacterales > Pelagibacteraceae > Pelagibacter. The sequence continues at coordinate 6,021 of CACOHP010000003.1, forward strand.
AATGGACGAAGATGAGATTGTTTGTTGACTGGAACCATACCATTGGCTTTGTCTTTTTCAAATTTTATAACATATGTTTCAACATCTATTCCACCAATGCTGATTTTTTTAAATTCAGAAATTTGTCCAACACCATGTTTTGGGTAAACTACATAATCTTTTATTTTATATTCTCTTTTTTCAGTCGCTTGTTTGTTTACCTTTTTTATCTCAGGTTTTATTTCAGTCCCTTTAGAAATTCTTAAATTTTCCGGTTTTAACTCTACGTTTTTTTGATTACTTTTGGTTAGTTTTTTTTGAATATTTTTTTTTGATTTTAGTTTTACTGATTTTTTATTTTTTTTGATTGGTTTTCTTTTGACTTTAGCAACTTTTGTTTTAGTCACTTTTTTTGGTTTTTTGGATTTATTTTTAAATGTTCTCTTTAAAATATTTTTCAAACTTATCTTGCTCATCTTTATAATTTTCGTGATCCAAAGGTGGATCTTTTTTTTCACTTATATTTGGCCAGATTTCAGAATATTTTGTGTTGATCTCTAACCACTTATCGCTACCCGGCTCTGTATCAGCTTGGATTGCATTAACAGGACACTCAGGTTCACAAACGCCACAATCTATACACTCATCGGGTTTAATTACAAGCATATTTTTACCTTCATAAAAGCAATCAACTGGGCAAACATCAACGCAATCGGTTAGTTTACATTTGATGCATTTATCATTAACCAAGTATGTCATTATAAATTCTCATTTTTTATCTTTTCCTTAACATCTCCCATTATTTTATTGTCAACGTAAAGCAATCCTCCAAGCCTTCTCATTAAACTTGTTTCATAAATATCAGCCTCTTTGTTTGAGTAAATAATTCTCCATAATGCTTCAATAATTTGAATTTTGTTTTTCTCGTTCATATTTTTAACTTTTTTTGTAAAGCTAAGAATTTGATTCGAATTATCTTCAACTTTTTTTGCTTCTTTAAATAATTCATCTAAATCTTCATTTTTTACTCCAATTTCAAGCATAGTTTGTTTAATAATTTTTTCTTCCTTTTCAGAGAAGTGTTCATCGATTCTTGCAGCATGAATTAAAAGAGCGCATATTTCAATTGAATTTGTATCAATATTTCCTTTTTCTTTTTTTTTAAAAAACATTTATTGGTTTAAGTTAAGATCTTTAAGAATTAAAAAAGGACTTTCTTTATTTGTTTTTTTTACCAAAAACTTTTTGTTTTTTTTATTAGGGTTATATTTAAAAAAAATATCTTTATTTTTCTCAAAAACTTTATAATTCATCATTGTAAGTAGCTTTTTAAAATTTTCTTTACTACATCCTAGTAGATTAATCATCTCAGGGACCATTTTGACCATTTTTTTGTTTTCTCCATTATTATCTGAATTAAATATTTGTAAGAACAATCTTTCAAGAATATCAATTCTCACGAAGAAAGTGTCAAATTTTTCAAATCCACATAACAGCATGAAATTTTTATTTTTAAAATCCTTAGTATTTAAAAAATTTAAACCAAATGTAGGGGGTTTTAAATTATAATACTTTTGATGATAATTTTTCCACAATAGCGTCCTTAAAGAAACTGCATCTGGTTTTATTAATTTATATAGAAATATATGATATCTTCCAAATTTTACTCCCAAGTTGCGTAAAATTTTTCTCTCATTTTGATCTAACTTATTTAAATATTCTGAAACTTGTTCTCTTTTTATAACACCATTATTTTCATAAAGTTGATACGCTAGAGCTTTCGTTGATGTATTTTTTTCTTTTATGTTTTTTAAATCAAGTAAACTTTTTAAAACTTTACTAATCTTATTTTTTAACCATCTATTCATAAATTCCAACAATTTTTGCTTTTGACTTTGTTCCAAAATATCATCAACTATTAATTCTAAATTGGGATTCAAATAATCTTTACCTGCTGTTAATCTTCCTATTATTGAGTTATTCCAATAAATTTTAAAGTCATCCCTAAGTTCAATAAGACCTGTATCAATTATAATTTTAATTCTTTTTTCGAGTTCAGGCCCCACAGATTGTCTAGCTGCCTTTTTTAGAGATTTAATGTCTGTCTCTAAAGCTCCTTTTTTTAAATCCAATTCTAATTTGAGACCATTGATTTTGCCGATAAACTGATTGTCTATTATCACATCATTGTTTTCCAAAATTTCTGTTTTGAATTCCATATCTTGTTTCAAACCTCTCGCAAGAATGCTCGCACGTTTATCAATAAAAGTTTTTGTAAGCTCTTCATGCAATCTGTCCGAAAGTCTATCCTCTAATAACTTTGTTTTTTCTACCCAATAATTACGATTTTCTACCCAATTATTTTTATTCGAAACATAGGACCAAGTTCTTACATTTGCAATTCTATTTGATAAAGAATCGACATTCCCCTCTAATTTATCAAGTTTCATAAGTTGTAACCGCATATAATCTTCAGTTATTTTGCCTTTTTTGCTGTTCAAATATTTGAAAACATTCCCAATTACCTCATAATGATTACCGTACGTTTTTTTTACAAAATCAGGTATTTGACAGCATTCCCACAAAAGTTTCAATTTCTCTTGATTGGATTTGATATTTTCAAAATCTTTTTCTCTTAAAAAAAACTTTAAGGCTTTTTCATCCTCACATTCATATATTTTTCTCAACCAGTCCTTATGTGGTTTTTCATCTAGTGACTTTATTAATAAAGAGGAGCTACCAAAATTCAAATCCGAATTTCTCCAAAATAAATAACTGATTTCTTCAAATTTATGATTTTCGAGTAACTCAACATTCTCAGGACTTATTACTCCACATTGACCTGTTATACCAAAACTACCATCATTCGTATATCTTCCTGCTCTACCAGCAATTTGACCAATTTCTGATAAATTTAACCTTCTCAATTTTTTTCCATCAAATTTTTTTAAATTTGAGAAATACACATGATTGAGATCCATATTTATACCCATTCCAATGGCATCAGTTGCAACTAAAAAATCAACATCTCCAGATTGATACAATTCAACTTGAGCATTTCTAGTTTTTGGGCTGAGAGACCCCATAACAATTGATGCCCCTCCTTTCTGTCTTCTGATAAGTTCAGCTATCGCGTAAACCTCTTCTGCAGAAAATGCAATTATAGCTGTTTTTCGATCAATTCTTGAAATTTTTTTGTGGCCAGAGTAAGAAAGTTTTGACAAACGACTCCTATTAATAAATTCTATATCGTCATCTAGTTTAGTAATTATATTCTTAATTGTATTTGAACCCATAAACATTGTTAATTTTTCACCTCTCATATTTAAAAGTCTATCTGTAAAAATATGGCCCCGTTCATGATCTGAGCACATTTGAATTTCATCAATAGCTACAAATTCCAATTGCTTATCAATTGGCATAGATTCGACAGTACATAAAAAATATTTAGCATCAGATGGAATAATTTTTTCCTCACCAGTTATTAATGCTACCTTATCTGTGTTTAGTTTTTTTAATAGTTTGTCGTAAACCTCACGCGCTAATAATCTTAATGGAAAACCAATCATGCCACTTTCAAAAGACAACATTGTCTCTATTGCAAGGTGGGTTTTTCCAGTATTAGTCGGACCAAGAATTGCTGATATTTTATTTTTACTCATTCTATGTTTGGTATATTTTTTTTTTAACCTACCAGATATTGTTAGCGCTAAAGAACAAAAATAGACTAAAACAAGACCGAATCGAAGGTTTAAAAGTTCTTATTTTAAATTAATCAAATTATTTTAGCATATATATAAAATTTTATATAATCATTAATATTTTTCTTCAGAGGTTTTTAACCTTTGATCAATTTAATTCATTTTTAACAAATTAGTCAAAAATACTAAGTATTGATAGGCTTACTTTTTAGGATTTTCCAAATACCATTGGCAGTAGTTATTATTTCACCTTTACATTCAAGTTCACAAAATAAAAACACAAGTGTTTTAGTTTTTTTTAAAATTTTAACATGACCGATAATTTCATCTCCAATTTTAGATGTACCAATAAATTTCAAATCTAATGAAATTGTTACACATGGCGATGGTTTTGCGGATCTATGAGCCGCTGAACCTGATCCAGCATCAATTAAAGCTGCTAAGTATCCACCATGAGTTATTCCTGCAGCATTCAAATGGTCTTTTGTTATCGTAGATTTAAATTCATACTGATTTTCAGAAATATTTCTAAATAAAACTCCCCCATTATGTTTCATAAATCCTGGTTTTAAACTTATTTGCTCAAATTTATCTGTCATAGATTTCTTACAATATAAAAGTTAAAATTAATAAAATTATAAAGATTATTATAAAAAAATAAACTACGGACATTTGTAAAGATGATTTAAGTAGCCAATCAAACATTTATATTTTTTTGGTGCGCCTGCTAGGAGTCGAACCCAGAACCTCCTGGTCCGTAGCCAAGCGCTCTATCCAGTTGAGCTACAGGCGCATTTATAATTTTATTTAAATACAATATATTAATTTTTAGTATATTTTAATAATAAGATAAATTTAAAATTTATGACAGATAAATTAAAAGAGGTTGTAATCGTTAGTGCTGTTAGGACACCTATAGGATCTTACAAAGGTTCATTAAAAAAATTAAGATCTGATCAACTTGGATCTTTAGTGATTAAAGAAGCTTTAAAATTGAGCAAATTTAGCTCAGATGAAGTGGATGAAGTGATAATGGGTCAGGTATTAACCGCTGGAGCTGGACAGAACCCTGCTAGACAAGCTGCAATAAATGCTGGAATACCAATTTCAAAACCAGCCCATATTATAAATCAAGTGTGCGGGTCTGGATTAAGGGCAGTAATATCGGGTTATCAATCAATCAAATTAGGGGAGTCATTAAATGTTATTTCTGGAGGACAAGAAAATATGTCAATAACTCCGCATTCAATTTTTCTTAGAGATCAAAAAAAAATTTCAGAGGACAAACTAATAGATACAATGATTAATGATGGATTAATGGATGCATTCAATAATTATCACATGGGTGTTACAGCAGAAAATGTTGCAAAAAAATTTAGTATATCTCGAAAAGAACAAGACGAGTTTGCTCTGAGTTCTCAAAAAAAAACAGAGGAAGCTGTCAAAAATAATAAATTTGATGATGAGTTAATAAAAGTGGACCTAGATTATAATACACTAAATTCAGATGAGCATCCACGAATAGGTTTAAAAATTTCCGATTTAGAAAAACTTAAAACAGTTTTTAGAGAAAATGGGACAGTAACACCTGGAAATTCCTCTGGTATAAACGACGGTGCTGCAGCTTTATTTTTAACTACATTCAAAGAAGCTGAAAAAAAATCTATTAAACCACTTGCAAAAATAGTGTCATGGGCATCAGTTGGAGTAGATCCAACTTTAATGGGTCTTGGGCCAATAGAAGCTGTTAACAAAGCAATTAAAAAAGCTAGATGGAATTTAGGTGAAGTTGATTTATTCGAAATCAATGAGGCTTTTGCAGCTCAAAGTATAGCTGTAATTCGTAAATTAGGTATTGACCAAAGTAAAGTTAACGTAAATGGTGGAGCAATTGCTTTAGGCCATCCCATTGGTGCATCAGGAGCAAGGATACTTGTAACTCTAATACATGAAATGAATAGACAAAAAAAAAATAAAGGCTGCGCAACTCTCTGCATTGGGGGTGGAATGGGTATAGCTTTATGTGTTGAAAGAATTTAGGAATTTATCTTTCCATACTTCTCTTCTAACAATATTTTTTGTATCCACATTTTAGCATCTATACGTGTATTGTCATTTGAATGAGTAAGTGATTTTAACAACTTTTGTATCATTTTTACACTTAAGAGTAAAAGAGTGTCAAAAAATAGGACAGAATGTGTTAAAATTTGCAATTCACTAAATTTTTATAGTGTATAAAACATAAAAAATGACTGAAAAATTATTAGTTCCCGATATTGGTGATTTTGAAAATGTTGAGGTAATTGAATTACTTGTTAAAGAGGGACAAGAAATTAAAATAAATGATCCAGTGGTCACTATTGAGAGTGATAAATCTAGTGTTGAAATTCCATCAACTTTTTCGGGGAAAATTGAAACCATTGAGGTAAAAGTTGGAGATAAAGTTTCAAAGGGGGATTTACTCCTTAATATATCAAGTCTCACCCAAAAATCTTCTAAATTAGAAGAGGTTCCAAAAAATACCGAAAATTTAATTTTAGAGGCCGAAAATTCTTTGAAAAAAAATAAAGAATCAAAAAAGGAAATTTCAGAATTAGAAAAAACAAAACCAAAGATGATTGAAGTTGTAAAAGAGGGTGATATTGATCCGTTAGAGACAAATGAATGGTTAGAGTCTCTCTCTGATGTTATTGAAAAAGATGGTAATCAGAGAGCTCACTATTTGATTAAGGAATTAATCAATAAAGCTTATATGGAGGGAGCCAATATTCCATACACACAAAATACCCCTTATATAAATACAATTCCTGCAAGCGAGGAGAAGAAATCGAATGGTGATCAGAATATAGAAAGAAGAATTAGATCATTAATTAGATGGAATGCTGCTGCAATGGTAGTAAGGGCAAATAAAAAATTTCCTGAACTTGGGGGTCATATTGGAACTTTTGCATCTGCAGCAACTTTATATGATGTGGGAATGAACCATTTTTGGAGAGCCAAGAATAATAAATTTGGAGGAGATCTTATTTATTTTCAAGGTCACAGTGCGCCCGGTATGTATGCTAGAGCATTTCTTGAGGGAAGACTTAATGAAAAGCAATTGGATAGTTTTAGACAGGAAGTTAAGCCAGGCGGTTTGTCTTCATATCCGCATCCTTGGCTAATGCCAAATTTTTGGCAATTTCCAACGGTCTCAATGGGTTTAGGACCAATGTTGGCAATTTATCAGGCAAGATATATGAAATACTTGATTAATAGAGGTCTAATTAAGGATGAGGGTAGAAAAGTCTGGGCATTTTTAGGTGATGGTGAGATGGATGAGCCTGAATCTCTCGGAGCAATTGGTTTAGCAGCTAGAGAGAAGTTAGATAACCTAATATTTGTGGTAAATTGTAATCTTCAAAGACTAGATGGTCCCGTTCGAGGTAATGGAAAAATTATACAAGAATTAGAGGGAATTTTCAGGGGGGCAGGATGGAATGTTATCAAGGTTATTTGGGGTTCATATTGGGATTCATTGCTGTCGAATGACAAAACAGGTCATCTTGTTAAAACCATGAATGAAACAGTTGATGGAGAATATCAAGCAATGAAAGCAAGAGATGGAGCTTACGTTAGAGAAAAATTTTTTGGAAAATATCCAGAAACCTCAGAACTAGTTTCAAGTCTATCAGACAAGGATATCTGGAGATTAAATAGAGGTGGGCATGATCCTCATAAAGTTTTTGCAGCATATGACAAAGCGTCAAAAAATATTGGAAGTCCAACGGTAGTAATTGCAAAAACTATTAAGGGTTATGGCATGGGTAAAAGTGGTGAAAGTGTAAATACAACTCATCAAACTAAAAAATTAGATGTTGATGACTTAATGTATTATAGAGATAGATTTGATGTTCCATTAACAGATCAGCAGGTAAAAAATATTGAATATTACAAACCAGATCCAAATTCCCCTGAGATAAGATATATTAAAGAGAGAAGGCTTCAGTTAGGCGGTTTTATTCCCGAGAGGACTACTTATGCAAAACCAATAAAAGCTCCTCCAAAAGATATTTTTGACAATATGAAAGAGTCTACAGGTGAAAAAGAAATGTCAACTACTATGGCATTAGTGAGAATGCTTACAAATTTATTGAGAGACAAAAATTTTGCCTCAAGATTAGTTCCTATAATACCAGATGAAGCTAGAACCTTTGGAATGGAAGGTTTTTTTCAAAAAATTGGAATATATGCTCATGAGGGACAAAAATATGAACCTGAAGACTCTGCACAATTAAGTTCTTATAGAGAAGAAAAAAGTGGACAGGTTTTAGAAGAGGGAATTACAGAAGCTGGAGCGATGTCTTCCTGGATTGCAGCAGGAACTTCATATACCAACCATGATATTGAGATGATACCGATTTATCTTTTTTACTCTATGTTTGGATTTCAAAGAATTGGAGATTTTGCTTGGGCAGGTGCTGACAGTCAGTCTCGAGGATTTTTGATTGGGGCTACAGCTGGACGAACAACTCTTGCTGGAGAAGGTTTGCAACATCAAGACGGTCATAGTCATCTTATGGCATCAACTATACCTAACTGTGTATCTTATGATCCAACGTTTCACTATGAATTAGCAGTTATTTTCAGAGATGGACTGAGAAGAATGCATGAAAAAAATGAAAATATCTTTTATTATATTACAACTATGAATGAAAATTACCCACATCCAGCAATACCAAAAGATAAATCTTGTGAGGAAGGTATTTTAAAAGGTATGTATAAAATCAAAGAATTTAATAAGTATAAAAAAACAAAAATTCAGTTTTTGGGATCTGGCACGATTTTAAGAGAAATGATTGCGGGTGCAGAAATACTTCAAAACGAATATCAAATTGATAGTGAAATTTGGAGTGTAACAAGCTTTAATGAATTAAGAAAAGACGGTTTAGATATCGAAAGATATAATCTTTTAAATCCTGACAAGGAACCAAAAAAATCTTACGTTGAAAAATGTTTGGGTAAAACTGAAGGACCTATTCTTGCTGCTTCCGATTATATGAGAATGAACTCAGATCAAATTAGACCGTACATAAATAAAAGCTTTTATTCACTAGGAACTGATGGATTCGGTCGAAGTGATACTAGAAAAAATTTAAGAAATTTTTTTGAGGTTGATAAAGAGCATGTTGTTACATATGGATTAAGTATCTTAGCTAAAGAACAGTTAATAGCATCCAAATATACAAATGAGGCTATTAAAAAATACAAAATTGATACTAACAAACCCATGCCAACAAAGCTGTAATGTCTGAAATTGAAATTAAGGTACCCAACATTGGAGATTTTAAAGATGTTGAAGTTATAGAGGTTTTGATTTCGGAAGGTCAAACATTAAAAAAAGAAGATCCTTTAATAACAATAGAGAGTGATAAATCTAGTGTCGAGATACCCTCAAATTTTGATGGTAAAGTTAAATCTTTAAGAATTAAAGTTGGAGATAAAGTTTCAGAAGGTGACCTAATATTAATTCTGGAAACCCTTTCACAAAAAAAAGAAAAGGTAATAGATAATTCAATTATAAAAAAAGAAAATAAAAAGCCAGATTTAATAAAATCAAAAATTCAAAAAACAACTTTTGATCAGAATCAATTTACAAACAAATCATCAGCAAGTCCAAAAGCTCGAAAATTTGCCCGAGAACTTGGAGTGGATATTAATAAGATTATTGGAAGTGAAAGGAAAGGAAGAGTTGTCGAAAGTGACATAAAATTATTTGTAGCATCAAAATCAAATGATTTTACAAAAAATCGAGCAGAAAATAATTTAAAAATAAAACTAGAATATCCGCACTCAGAGTTTGGTAAAATTGAAATAAAAGAAATACCAAGGATTAAAAAATTATCCTCAAAATATTTGATGAATTCCTGGACGAATATTCCTCATGTAACTAACCACGATGAGGCAGATATCACTGAACTAGAAGAATTTAGAACATCATTAACAGACATATATACTGGAAAAAGAAAAAAAATTACGCCGTTAGCTTTTATTATTAAAGCTTTGACTGTGTCATTAAAAAAGTTTCCCAATTTTAATTGCTCTATAGATGAAATTGAAAACGGAAAAATGACTATCAAAAAATATTACCACATAGGAATAGCTGTAGACACCCCGCATGGACTAATGGTTCCCAAACTTAGAAACGCTGATAATAAAAATATTAATCTGATAAGCTCTGAGCTTAAAAAGTTAAGCGAACAATGTAGAAATTTAAAAGTTGATAAAAAGGAATTGTATGGTGGTTCAATGACCATAACAAGTTTAGGTGGGATAGGCGGTACATTTTTTACACCAATTATAAATTATCCCGAGGTTGCGATTTTGGGTGTAGGTAAGTCAGAAAAAAAACAAATTTTTTTAAATGGTAAATTCGTTACCCGCACTATATTGCCCTTATCATTGTCTTACGATCACAGAATTATTGATGGAGCTGAAGCTGCTCGTTTTAATAATGAGTTAAAAGAAAACCTAGGAATAAATTTTGCTTATAAATTAGCTATCTAAAATAATATGTCTAAGACTGTTTCATTATTCAGTGCATTGTTATGTACATTTATTTGGGGAACCACTTTTATTGCTCAAGATACAGGTATGGATAATATTGGACCATTTACTTTTAATGCTGTGAGGTTTTTTGTGGGATTTTTAGCAATTCTTCCGCTTGTATTTTTGTTTGAGATGAAAAAATTTAAGTCTGAAATTAGATTAGGACTTAAAAGATTTATAGTACTCTCTTTTTTTATTGGTTTATCTCTTTTTTTAGGTTCGGCATTACAACAGGTTGCTCTTATCTATACGGATGTGGCAAATGCAGCATTTTTTACTATTTTTTATGTGCCAATGGTACCAATTATAATTTTTTTATTTAAAAAAAAATCAATACACTGGAGTATATGGCCTTCTGTAGTTTTATGTTTGATAGGTGGTTATCTATTAACAAATTTTTACGACACTACAGTAAGACTTGGTGATACCCTGGTCATTCTAGGAGCCTTCTTCTGGAGTACACATATAATTTTTACTGGAATTATTATTACAAAATATAATTTACCTTTAACTATAGGTGCAATTCAGACATTATTAGTTGCTTTATTTTCCTTTATAGTTGGAATAATCTATGAGGAATTTGTAATCAAAAATATTTTAAATGAAATAGATTCGATTTTATATGCAGGTGTTTTGTCAGGAGGTCTTGCCTTTGTTTTACAAATTTATGCTCAAAAAAATATTACACCAGCTCCAGCAGCAATAATTTTTTCATTAGAAGGTGTCTTTGCAACTATTGCTGCCTGGGTTCTACTTGATCAAATTTTGGGAATTAATAATTTATTAGGATGTTTTTTTATATTATGTGGAGTTTTATTGTCTCAATTACTACCTTTAATAAAAAAGGCTGTTTAAAAGTAAATTATATAAAACAAAATTAAAGCTACTATTGCTCTATAAATAACAAATAAATTTAAAGAAAATCTGTTTAGAAAATTTAAAAAAAATCTAATTGTTAAATAGGAAAATAAAAAAGATAAAACGACTGATATAATTATTGTTATATTTATCTCGATCGACGAGTTAAATGCATCTTTTAATCCAAGAAAACTTGCTCCTGCTAAAGCTGGAATTGAAAGTAAAAATGAAATTTTACCAGAATCTACTCTGTTAAATTTCAAAAATCTTGCAGCAGTCATAGTTATGCCCGCTCTGCTAACACCAGGTATTAAGGCAAGAATTTGAAACAAGCCAATAATAATTATTGATCTAGTATTAAGGTTCGTAGATATAGTCTGATTAATTTTCCTCTGGTCTGCGAGATATAAAATAATTCCAAAAATCAAGGTAGCCCATGCTATAATTTCAATATTTCTCAGAATGAAAATTAATTCAGTTGAGTGCAGTATATAACCAAAAATTATTAGTGGAATTGACCCAATAATTATTAATTTTAGTAATTTTTTATCATTTTTTAAATTAAATAAATCTTTTCTGAAAAAAAATATTATTGCTAATAGAGAACCAAGATGAAAACTTATATCTATTAATATTGAACTTGCTCTAACATCATACAGTTTAGAAATCACAATTAGGTGCGCTGATGAGCTTATTGGTAAAAATTCAGATATACCCTGAACAGCGGCCAAAATTACTATTTCTATAAAATCTTGAAACATATAAGTGTCGTAGCTTAAATAATATGCTTTTAAAACAATTCGATATAAACATATTAGGTATGCATTAATTGGAATCTCTTGATTTTACGCTGATTTTGATCAATTATAGGTCATAAATACTGACCCAAATAATTCTTTTACTATAAAAAACAATGTATATTTTGCCATGATTCTAAAAAAAAAATGACTGATAAAATGTTAAAATTTGTAGAAATAGGTCAACAAACCCCACCTAAAAGGGAAGTTGATAACAGGAAGAAGGATTTTAATGAAATCTATGATGATTTTATAAAACAAAAAGCTCAAGAGCAATCAAGCAGATGTTCACAATGTGGAGTTCCTTTTTGTCAGGTTCACTGTCCTTTGAGCAATAACATTCCAGATTGGCTTAAATTAACTGCCGAAGGAAGGCTAAAAGAGGCCTATGAATTATCTCAAAGCACAAACAACATGCCAGAAGTTTGTGGCAGAATATGTCCGCAGGATCGTCTTTGTGAAGGTAATTGTGTAATAGAACAATCAGGTCACGGAACCGTAACAATTGGCTCGATGGAAAAATATATTACAGATAATGCTTGGGAACAAGGTTGGGTTAAGCCGATTGAAGTTAAATATGAAAAAAGTCAAAGTGTGGGTATTATCGGTGCTGGACCAGCAGGATTAGCAGCAGCTGAACAACTTAGAAAAAATGGTTATAAGATTACCGTATATGATCGTTACGATCGAGCCGGAGGCCTATTAATTTATGGCATACCTAATTTTAAATTAGAAAAACATGTTGTTGAGAGAAGAACAAAACTTTTAAAAGATGGGGGTATAGAATTTGTGCAAAATTTTGAAGTTGGTAAAGATGCTACTTTGGATCAGCTAAGGGATAAACATGATGCAATTTTGATTGCTACAGGTGTTTATAAACCAAGAGAAATAAATCTTCCTGGAAATGATTTGGAAAATATATTTCCTGCCATGGATTTTTTAACTGCATCAAATAAAAAAGGTTTAGGCGATAAAGTTGAATTATTTGATAATGGAGTTTTGAATGCAGAGGGAAAGGATGTTGTAGTAATTGGTGGTGGAGACACTGCAATGGACTGTGTTAGAACGTCAATAAGACAGAAGGCAAAGTCAGTCAAGTGTCTTTACAGAAGAGATAGAGAAAACATGCCTGGATCTGCAAGGGAAGTTGCTAATGCCGAAGAAGAAGGCGTTGAGTTTGTTTGGCTTTCAAGCCCTAAAGAGTTTGAAGGAACAAATAAAATAGAAAACTTAATTGTCGATAGAATTCAGCTAGGTGACCCTGATGATACAGGAAGAAGAAGACCTGAGGTAAAAAAAGATTCAGAGTTTAAAATAAAAGCTGACATGGTTATTAAGGCTCTTGGATTTGATCCTGAGAATTTACCATATTTATTTGATGCTAAAGAGCTGCAAGTTACTAAGTGGGGAACCATAAAAGCAGACTTTGATACTATGGAAACAAATCTTAACGGTGTCTTCGCTGCTGGTGACATAGTAAGAGGTGCTTCATTAGTTGTATGGGCTATTAAAGATGGGAGAGATGCTGCTTCAGCTATGAAAACTTATCTTGAAGATATCGAATCCAAAAAAACAAAAGTTGCATAATGGATACTTATAAAAAAAACTTAAAATTACTTACGGAAAACCATGTTTATTCAAAAGAAATGGAACATGATGCATGTGGAGTTGGTTTGATAGCTTCCACTGAGGGAAAAAAATCAAGAGCAGTCGTAGAATATGGAATTGAGGCTTTAAAAGCTGTTTGGCATAGAGGTGCAGTGGATGCAGATGGAAAAACAGGAGATGGAGCAGGAATCCATGTCGAAATACCAAAAGATTTCTTTATAGAAAAAATAGAGGTCACCGGTCATGATTACGAAAAATCTGAAATTTGTGTTGGAATGATTTTTCTTCCAAGAAATGACTATGCATCTCAAGAAAGCTGTAAAACTATAGTAGAGAGTGAGTTAACCAAAAATAATTTTAGCATTTATGGTTGGCGACAAGTCCCTGTAAATCCAAAAGTTCTAGGTCAAAAAGCACTCTTAACTATGCCAGAAATTATACAGGTATTATTCAAATCTAATGATCCAAATTTACTAGATAAAAATTTGGAAAGAAAGATATATGAAACTAGAAAAAAAATTGAAAATAAAGCTTTTGAAGCATCTTTAAATAATTTCTATATATGCTCAATCAGTTCAAAATCTATAATCTACAAAGGATTATACTTAGCAGAGGCAATTTCAGATTTTTACTTAGATTTAAGGGATCAGAGATTTGTCTCCAGATATGCAATATTTCACCAAAGATTTTCAACAAACACTGCGCCTAGCTGGAGTCTGGCTCAACCATTTAGGGCAATCGCTCACAATGGTGAGATAAATACTTATAAAGGTAATAAAAATTGGATGAAAGTACATGAGCAAGAAATGAGCAGTCCACTTTTTGAAAACGTGGAAAACTTAAAACCTGTAATTCAAAAAGGTGTTTCCGACTCTGCAGCTTTAGATAATGTTTTTGAATTATTAAATAGATCTGGACAACCAGCACCTTTAGCAAAATTGATGTTAGTCCCCGATGCATGGTCAAAAAAAAATAAAACTTTGTCTAGAAGTCATCAACAGTTATTTAATTTTTTGAATAGTACAATGGAGCCATGGGATGGACCAGCTGCTATAGCTGCTACAGATAATGAATGGGTTATAGCTGCTAATGATAGAAATGGACTAAGGCCATTAAGGTACGCAATAACTAAAGATAAGATGCTTTTTGCAGGTTCTGAAACAGGAATGATAGAATTAAATGAAAAAAAAATTCTAACAAAAGGAAGGCTAGGCCCGGGTGAAATCATTGGAGTGAGAATTGAGAAAGGTAAAGTTTTTACGAATAGTCAAATTAAAGATTACTTAGCTAAAGAATTTAAACATTTTAATTCTCAGATTGTAGATTTAGATGAAAAATTATCAATTTCTAATGAAAAATTTATTTTTGATGGAGAAGACTTAAGGCGAAGACAATATACATTTGGAATAAGTCTAGAAGATTTAGAACTTATTCTGCATCCAATGGCTGAAGACGCAAAAGAAGCGACAGGTTCAATGGGCGATGATACTCCATTAGCAGTATTGTCTGATAGATTTAGGCCATTATACCACTTTTTTAGACAAAACTTTAGTCAAGTTACAAATCCACCAATAGACTCTTTGAGGGAAAACAAAGTAATGAGTCTGAAAACAAGATTTGGAAATTTAGGAAATATTTTAGACTTTGATACTTTAACAAAGGAAAATATCTATGTTTTAAATAGCCCTATTTTATCAAACTCTCAATTCAATAAATTTATAAATTTTTTTGGTAAAAACTCTGTAGGTATTAATTGTACTTTTTCACAAAATGAAAATTTATTTGACTCTATTAATAGAATTCAAAAAGAGGCAGAAATTGCTGTAAGGCAGGGTGCCACACAGCTAATTTTGAGTGATAAAGAACTTTCAAATGAAAAACTGCCTATGCCAATGTTATTATGCGTGGGAGCAATAAATACTTTTTTAATAAAAAAAAAACTTAGAGGGTATGTTTCAATTAATGTGCAGTCTGGTGAAGCTTTGGACACACATTCCTTTGCAACACTAATTGGTGTTGGTGCAACAACCGTTAATCCTTATTTAGCATTTGATAGCTTATATCAGCGTCATGAAAAAAAACTTTTTGGTCAGTTTAGTTTTGATGAGTGTGTACAGAGATATATAAATTCAGTAAATGCCGGTCTATTGAAAATAATGTCTAAAATGGGAATTTCAGTTCTAAGTTCTTACAGAGGAGGATGTAATTTTGAAACAGTCGGACTAAGCAGAACAATCGTAAATGATTATTTTCCTGGAGTTATATCAAAAATTTCAGGTATTGGGCTAGTTGGGATTGAGAAGAAAATAAGAAAAATTCACAAAGAAGCATTTGAAAGCACTGAAAGCGTTCTACCTATTGGTGGAATTTACAGATATAGAAAAAACGGTGAAACACACCAATACCAAGGTCGACTTATTCATTTGTTACAAAGCGCTGTAGGTTCTAATTCATACCAAGCTTACAAAAAATATGCTGAGGGAATTTATAATTTACCACCAATAAATTTAAGAGATTTAATAGATTTTAGAAAAAAAAAATTAGGTTCATCTATAGAAATTTCTGAGGTTGAGCCAATTGAGAAAATTCTTAAAAGATTTGGTAGTGGAAGTATGTCTCATGGAGCTTTATCTAAAGAAGCTCATGAAACTTTAGCTATAGGAATGAACAGAATTAAAGGAGCATCCTGCAGTGGAGAAGGTGGTGAGGATGCAGTTAGATTTAAAGTTATGGAGAGTGGCGATAGTGCAAATTCAAGAGTTAAACAAATAGCTTCAGCAAGATTTGGTGTGACAGTCAATTACCTTAACAATTGTAATGAAATAGAAATTAAAATGGCTCAGGGAGCAAAACCAGGAGAAGGAGGGCAATTACCAGGATTTAAAGTAACAAAAGAGATTGCCAAATTAAGACACTCGACTCCAGGAGTAACTTTAATTTCACCGCCACCTCATCATGATATTTATTCAATTGAGGATCTTGCTCAACTAATTTATGATTTAAAACAAATTAACCCTAAAGCTAGAGTTGGCGTTAAACTTGTTGCTTCATCTGGTATCGGGACCATTGCAGCTGGAGTGGCTAAAGCAAAAGCAGACATTATATTGATTTCAGGGCACAATGGTGGAACTGGAGCAACTCCACAAACAAGTGTTAAATATGTTGGCATACCCTGGGAAATGGGACTTACCGAAGCTAATCAAGTTCTAACTCTGAATAATCTAAGACACAAAGTAACACTAAGAACAGATGGTGGTATTAAAACTGGCAGAGATGTCGTTATTGCTGCAATGATGGGTGCAGAAGAGTACGGTGTAGCAACCACAGCTTTAGTTGCCATGGGATGTATTATGGTCAGACAATGTCATTCAAATACATGTCCTGTAGGTGTATGTACTCAAGATGATAAATTGAGACAAAAATTTACTGGAACACCAGACAAAATTGTAAATTTGTTTACTTTTATTGCATCTGAGGTGAGAGAAATTTTAGCTGAATTAGGTTTTAAATCATTAAATGATATTATTGGAAGAACAGATTTGTTAATGCAAGTTAATAAAGCTTCACCAAATTTAGATGATTTAGATTTAAATCCATTATTTGTGCAAGCAGACCCAGGAAATAACCAAAGATATTGTGAAATTCCAGAAATTAATAAAGTGCCCGACACTTTAGATCAGGAGATTTGGCCAGAGATTGAAAAATCTCTTAATAATTCTGAAAAGTTTGATAAGGAGTTAGTCATAAAAAATACAAATAGAGCTGTTGGCACTAGGATATCACATCATTTATATAAAAAATATGGATATGAAAAGTTAAATGAGAATTTTTTAACATTAAATTTTAAAGGGTCTGCTGGACAATCGTTTGGAGCTTTTTCGTCTAGAGGGCTCAAACTAAATCTTAAAGGAGACGCAAATGATTATGTTGGTAAAGGTTTATCTGGAGCTACAATTGTAATTAAACTTTCTGATGAAAGTAATTTAGTTTCTAATGAAAACACAATCATAGGAAATACTGTTTTATACGGAGCTACTTCTGGTAAGCTTTTTGCGGCAGGTCAAGCTGGTGATAGATTTGCTGTAAGAAACTCTGGGGCAATTTCTGTAATAGAAGGTTGTGACTCAAATGGTTGCGAATACATGACTGGAGGAACTGTAGTGATACTAGGAAATGTTGGTGACAATTTTGCTGCAGGTATGACAGGTGGAATGGCATTTATTTATGACAAATCAAAAGAATTTGAAAAAAAAGTAAATCCTGAGTCAGTCATCTGGCAAGATGTTGAAACAGAATATTGGGTACATTTTTTGAAAAACCTAGTTGCAGAACATTCAGTTGAAACAAATTCTCAGTTATCAAAAAATATAATTAAAAATTTTGAGGACGAATTGAAAAATTTTGTTCAAGTTTGTCCGAAAGAGATGATCAATAAACTTGAAAATCCAATAACTTTGAAATCCAATATTAAAGACGTTAGTTAACAATAAATCTAAGTTCTTTTTTTATTAACTTTAACCATTTTGGTGATGATAAGCTGTGGTCACCATTTTTAACAATTAACATCTTTTTTTCTGCTATTGGAAAAATTTTTAAAATTTTTTTTGAATATATTACTGGCACCGACTCATCTTTTTGTCCATGTATCATAATTACTTTTATTTTGGTTAAAATTTTTTTATGTAAAACTTTGTTCTGTTTTCCATCCTTTATTAATTGATGAGTAATTGGGTAAGTGTAGTTACCATGTTTAAGATTATATATGCCATTTTTGATAATTTCGGATTTCATTTTCTTTGTGAATTTATTCCACATTAAGTGTTCTAAAAATTCTGGGGCAGAACCTATACCTAAAAAACCTACGATTTGGTTTTTAAAATATCTAAATTGATTCAATGAAATCCAAGAACCCATACTTGATCCAACTAATATTATGTTATTTTTTTTGACAATTTTTTTAATTACTTTCGATGTTTCATCTGTCCATTTAGTAATATTTCCATCTACAAATCTTCCTGACGATTTTCCATGACCTGAATACTCTAAACCTAAAAAACCTAAATTATTTTTTTTTGCAAATTTTAAAAAAGTTTTAGGTTTTTTTCCCTCTAAGTCTGATTTAAAACCATGGAGAAAAACAAGATAAGTGTTTTTTCTCCGAAAATTCAATAAATATCTTATTCTTTTATTTTTTGTTAGTTTTAAGTATTTAAACTTAGTCATAAAAGTTTATTAGTTATTTCGATTATTATATAGTTAAATTCAATGTCATTTAATTTAAAAGTTTTACAAGTTATCCCGAAACTTGGCTATGGAGGGGCTGAAACTGGTTGTTATGACATTGCACATTATCTTCCAGAAAATAATTGTAAATCTTATATTGTTACGAGTGGTGGAGAGTTAACAAAATTTATAGATAAGAAAAAAGTAAAATTAATTAAACTACCTGTTCATAGCAAAAATCCATTTTTAATTTTATTAAACTCAATGATTTTAGTCTTTATTATTTTGTTTTACAATATATCCATAGTTCACGCTCGAAGTAGAGCGCCGGCATGGTCATGTTTAATTGCAACTAAATTAACAAGAAGAAAATTCGTAACAACTTTCCATGGTACATATAATTTTGCAGGTAGAATAAAAAAATTTTATAATTCCGTTATGGTAAGGTCGGATCTTATTATAGCTGGTTCTAACTTTATTTTTTCTCATATCAAGGATAATTACACAAATTTTATTGATGTAAAAAAAAAATTATTGGTAATATTTAGAGGCATAAATGTTGATTATTTTGACCCAAGCACAACATTAGAAAAAGATGAAAAAAAATTGTTAAATGAATGGAAAATTTTAGAAAATAAGAAAATTATTTTACTACCTGGCAGATTGACATCTTGGAAAGGACAAGAATTATTTATTGAGGCAATTAATTTGGTAAATACTGAACTTGGCTACGAGGCTTTTTATGCAGTGATCTTAGGTAATGATCAAGGAAGAGATGAGTATAAAAAAAAATTACATCATCTTAGTAAGAAATTTAATATTTCTAATCAAGTAAGATTTATTGATTCATGTAAAAATATGGCATTAGCTTATAAGGTTTCAGATATAATTGTTTCAGCATCGATAGAGCCGGAAGCATTTGGAAGGGTAGCAGTAGAAGCTCAATCAATGGAAAAAATGATAATCGCAAGTAATATTGGTGGATCAAATGAAACAGTAATAAATGAAAAAACAGGATTATTATTTGAGTCTGGAGATGCAAAATCTTTAAGTAAAAAAATGATACAAGCTTTAACTATGGATGAAAGTTTATTGAAAACTATGGGTATTGAAGGTAGAAAAAACATTATAAAAAGATTTAATGTTGAAAAAATGTGTTTTTCTACTTATTCAGAATATAAAAGATTAGTAAACTAAATGCTTACAATAAAACTACCAGATGGAAATACTCTTGAGTTTCAAAAAGAAGTTACTGGTCTAGAGATTGCAGAAAAAATAAGTAAATCTCTTTATAAACAGGCCTTGGTAATGAGTGTAGATGGTAAGCTTAAAGATTTATATTTTTCAATTAAAAAAGACTCCTCAGTAAAAATTTTTACAGCAAAAGATCCCGAGGGATTAGAAGTTATTAGACACGATACTGCTCATATTATGGCGATGGCTGTTCAAGAGTTATATCCAGGAACTCAAGTGACAATTGGACCAGTAATAGAGAATGGATTTTATTACGATTTTGCTAGGAAAGAACCTTTCACAAATGAAGACTTAAAAAAAATAGAAAAAAGAATGTCAGAAATTATTGATGAAAACGTAAAAACAAGAAGAGAAGTGTGGGAAAGAGGCAAAGCAATTAAGCATTTTAAAAAGATTGGAGAAAAATATAAGGCAGAAATAATTGAAAGTATTCCTGAAAGTGAGGAACTCTCAATTTATTATCATGGTGATACTTGGCATGATTTATGTAGAGGCCCACACTTATTGTCTTCAGGTAAAATTGGTAAAGCTTTTAAACTTACAAAAGTGTCTGGCGCATATTGGCGTGGTGACTCTAATAATGAAATGCTTCAAAGAATTTATGGTACTGGTTGGGCATCTAAAGAAGACTTAGATAATTATCTTAAAAGGATTGAAGAAGCTGAAAAAAGAGATCATAGAAAATTGGGTAAAGAAATGGATTTATTTCATTTTAGAGAGGAAAGTCCTGGCTCAGTTTTTTGGCATGAAAAAGGTTGGGCACTATTTCAAAAACTAATCACTTACCTTAGAAATAAACAAGATAAAGCTGGATATAAAGAGGTAAATACTCCTGAAGTGTTAGACAGACTGCTTTGGGAAAAATCTGGTCACTGGGAAAAATATGGTGAAAACATGTATACATCCCAAACACCTGATGAAAAAATTTTTGCGATAAAACCAATGAATTGTCCTGGGCACATTCAAGTTTTCAATCAAGGTCTCAAAAGTTATAGGGATTTGCCGTTAAGAATTACAGAATTTGGGAAGGTTCATAGATACGAGCCTTCGGGCGCTCTACATGGTCTTTTGAGAGTTAGAGCTTTTACTCAAGATGATGCACATATTTTCTGCTCAGAAGATCAAATAACTAGTGAATGTTTAAATGTAACTAATTTAATTTTAGATATTTATAAAGATTTAGGATTTGAAAATGTAATTTTAAAATACGCAGATAGACCTGAGGTAAGAGTTGGTGAAGATCACGTTTGGGACAAAGCCGAGGCTTCTTTATTAGAGGCCGTAAAAGCTACTAAACTTGAATATAGTATTAACAAAGGTGAAGGTGCTTTCTATGGTCCTAAAATAGAATTTGTTTTAAGAGATGCAATTGGTAGAGATTGGCAATGTGGGACTGTTCAAGTTGATTTAAATTTACCTGGAAGACTAGATGCCTCCTACGTAGACAAGGATGGAATAAAAAAAGTACCCGTTATGTTACATAGGGCCATGTTTGGTTCACTTGAGAGATTTATCGGAATATTAATTGAAAATTATGCTGGTAAATTTCCATTTTGGATCTCACCTTTGCAAACTGTAGTGATTCCTATTTCAGAAGACTTTGAGAATTATGCAAAAAAAGTATCTAAAGAAATAAAAGAAGTAGGCATGAGCTCGTTTGTTGATTTAAAAAAACATAATCTAAATTATAAAATTAGAGAACATTCACTAGCAAAAGTACCAATTTTACTAATTTGTGGTAAAAAAGAAGTTGACAGTAATAGCGTAACTATTAGAAAGTTGGATTCTAATAAACAAGAAAATATGAAGTTAAATTTATTTTTAAAAAATTTTTCTGCACTTAACAAAGTATATTAAAATTAAGTGGCAGAATTTAAGCAAAATTATTTTCAAAAGAGAACTAAAGATCGGGGCCCAAGATTTAATAATAGAATTTCATCGCCCGAGGTTCAAGTTATTGCCAATGATGGAAATAACCTAGGAATCTTAAATACCAACGAAGCAATTATAATTGCCAAAAAAGAAGGCCTAGATCTTATCGAGATATCACCTAATGCTAAACCACCAGTCTGTAAAATTATGGACATGGGAAAGTTTAAATATGATGCTCAAAAAAAAGCAAATCTTGCAAAGAAAAAACAAAAAATAGTTTCATTAAAAGAAATAAAGATGCGACCTGTTACTGAGACCCATGACTATGAGTTTAAAGTAAAAAATGCAAAAAAATTTATTGCTAAAGGTGACAAGGTAAAATTTACAATTAGATTTAAAGGTCGTGAACTTCAACATTCTCATCTTGGAAATGAACTAATGACTAAAATTAAAGAAGATATGAAAGACATTGGTAAAATCGAATTACAACCAAAGTTTGATGGGAAACAAATGATTATGGTAATTCAGCCTTTATAACCCTTAATATGGGTTGTAAACTAATATCATTGTATGTATAACCTCGTTCAAATATGCCAAAATTAAAAACTAAAAGCTCAGCAAAGAAAAGATTCAAGATATCAGCCAGAGGTAAGGTTATTACAGCTCAGGCTGGTAAAAGACATGGCATGATTAAAAGATCAAATTCACAAATAAGAAAACTAAGAGGCACTACTACTATGTCCAAACAGGATGGCAAAATTGTAAAGTCGTACATGCCCTACAGTTTAAGGGGTTAATATGGCAAGAGTAAAAAGAGGTGTTGTAAGTAAAGCAAAACATAAAAAAGTTTTAAAAGCTGTTAAAGGCCAGTGGGGAAGAAGAAAAAATACAATCAGAGTTGCAAAACAAGCCATGGAAAAGTCAATGCAATATGCTTATAGAGACAGGAGAAATAAAAAAAGAGATTTTAAATCACTATGGATACAAAGAATTAATGCAGGTGTGAGAGCTGAGGGATTAACTTACTCCAAGTTTATTAATGGTCTTAATAAGTGTGGAATTAAAATTGATAGAAAAATACTTGCTGAGATAGCTTATGACAGTCCAGAAGCCTTTAAAACTATTGTCCAAAAAGCACAATCTGCACTAAATTAATCTTCACTATTGTTTTATTTCGCTGAAGAAATAATCTGTAAAAATGTCTGATCTTAAAAAAATAAAAGATGAACTTCTTTCGAAATTGAAAAGTAAATTAACTTTGTCAGAAATAAATCAAATAAAATCTGATTTATTTGGTAAAAATGGATTAGTTTCATCACAATTCAAAAAAATAGGAGTCATCGCAGAATCTGAAAGAAAAAAATTTGCTTCGGAACTAAATATTATCAAAGATGAATTGCAAGATTTGATTAATTCAAAAATAAATGAAATTGAAAATTCAGAAATTAGGGAAAAATTACAAAAAGAAAAAATTGATATCACCTTGCCCGAAAGACCATTTGTAAGAGGTAAAATTCACCCCGTGTCACAAACAATAGATGAAATATCTTCAATTTTTTCCGAGATTGGTTTCAGCGTTGAAGAAGGTCCAGATGTTGAGAGTGAATATAATAATTTTACTGCACTAAATACTCCAGACAATCATCCAGCGAGAGACATGCATGACACATTTTATCTTGATGAAAAAAAAGAGAGATTATTACGCACGCATACATCTCCAGTTCAGATTAGAACAATGTTAAAAGATAAACCACCATTTAAAATTATAGCACCTGGTAGAACTTATAGATCAGATAGCGATCAAACTCACTCACCTATGTTTCACCAGGTTGAAGGTCTTCATATAGATAAAAATATAAATATGGGACATTTAAAGGGATGTCTAAATTATTTTATTAAAGAATTTTTTGAATTAGATAAAATTAAAATGAGATTTAGACCAAGTCATTTCCCTTTTACCGAGCCATCTGCCGAAGTCGATATAGGATACGAGATGAAGGATGGTAAAATAGTTATTGGTGAGGGCGATCAATGGTTGGAGATTTTAGGATGTGGAATGGTACATCCAAATGTTTTAAAAAATGTTAAAGTAGATCCAACAAAGTTTCAAGGATATGCATTTGGTATAGGTATAGATAGGTTGGCTATGCTGAAGTACGGGATAAACGATTTAAGAGCTTTTTTTGATTGTGACTATAGGTGGTTAAATCATTTTGGATTTGATCCCTTAGATGTGCCAACAAATTATAGAGGCTTGAGTAGATGAAAATCACATTTGATTGGCTAAAAGATCATTTAAAGACAAATTTGAAGGAAAAAAATCTCTTAGAACAACTTACCAATGTTGGATTAGAGGTAGAAAGTTTACAAAATCTTTCTTTGGGCAAAGAACTTTTTAAAGTAGCTAAAATTACTAAAATTATGAAACATCCAAACGCAGACCGCCTCAAAGTTTGTGATGTAAATGTTGGAGAAAAAGAATTAAAAAAAGTTGTATGTGGAGCAGTAAATGCAGTTGAAGGATTAGTTACAGTATATGCTCCACCAGGAGCAATAATCCCAAAAACTAACACAAAACTGGTTGTAGCTAAAATAAGAGGTGTTACTTCTCATGGAATGCTTTGCTCAGAATCTGAATTAAATTTATCTGATGAAAGTGATGGAATAATTGAATTATCATCAGGATTTGAAAAAACTATTGGAAAGAGTTATTTTTCAAGATCAAAATCTAATCTGATTGATTTATCTATAACACCCAATAGACCAGATTGTCTTGGTATAAGAGGAATTGCAAGGGATCTAGCTGCCTCAGGCTTTGGAAAATTAATTGATTTAAAAGAGAAAAAAATTAAATCAAATATTAGACAAATTTTAAAAGTAAAGATAAAAAAAGAAAAAAATCAGGGATGCAGTATATTTGGAAGTTGTCTAATTACTAATGTAAAGAATACTGAAAGTCCTCAATGGCTTAAGAAAAAATTAATTTCAATAGGTCAAAAACCAATTTCCGCAATAGTTGATATTACGAATTATGTAATGTTTGATATAAATCGTCCATTACATGCGTATGATGCTGATAAAATTGAAAAAGGTATTGTGGTTCGTAATGCAAAATTAGGAGAAAAATTTACTGCTTTAGATAATAAGAATTATAAGTTGGATGATGGAATGTGTGTGATTAGTGATCACAAAGGTGTTTTAGGACTAGGCGGTATTATTGGTGGAACAAGATCAGGAACAGAATTAGATACAAAAAATATTTTATTAGAGTCAGCTTATTTTAAACCTGAGTCAATAAGGACTACTGCAAAAAAATTGAATCTTGATACTGATGCAAAGTTTAGATTTGAGAGAGGTATTGATCCATTATCAATTGAGGATGGCTTAAATAAAGCTGCTATATTAATAAAAGAAATTTGTGGTGGTAAAATTAGTAAAATAGATATTCAAAAAATCCAAACTTATAAAAATAAAATTGTCAAATTTGATCTTAATTTACTTGAAAAAATATCTGGTTTTAAAATTTCTACGAAAGAAATTTTTAAAATTTTAGAAAATCTTGGTTTTAAATCTAAAAAGAAAAAAAATCTTTTTGAATTGACTGTTCCTTCATGGAGACCTGATATTACTCAAGACGTAGATATTGTTGAAGAATTATTAAGAATAATTGGTTATGACAAGATCAAGACTATAGACCCGATCAAAGAAAGAAAGAAATCTACTTTAAACAGATCTCAAAAATTATTTCATTTTTTACAAAGATCAGTTGCATCAAAAGGCTATTTAGAAGCAATTACTTGGTCATTTACAGACTCAAATTATAATGACTATTTCAGAGAGTCCAAAAAAGAAATTAAAATTGTAAATCCTATAAGTTCTGAATTAGATGTTCTGAGAAGTTCAATATTTTCAAATTTAATAATGTATATGAGTAAAAATCTTGATAGAGGTTTTAAAGATTTGTCAATTTATGAAATAGGCCCCACATTTACTGGCTCAAACCCTGGTGAACAAAATATAGTAGTATGTGGTTTGTCAGCAGGAAAAAAATCAAGATTATCCTGGATTGAAAAAGAGAGAGATGTTGATGTTTTTGATGTCAAAAAAGATGTAGTCCAAACTTTAATTGAAGCAGGTTATAAATCAGAAGAATTTTTTATAGATAATAAATCTCCAAATTATTATCATCCTGGTAAATCTGGTAGATTATTTTTAAAAAGAGGAACGGACTCTGTAGCTGCTTACTTCGGTGAAATTCATCCAAATATAATAAAAGAAACTGGCATGAAAACCGAGTCCCTTGTAGGTTTTGAGATTTTTTTAGATAATCTAGAATTAACAAAAAAAACGTTAAATGACCAAAAAAAGAAATTTAATGTCTCAGATTATCAAAAGTCCGAAAGAGATTTCGCATTTGTTGTAGACAAAAATGTTTATGTGCAAGATTTAATTAATGCTATCTCAAGTATAGATAAAAGTTTGATCAGTAATATTAAGGTTTTTGATGTTTACGAGGGCGATAATATTCCTGACAATAAGAAATCAATTGCATTAAGTGTTACAGTCCAATCCCTAGAGAAAACATTGAATGATAATGATCTAGAAAAAATTAATAAATTAATAATTGAAACAGTAGAAAATAAAACTGGTGCGAAGATCCGTTCCTAAAAAATGAGTACAATTGATCATATAAGAAATTTTGCAATAATTGCTCATATTGACCACGGTAAATCTACAATAGCAGATAGAATAATTCATAGATGTGGAGGATTGACCGAAAGAGAGATGAAAGCCCAAGTGCTAGACTCAATGGATATAGAACGAGAAAGAGGAATAACTATCAAAGCTCAAACAGTGAAACTTAATTATAAATCTAAAAATGGTAAAGAATATATTTTGAATATAATTGATACACCTGGTCACGTAGATTTTAGTTATGAAGTTAGTAGGTCTCTTTATGCTTGTGAAGGTTCTATTCTTATAGTTGACAGCACGCAAGGTGTTGAGGCACAAACTTTAGCAAATGTTTACCAAGCATTAGATATTAATCATGAAATTATACCTGTTTTGAATAAAATTGACTTACCTGCATCAGACTTAGATAGAACAAAAAAACAGATTGAAGATGTGGTAGGCATTGATACAGAAAATGCTATTCCATGTTCAGGAAAAACTGGAGAAGGAATAGATAATATTTTAGAACAAATAGTTAATCAATTGCCTGGACCAAAAGGTAATTTAGATCAAGATCTAAAGTGTTTATTAGTGGATAGCTGGTATGACACATATCTAGGAGTTGTAATTTTAGTACGAGTAATTAACGGGAAAATTACGAAAAATATGAAAATTAAAATGCTTTCAACAAATCAAGATTATGTTGTTGAAAAAGTGGGTTTATTTACACCCAAACCAAAAGATATAAGTGAACTTAATTCAGGTGAAATAGGATTTATAACGACTGGTATAAAAGTTTTATCAGATACTAAAGTTGGGGATACTATTTGTGATGCATCAAAACCAAAAGTTACTGCTTTGCCAGGCTTTAAGCCAAGCAAACCAGTAGTTTTCTGTGGTTTATTTCCAGTAGATAGTTCCGAATATCAAAAACTGAAAGATGGATTGGCAAAGTTACAACTTAATGATGCAAGTTTTTCTTATGAAGCTGAGTCTTCCTCAGCTCTGGGCTTAGGTTTTAGATGTGGTTTTCTAGGATTATTACATCTCGAAATTATAACAGAAAGATTAGAGAGAGAATTCGATGTCAATTTATTAACCACGACACCAGGTGTTGTTTATAAAGTAAAACTTAACAACGGAGAGGTTAAAGATTTACAAAATCCTTCAAGCTTACCTGATCCAACATTTATCCAATCGATAGAAGAACCATGGATTAAAGCAACTATAATCACTCCAGATAATTATTTAGGTAGTATAATAAAATTGTGTCAGGATAAAAGGGGAATTCAAAAAAATCTTAGCTACTCAGGAAACAGGGCGGTAATTTCTTATGAGCTACCATTAAACGAAGTAGTATTTGATTTTAATGATCGAATTAAATCAATGACAAGTGGATATGCAAGTTTTGATTATGAAATACTTGAGCATAGAGAAGGTGATTTAGTCAAACTTGGTATTTTAGTTAATGGTGAAGCTGTTGATGCGTTAGCAATGATGATACATAAAGATTTCGCACAAAAAACCGGTAGAGAGGTTTGTGAGAAATTAAAAGATTTAATTCCAAGACATAATTTTATGATACCAATTCAGGCGGCGATTGGAGGAAAAATTATAGCAAGAGAGACGATTAAGGGTTTTAAAAAAGATGTATTAACTAAAATACATGGTGGTGGAGCTACTGATAGAAAAAGAAAACTTTTAGAAAAACAAAAAAAAGGAAAAGCAAGGTCCAAACAATTCGGTAGGGTAGAGATACCTCAAGAAGCATTTATAGGAGTTTTAAAAATTTCCAAAGAAAAATAAATTACATGATATTAACGTTTAAGTAATGATTAGTTATCAAGATTTAACTTTTATAATTGTCACGTTTAAAAGTGAGCATATAATTTCTGATTGCTTAAAAGATATCCCTGGAGAATATAAAAAAATTATTATAGAAAATTCGGGCAACAAAAAATTTTACGAAGACTTAGAAAGTAAAGTTTCAAATTTGAAAGTTTTTATAATGAATGATAACATTGGTTTTGGAAAAGCAAATAATTTTGGGATATTAAATTCAAGTACTGAATATCTATTTCTTATAAACCCAGATACAAAAATATATAAATCAGAAATTGATAAAATTATCAAAATTATCCAAAATGTTGATTTTGCCATAGCCGCACCTCAAATTATTGAAAAATTTAAAGTTTACAAAAATGATAAAGACAACAGAAATTATATTTTTGTGAACGAGGTACGTGGTATGGCTATGTTATTAAATAAAAAAAAATTTTCAGGCTCATTTTTCGATGAAAATTTTTTTTTGTATTTAGAGGAAATAGATCTTTGCAAAAGAGTAAGAAATATGGGTGAAAAAATAATAGAAATGAATGTCGAGGTTTCCCATTTGGGTAACCAGTCACATAGCAATAATAGTTTTGAGGTTGAGATGTCAAGGAATTGGCACTGGATGTGGTCTAAATTCTATTTTAGTAAAAAATACAAGGGATTTATATTTAGTATGATTATTTTTTTTCCTATTTTAGTTAAACTTCTAATAAAATTGATATTTTATTTTACATTAAGGAATAATACTAAATTTAAAATTTCTAAAATGAGACTCAAAGGTTTATTAGCATCTATAATTGGTAAAAGTTCTTATTATAGACCAAAGATTTAATAAAATTATAATCAATATTGTACTTTAAAAATTTAAGATTATTATTTTACAAATAGTAATATTAATTATGTTTTAAATATTGGAGAGGTGGCCGAGTGGTTGAAGGCGCACGCTTGGAAAGCGTGTATAGGGGAAACTCTATCATGGGTTCGAATCCCATTCTCTCCACCATTAAAAAGGCCAATATTTTCAACCTTAATTTCATAATTTTGATCCAATAATCTTATTATAAGTGAACAAATATTTTAAAAAAATGTTATAATAAGTTTTTCCAAATATATAAAAATGGTAAATAAAAATAACTATCAAGCTGACTCAATAAAAGTTCTAAAAGGTTTAGAAGCAGTTAGGAAAAGACCTGGAATGTATATTGGTGATACCGATGATGGTACTGGCCTGCACCATATGGTCTATGAGGTGGTTGATAATTCAATTGATGAAGCATTAGCAGGTTTCTGTAAAAATATAAAAGTCAAAATTAACAATGATGGCACAGTAACTGTTAGTGATGATGGTCGAGGAATTCCAGTAGATATACATAAAGGAGAAAAAAAATCTGCAGCAGAAGTAATTATGACACAGTTACATGCTGGAGGTAAATTTGACCACGACTCTTACAAAGTTTCTGGAGGTTTACATGGAGTTGGAGTTTCAGTTGTAAATGCTTTATCTGAAAATCTAAAGCTTGAAATTTCTAGGGATGGCAAAAAATATTATATAGAATTTGAAAATGGAGAGGCAAAAGCACCACTAAAAGTCATTGGCAAGTCTAAAGAAAGTGGAACTCAAATAACATTCAAACCATCTAAGGAAATTTTCTCTTCGATTAAATTTAGTGAAAAAACTCTTACTAAGAGAATGAGAGAATTAGCTTTTCTAAACAAAGGTATTAAGATTATTTTTATTGACGCTACTCAAAAAAGAGAAAAATTGATCGAATTTAAATTCGATGGTGGAATCTTAGAGTTTGTAGAGTTTCTAGATCTGAAAAGAGAAAAATTAAAAAATAAAAATGGAAATGATTTGTTCAAAAAACCGATCTATATTAATGGAAATAAAAGCAATATTGAAATTGAATGTTCGCTAAAATGGAATTCATCTTATACTGAGGAAGTTTTTCCTTATACAAATAATATTTTTCAAAAAGATGGTGGTACTCACTTGCTAGGTTTTAGAAGTGCTTTGACAAGAATAATAAATAAATATGCTAATGAACACAATCTTCTTAAAAAGAATAAATTAACTATATCAGGCGATGATATTAAAGAAGGATTGACGTGTGTATTATCTATTAAAATTCCAGATCCAAAATTTTCTTCTCAGACTAAAGATAAACTAGTTTCTTCTGAAGTGAGAATGATCGTTGAAACAATCATAAATGAAAAATTATCTATTTGGTTTGATCAAAACCCATCTGTTTCAAAGATCATATTAGCAAAAATTATTCAAGCAGCATTAGCTAGAGATGTTGCAAGAAAAGCAAGAGAAAATGTAAGAAGAAAGGGTGCACTCGAGTTAAGTGGGCTCCCTGGAAAATTAGCTGATTGTCAAATAGGAAAACAAGAGGGAACTGAATTATTTATTGTTGAGGGAGATTCTGCTGGTGGATCTGCTAAACAAGGGAGAGATAGATCTAATCAAGCAGTTTTACCTCTAAGGGGCAAAATTTTAAATACGTATGTTGAGGATTTTAAACTTGGAAAAAATGGAAATGGATCTGACAAAAGGACTAAAGCTTTATCTAAAATGATTTCATCAAATGAAATTGTGACTTTAATTAATGCATTAGGTCTTGATCCTAAAGCTCAAGAAATAGATTTAAAAGATTTAAGGTATGGTAAGATTATAATTATGACAGATGCAGATGTGGATGGATCACATATAAGAGCTTTACTGTTGACATTTTTTAATAATAGTCCATTCAACAAATTAATTGAAAACGGACATATTTATTTAGCTCAACCGCCTTTATTTAAAATAAATAAAGGTGTGAAAAGTATATATATTAAAGATGAAAAAGAATTAGAGGACTATATTATTAAAAGTAATAAGAGTTTCAAAAAAAATTCAAAAGATTATCTTAAAAAATTAGAATTAGAAAAGTCAAAAATGAATATACAAAGGTTTAAAGGTTTAGGTGAAATGAATCCAGACGAACTTTGGAGCACCACTCTGAATCCTGAAACAAGAAATTTATTGCAGGTTCAATACTCGAAAAATTTAAAAAAGGATCAAGATTTAATTCATACTTTAATGGGGAGCGATGTTGCATTGAGAAAAGATTTTATCGTTTCAAATGCGATAAATGTGCAAAATTTAGATGTTTAAAATGAAGTTTTTCGAAACTTCAAAATATCATACTTTAAAAAAATCTACATATATAAATTTAAGATGGATAGGTATAATCGGTCAATTATGTTCGATTTACTTAGTTTATTTCTACTTTAGTTTTGACTTTGATTTTTTTTATACAAATTTAATTATATTTCTTGGAATATTCAGTAATCTTTATCTTATCTTTTTTTATAAAAAAACCCAACTTTCAGATAGATCAGCTTTATTATTTTTATTAATTGATATAGTTCAATTAGGAGCCTTAATATACTTGACTGGTGGAGCAAAAAACCCATTTATTATATTTTTGATAATTCCAAGTGTGTTCGCCTCAACAAATCTTGGAATAAAAACTAATTTATTATTAGCTATGATAACTTGTTTAATTATCATTTTTCTAACTTTTTATTCAAAGGATTTACCGGAGCCACTGGGGGAACATTTTCACGTAAGTAGTTATATATATTACTCAGTACCAGCATCTTTAATAATAGCCTTAATTTTTTTAAATTACTTCGCATTAATTTTTGGAAATGAGTCAAGATTAAGAAAAGAAGCATTAAACAAAATGGAAGAAATTATGGCTAAAGAGCACGAAATGTTATCTCTAGGTGGCCAAGCTGCGGCTGCAGCACACTCTCTTGGAACACCTCTATCAACTATAAAGATAATTTCTCAGGAATTAATTAAGCAATTAAAAAATCAAAAAGATGTTATTCAAGATATTGAACTATTATCGAGTCAGGTAGAAAGGTGTAATCAAATTTTAAAAAGATTATCACTCAATCCTGATATAGAGGATAATTTTATTGATGAAGATTTAACCATAAGAGACTATTTAAAAGAGATTATTACATCTTTTAAAGAAACTAGTAAAAATGATTTTAACTTTAATTATGAACAAGACTCATATCCAAAAAAAATAACTAAATCAATTGAGATCGTTTATGGTCTTAGAAATTTTATTGGTAATGCAAATAAATTTTGTAAAAAAAAAGTATATATTAATTTGAGTTCAAATAACGAGTTTACAATTGTGACAATCACGGATGACGGCGAGGGATATCCAAACGATATTATTTCAAAAATAGGAGAGCCTTATCTAAAAACATTTTCATCATCTACTACAGACAAAACTGGTCTTGGTTTAGGTATATTTATAGGTAAAACTCTTTTAGAAAAAAATTTTGCTGTGGTAAACTGTTCTAACTCTAAAACAAGAAGTGGGGCTGAAATCGAAATTAAATGGAAAAATAAAGATTTGTTTAATATTTAGTTGTACTTGTTTTTCTTGTCGAACAAGTAACTTAATTGAGAAATCATTACGTCTCCTAATTCATTAACATCAGTGATTTTAATTGCACGATTGTAATATCTTGATACGTCGTGGCCAATACCAATAGCTAAAATATCAACATCGGTCTTATCCTCGATAAATTTTACAATTTTTTTTAAATGCTTTTCAAGAAAATCCCCAGAGTTTACAGATAGAGTTGAGTCATCAACTGGTGCTCCATCAGATATAACCATTAGAATTTTTCTTTCTTCTTTTCTTTTTTGCAGCCTACTAAATGCCCAAGATATTGCTTCGCCGTCAATATTTTCTTTAAGCAAACCCTCTTTTAACATTAATCCTAAATTATTTTTTGTTTGCCTCCATTGAGCATCCGCACTTTTATAAATAATATGTCTTAAATCGTTTAGTCTACCAGGGGTTTTTTGTTTTCCACCCTTATTCCAAAATTCCCTACTTTGACCACCTTTCCAATTTTTTGTAGTAAATCCTAGAATCTCAACTTTAACTGAGCAACGTTCTAAGGTTCTAGACAGAATGTCAGCACAAATTGCAGCTATTGTAATTGGTCGACCTCGCATTGAACCAGAATTGTCAATTAATAATGTAACAACAGTATCTTTAAAATCGTAGTCTTTCTCTTTTTTAAAAGATAAGGAATTGAATGGATCCATTATTACCCTCGGTAACTTTGAACTGTCTAATAAGCCCTCTTCTAAATCAAAATTCCATGAACGATTTTGTTTCGCTAATAACTGTCTCTGTAACTTGTTAGCTAATTTAGTCACAACGTCATGAAAACCAATTAGTTGTTGATCAAGTGTTTTTCTAAGTTTATTTGCATCTTCAGAATTTTCAAGTTTTTCTGCTCTAATTATTTCATCAAACTGGCTTGTAAATATTTTGTAATCAAGATCCAAATCCTTAATACCTTTTTTTTGTATTAATTGCTCGTTTTTAGTTTGATCTGAGTCAGTATCTACCAATTCTTCATCTAATCTATATTCATCAATATCATAATCTGTATCTAAACTGGCATCAGTTTTACTATCTTGATTTTGATCTTTTTTAGTATCATTTGCACTATCTTGATCTTGTTTTGAAGGTTCATCATTTTTATCATCTTGGTTTTCATTTTTTATTTCCTCTTCATCATTTGTCTGAAAAATTTCCATTTCTTGTAAAATTTCAGAAAACTTACGCGAATAATTATATTGATCCTCTAAATTATCTTTTAAGAAATTTAAATGTTTATCTATACTTTTATTAAAATCATCTTCCCAAAATTTTAATATTTTTGATGATAAGTCATCAAGTTTTATACCGTGGAACCTATTAATCATATATAATTCAAATGCATCAGAAATATTTACATCCTCTTTAGTTTTATATTGGTCTTTTTTTTTATTAGAAATTATAAGATTATAGTTATTTACAAAATTTTTTTTGACACCTCTCAAAATTTTTCCACCTAAAAACTCATATCTAACTTTTTCTGCAATTGAGTAAAGCGATCTACATGATAAATTTAATGGTAAATTTTTTTTGAATATATTTTCGTTTGAAAATTTTTTTTTTAACGCTTTTGAATCAGCTGTGGCTCTAGCCTTAATAAAATCCTTCATATTATTGATACTATCTATTTCGAAAAGATTAGATTTTTGAGAATTTCTGTTTTTTGGATCAATCTTGAGATCAAAATCTTCGGAAATAACTTTTATAGTAGATGATAAAGCCTGTCTAAATTTTTCTTTAATTTCTATATCGTTACGATTCTTGGTCATTAAATCTGAATATTTACAAGAGATTCTGGCAACTCATCGCCAAAGCATCTCTGATAATATTCTGCAATAATATTTTTTTCTACTTCATCACATTTATTTAAAAAAGTTACCCTAAATGCATACCCAGTGTCTTTAAATATTTCTGAGTTTTCTGCCCAGTGAAGCACAGTTCTAGGACTCATGACAGTGGATATGTCGCCAGCAATAAATCCCTTTCTGGTAAGAGATGCGACTTTTATCATGTTTGCAATTATCTCTTTACCTTTTGAATTATTAAAACTTTTATTTTTCGCAAGAATTATTTCCATCTCTTTTTCAAGGCTTAAATAGTTGAGAGTTGTTATTATATTCCACCTATCCATTTGCCCTTGATTTATTTGTTGGGTACCATGATAAAGACCACTAGTATCTCCTAGCCCAATAGTATTGGAAGTAGCAAATAACCTAAAATACTTATTTTGTCTCAAAACTTTATTTTTATCAAGAAGTGTAAAGCTCCCCTCTGACTCAAGAACTCTCTGAATAACAAACATTACATCCGGTCTCCCAGCATCATACTCATCAAAAACTAAAGCAATAGGATTTTGTATGGACCAAGGAAGAATTCCTTCTTTAAATTCAGTAACTTGTTTACCGTCTTTTAAAATAATTGCATCTTTACCAATTAAATCAATTCTACTTATATGACTATCAAGATTTACTCTTATACAAGGCCAATTCAACCTTGCAGCTATTTGTTCAATATGTGTAGACTTGCCAGTGCCATGGTAACCTTGGACCAAGACTCTTTTATTGAAAGCAAATCCAGAAATTATGGCCAATGTTGTATCTCTGTCAAACTTGTAGTTTTTATCTATTTCTGGTACGTACTCATTTTTTTTTGAAAAGGCCTCGACCTCCATTTCGGATTCTATACCAAAAGTTTGTTTAATTGAAACTTTTATATCTGGCTGAGTATTAATATTAGGTGTCAATTTTTTCTCTATAGGTGTTTTTTAATTGAGTGTAAGCCAAAGTTATTAGTTTAAGTTTTTCTTCATATTTTTTATCTCCTGAATTCATATCAGGGTGAAATTTTTTGACAAGTGTTTTGAATTTTTTTTGTATTTTCATCCATTTCATTCCAGTTGACAATCCAAGTATTTCAAAAGCCTTTATATCTTTGTGATCAAATTTAAATTGACGCATATAATTAAAATCACTTTTAATTTTCTTATTATCAAATTCATCTTTAAGTGTGTTATTCCATAGTACTTTGAAAAAATTATCTGAAGAGCTAAAGCTTTGAGTAGGTTTATGCCAAGTCATATCTGATTTCAAAAAATTTATTATCTGATTATCATTCATGCCAGAAAAATAATTCCAATTTTTATTAAACTCTTTAACATGTTTTAAACATAACATTCTATACTTTTTGCTATTATCTCTTTCAATTGGTGCCTTATACTCACCCAATTCTTTACAATTATTCCAATCACAAATATTTTTCATGATATAATAAATATATAATGAATATAAATGACTTAATTGCAATCGTAAAAAAAAAAATTAAAAAGGAAATTGCTGTACAAGATATTAATATAGAAGACAAATCATTCCTACACGTAGGACACAAAGGTAATGATAAAAAAAAATTTCACTTAAAGATTTGTATAAGTTCAAAAGAACTGTCAGAAATGAGTCGAATTCAGAGTAACAAAAAAATTTACAAAATTTTAAATAAAGAACTTAAAAATAATATTCATTCAATTCAAATTCTAATCACTTAATTCTTTATTTAAAAATATTGTTAGTTTTTCCTTACTAAATTTTTTGTTAATTAAAGGAATACCTATTTTTTTTAACAAAATTAAATTTATTTTATTTGTATTGTTTTTTTTATCATTGATCATAAATGAAATTATTTTTTTTAAGTCTTTTAAGAAAAAATATTTTTTAATATCATTTGGTAGACCGAAGTTTTTTATATGGTTCTCAATAATATTGAATTCTCTTAAGGGTAGAAAGTTATTTAATTTACTAAAATTAAGAGCTGTAGTCATTCCCAAGATAACAGCTTCACCATGATTTAATTTTTTGGAAAAATTTAAGCTTGCTTCATACGCATGTGCAAAAGTGTGACCAAAATTTAAAATTTTTCTAATGCTCTTCTCTTTTTCATCTTTCTCAACTACTTTTTTTTTAATTTTACAACTTTCATAAATAGTTTTTTCAATATATGGCGATCTAAATTTGAAAATTTTTTTAAAATTTTTGTTTAAGAATTGAAAAAAATTCTTATTTGAAATTAAAGAGTGTTTTAAAATTTCTCCATAACCGCATGTGATCTCTCTTTTAGGAAGAGTATTTAAAAAATCAGTATCGCTAATCACTAATTTAGGTTGGTAAAAACTTCCAATAAGATTTTTACCGTGTTTTGTATTTACACCAGTTTTACCACCAATTGAAGAATCCACTTGAGCCAAAAGAGTAGTGGGCATATTTATGAATTTTAATCCTCTTTTGAATATGCTTGCAGCGTATCCGGCAATATCACCAGTTATACCACCACCAACACTTATCAAAATATCTTCTCTCGAAAAATTTTTTTCTAATAAGATATCTAGAATTTTATTTACAGTTTTTTGATTTTTATTTTTTTCATTAGCTTTAATATAATGGATATATACTTTTTTATGATTTAATTTTTTTTTAATTATATTAATTTTTTTTTCTGGAATGTTTCTGTCAACAACGATTAAACATTTAATAAAATTAATTGATTGATCTTTTATAATATCTTTTAAATTTGAGATTAGTCCTGAGCCAATAAATATTGGGTATTTTTCTTGATTTGTGCTAACAATTAGTCTTTTTATTTTCATATATATTCGCAACTTTATTTACTATCTCATTTTTAGACAATTGTTCACAATTAATTTTATATTTAGATTTTGAATAAACTAATGACCTTTTTTTTATTAAAATTATTAACTCACTTGGTGAGGATTTAAGAGCTATTGGTCTTTTCATATTTTTTTGCATTCTATGAATAAGTGTTTTCGAATTCCAATTTAACCAAAAAGAAAAATGATTTTTTAAAATTTCCTCTCTAATTTTTTTATTAATAAATGCACCTCCTCCCAAAGATATAACTGCCTTTTTCTTTTTTAAAATCTTAAGCGTAGTTTTTTCTTCGTAATCTCTAAAAAATTTCTCCCCTTTTTCTTCAAAGATCTCTGATATACTCATCTCCAATTCTTTTTCAATAATATGATCTATATCGTAAAACTGTAAATTTAGTTTTTTTGAAATTAATAGCCCAATACTTGTTTTACCGGATCCCATCATACCTAAAAAAACAATATTTTCTCTCGTTTCCATAAGTTTCTTTTATTGAAAAAACACAAATATGTCTTAATTTGAAATTACTTAAAGTTATATGCAAATATATAAAAAAACAAGCTCGAGACAAACTTTAATTGGGATAGTAATAAAATTAACTTTAATTTTACTATTTATTCTTGGGATTGTTTTCTTTTTAAATAAAATTGAATTTCCAGCGCCACAAAAAGACATAAAAAAGATAATCCCTAATGAAAAATTTAAAATTGTTAAGTAAAAAACTTTTATTCATTATTTTCATTTTATTTACCTCTTTTAAAGTTTACTCCTCTGATAAACCAGTGGACATTTGGAAAATAAATGAAAAAAATAATGATCAAAATTCTGAAACAAATTTATCAATCGAAGCAATAAATGATTCATCAAATGAGATAACTATTTACAATAATAAGTCAAATGATGACACTTTAGGAATTATTCAAGATTCATCTATAAATTCAAAGAAGATAAAGATTACTGGATTATATGATCCACAAGATTATGATTTAAGCATTAATATGTGGAGTAATTCAGATGGTGATCAATTAAAGAATCTGTTTGGTAGGATTGCAAAAATTGATCTTTCCGAAGATGCTTCAGAGTTGATGAATATATCAATTTTGATTAATGCCCATTATCCTAAAAAAAATATTACCGAGAAAGAATTTTTAAGATTAAAATCAGAATGGTTGATAAAGAATTCAAATTTCGATTTAATTAAAGAGTATTTAAATAAAAATAAAATTCTTAATGATAACCCAAAACTATCTAGACACTATATAGATCATTATCTATCTGAATTTAGATTGAAAAAGGCTTGTGAAATATTTTCAAAAAACTTAGAGCCCATTACAGATGAGTATCTTTCAAAATTTAATATATACTGCCTAATAAATGCGGGCAAGACTGAAGAAGCTTTATTAATCCTAGACTTAAAAAAGGAACTAGGTTTCAAAGACGAATATTTTGAAAAAAAAATTGATTATTTACTTGGTTACACCTCAAAAATTGATATCTCAATATCAGAAAAATCAATATTTGATTTTCATCTAGCTCATAAGACAAATCCTAATTTTAAATTTCAACCAGACGAAAAAACATCCAAAATTATTTGGAAATATCTATCATCAGCAAATTTGTTATCATCTTTAAAAGAAATTGATATTACAGAATTAGATAAGGTCTCAAATATTGAAAAAGCCGTTCACGATAAGAATTATTCTGAAAATGAGTTATTTAAAATCTATATGAGATTTCAATTTAATATTAATCAACTTCTAAATGCAAAAGAATCTCATAAATCTCTATCTAATATCGAGGCAAGAGCTTTACTCTATCAGAAAATTTTACTTGAGTCAGAAATGATTGAAAAATTAAAATTGCTAAAAATTTTAAAGAGTTCATTTGAAAAAGATAATTTAAATAATGCTTTTGATAATGAATTAAAAAAATTTTTAAAAGAGATGGATCCTACAAAAATACCCGATAATTTAACTAGTTTTTATTATACGAATATTAAGTTGGACAAAGATTCACCAATGGAAATAAAATATAATAATGATGTTATGTATCAATCAAAATTAATTAATTATTTTAATGGAGATTATGCAAAGTCAAAGATTGAGAAGGATGTTAATAATTTTCTAAAAAGAATAAAAAAAAATAAAAAATATTTTTTTTCTAAAAAAGACATAATATTTTTAGAGTCACTTAAAGCGGATGGTATAAAGATTTCTGAAAAATATGATGATTTATACGTTATAAGTGAAGATGAAATGCCTACTGACATACAAATAATGATTAATAATAATGAGTCTGGTTCAGCATTATTAAGAATTGTTGAAGTTATTGGTCAGGATAGACTTGAAAGAATAGATGAAGATACAATTTATTTTATAATTAGTGCTTTAAATCAATTAAATATAGACTCTATAAGAAATAAAATTTTGTTCAAAGTTCTTCCTTTAAAAGTGTAAAAATTAGTTTAATTATTTAACTGATGTCTATTAAAGAAATTATTACTGTGCCAGATGAAATATTAAAAAAAGTTTCTGAACCGATAGAGAAATTTGGCATTAACGAAAAGAAGTTAATCAATGATTTATTTGACACAATGTATAATTCAAACGGAATCGGTCTTGCCGCCGTTCAATTAGGTATACTTAAAAGAGTTTTAGTTGTTGATGTTTCAAGTAAAGATGAAAAAAAACAACCGATGACATTAATTAATCCAGTAATCAAAAATTTAAGCACTGATATGTCAGTTTATGAAGAAGGATGTCTCTCTATACCAGAAACATTTATTGAAATTGAAAGACCAAAAATATGTGAAGTTGAGTATATTGATGAAAAAGGCTTAAAAAAAAATCTTAAATGTGATGGACTTCTATCAACATGTGTCCAACACGAAATTAATCATTTAGATGGAAAATTGATAATTGATCATTTATCAAAATTAAAAAAAGATTTTATTATTAAGAAAATTTCAAAAATTAAAAAAAATCCAGACAGAATAGTAGTTTAAAGATGGCAAACAAGATTATCTTTATGGGTACTCCATTATTTTGTGTCCCTATCTTAAAATCTTTATATCAAAATAGTTACAATATTGTGGCAGTTTATACTCAACCACCACAAAAATCTCACAGAGGACAAAAAATAAACAAAAGTCCAGTACAGGATATTTCAGAAAATTTAAATATAGAATATAGAACTCCAAAGACCCTTAAAGGAAATGATGAGGAGTATAAATTTCTAAAAAAGTTAGAAGCTGATCTTGCGATAGTCTGCGCTTACGGCCAAATTATTCCAAAAAATTTTTTAAATTTAACTAAAAAAGGTTTTGTTAATATACATGCTTCAATACTTCCCTACTGGCGAGGAGCAGCACCAATTCAAAGATCAATTATGAATTTAGACATTGAGACAGGAATAAGTATTATGAAAATAAATGAAGAATTAGATAGTGGACCAGTAAGCAATATATATAAAATTAAGATAGATCAAAACCAAAATGCAAAAGAAATCTCAGAAACATTATCTGCTTTGGCTGCAGAAAAAATTTTGAATAATGTAAATGATATTCTTACAGATAAAGCAAAGTTTACTGAGCAAGATCATTCTAAAGCAACTTATGCAAAAAAAATTCGCAAAGAGGAGTCACAAATTAATTGGAATGATCCTGCCTCTAAAATAATTGGAAAAATTAATGGTTTGTACCTGTCTCCAGGTGCTTTTTTTAGTTTTAATGATGAAAGATACAAAATTTTAAAAGCTGTAATTGGTAATGGTGCAGGTAAAATCGGAGAAGTTATTTCAAATCAGTTAGAGGTTGCATGTAAGAATAATCAATCTATTAAAATTCTTGAAATTCAAAGACAAGGAAAAAAACCACAAAAAATTAGTAAATTTATGTTGGGTTCTAAAATCAAGAAAGGTTCAAATTTGTTATATGTTTAGATATCAGATCTTAATTGAATACGTGGGGACTAATTTTAGAGGATGGCAAATTCAAAAAAAAGGAAAAACAGTTCAAGGTATACTACAGGACAAAATTTCAAAATTTTTAAAAGAAAAAATTACAGTATATGGAGCTGGAAGATTAGATGTTGGCGTCCATGCAAAAGAACAATCAGCGCATTTTGATTGTAGAAATAAGATCATTGAATTTGATAGGTTTTTAAAATCTATTAATCATTTCTTGAACAAAGATGGAGTGGCAATACTTAAGATTAAAAAAAGAAAAAATGATTTTCATGCAAGATTTTCAGCTAAAATGAGAGTTTATAATTACATAATAATAAATCGGATTGGTAGTCCAGTGTTAGAGAAAAATAAAGGTTGGCATGTAATTAAAAATCTTGATTTAGAGTTAATGAAAAAGACTGCAAAAAAATTAATTGGCACTAAAGATTTTAGCACTTTTAGGAAATCCAGTTGTAGGGCAAAAAGTCCAATAAAAACAATGAAATTAGTCAAAATTAAATGTTCAAAAGATAAGATAGAAATCGAGTTTAGATCAAAATCATTTTTACAGCAACAGGTTAGATCTATGGTTGGATGTTTGAAATATGTGGGTGAAAAAAAATGGACATTAAAAAAATTTGTAAACGTTATGAATTCTAAAAAAAGAGTATTATGTGCACCACCTGCACCATCGCAAGGACTCTATTTAACAAAAGTTATTTATTAATTTTTTTTTATTACTCATGGCAAATTTTTTGTTTATTCGCCATCTACTTTCTTCACGAATTATAAAACCACAACAATTCTTTGATTTACATTTGCAAGGGAATTGTTTGTAATCATTTTTATCGAAACTAAAACCATAGTCACAAGTTATCTCCTCATTTTTTTTTATATCTCTATCAGCTGTTATCCAAATTTTTAAACCTTTACCATCATAACGCGCATTAGCATTGCAGCTATGATTAACTAATCCAGCAATATTAAACGAGAAATCACCATCCAAAGTATATTTTTTATTTAAAGTAAATAGGTAAATAGGTTTTTTATTGTCAAATTTTTCTGACTCTTCAACCTGTTTATTTGTAATTATTTTTCCTAAGTAATTAATAATTTTTGTGCCTTCTGTGATATCTTTAGCAGCATAGAGTCCACGACCTTTGTTATCAATTTTTGATTTTCTTATTTTGTATAATTTCATGAAGGTGATTTATAATGAACTAGATATTTATCAATTGAATTCTACCAATGCGTTAACATGTTCATTAGCACTTTCTGCTAAGGCATTTAAATCATATCCACCCTCAAGTATAGAAACAACTTTACCTGCAGTAAACTTATTGGTAGCAGTTAATGTTCTTTTAGTAATCTCATAAAAATCTTTTGAGCTTAGTTGAAATTGAGCTAATGGATCATCTTTATGTGCATCAAAACCAGCTGAAAATATAAGAAAATCAGGTTTATATTGTACTAATCTTTCTAACACTCTATCAAATGCATTAAAGTATTCTTCTGAGTTTGTACCAGCGGGCAAAGGGATATTCAATGAGTTGTTAAAGTCTCCTTTATCTTTATCTGTTCCACCTCCAGGATAAAAAGGATATTGATGCGTAGAAATATATAATGAATTTTTATTATCACGCATAACATCATAATTTCCATTACCCCAGTGCACATCAAAATCTACGCAGGCAATTCTTTTGTATTTATATTTTGTTACTAAATAGTTTGTTGCTACTCCAGCGTTTGATATACAACAAAATCCCATTGCTTTATTTTTTTCAGCATGGTGACCTGGTGGTCTTGCCAAACAGAATGCATTTTTAAATTGATCCTTCTCTATTCCATCTATCGCTCTAATTGTTGAACCTGCGGCATCAAAAACTGCTTTTTTACTTTCGGGTGATAAAACTGTATCGCCATCTAGAAACTTAAGGCCTTTTTGAGGAAAGGAATTTTTTAAATTATTAATATAGTCTTTTGAATGTGTCATAGACAATATATCATCAGGAACATTATCTGGCTTATCCCAGATTAGGTCTTTTCTTCTTTTTAATTTTTCTTTTATAGCAATCACTCTTTTAGGCTGCTCTGGATGACCATCACCAGTATAATGTTTTTCATAAGAGTCAGAATTGATAATCGCTGTTTTCATTTAAAATAATTAATTAAAATGTTTTCATAAATTTTCTTAAGATTTTTCAAATCTTTTAAAGACACAGCTTCATCAACTTTATGCATTGTTTTTCCGACAAGCCCAAATTCTAGACCAGGTGATATTTTTTTTATAAATCTTAAATCTGAGGTGCCACCCGTAGTAGATAACTTTGGATGAATTTTGGTAACTTTTTTTATAACATTTTGTATCATGTACGTTGTTTTATTTGGCCTTGTTAGAAATGCTTCACCTGAAACTCTATAATCAATTTTGAATTTTGATTTATTTTTATTGGTTATTTTTTTGAAAATTTTATTAAGTCTATTTTTAATAGAATTTGACGTATGTTTATTATTAAACCTT
The DNA here is from genome assembly GCA_902627045.1 of uncultured Pelagibacteraceae bacterium. Classification (GTDB taxonomy): domain Bacteria; phylum Pseudomonadota; class Alphaproteobacteria; order Pelagibacterales; family Pelagibacteraceae; genus Pelagibacter. The sequence continues at coordinate 50,001 of CACOHP010000003.1, forward strand.
ATATTAAATGTTGCCTCAGCCATTGCTGGGATAACATTGTCAGCGTTATTATTTATATTTATTTTTGTAACCTCTAAGTTTGTAGGTTGAAAGTTTTTTGATCCTCTGTCAAATTTAATATCTTTTAATTCTTTTAAAATTTTTACAATTATAGTTGAGGGATTGTTAGCTCTATGAGGATATGCAACATGGCCTTGCTGACCAAATATAGTTAATTTTCCTGTTAAACTACCCCTACGTCCAATCTTTATCATTTCACCTAATTTATTTGGATTTGTTGGTTCACCAACAAGACAAAAGTTAATTTTCTCTTTCCTTTTTTTTAAATAATCTACAACTTTTTTTGTGCCATTTACTGCATCACCTTCTTCATCTCCTGTAATAAGCAAACTTATTGACCCATTGAATTTTTTATTTCTTGATAAAAAAGTGCTTACAGCAGATACAAAAGCTGCAACAGAGCTTTTCATATCATTTGCACCTCTTCCAATTAAATGGCCTTTTTTAATAGATGGTTTAAATGGATTTACTGTCCAATCCTTAATGTTTCCTGGAGGGACAATATCAACATGCCCGGCAAACATGAAATTTGGCTTTTTAGATCCTAATCTTGCATAAAGGTTTTTCACAGGATGAAATCCTTTTTCCTTAAATTCTAATATCCTTGTTTTGAAACCAAGTTTTTTTAATTTTCTTTCTAAAAATTTCATCACTCCAGCGTCAATTGGAGTGATGGAAGGAAATCTAATTAGCTCTTTAGCTAATTTTAACTCATTTAAAGTTTTCATTTTTAGTCTCTTAAGAGGTCGTTAATAGAAGTTTTTGATCTCGTTTTTTCATCAACTTGTTTAATTATTACTGCACAATACAACGAGGGTGCAGAAGAGTTATTTTTATCAGGTAACGAGCCTGGAACTACAACTGAATATGGCGGTATTTTACCATAAGTAATTTCTCCAGTTTTTCTATCGACTATTTTAGTTGATTGACCAATATACATACCCATACTCAAAACTGAGCCTTCTCCAACAATTACGCCTTCAACTACTTCAGACATCGCTCCAAGAAATACATTATCCTCTATAATTGTTGGTAAAGCTTGCGCAGGCTCTAAAACTCCGCCGACACCCGAACCCGCAGATATATGGCAATTTTTACCTATCTGGCAACAACTACCAGCTCTCGCAAAAGTATCTATCATAGTTCCCTCATCAATATATGCTCCAATGTTCACGTAACATGGCATTAAAACAGCATTTTTTCCGACAAATGAACCTTTTCTTACAGGTGAGTTCGGAACCATTCTAAAACCTGCCTTTTCATGATCAGATTTGGTCCATCCTGCAGTTTTACCTTTTAATAAATGCGATTTATCATACCAACTACTATATGGACCATTTAAATTTTCCATTGGATATATTCTAAAACTTAACATTATAGCTTTCTTAAGGTGCTGATGAGTTACCCATTTTCCATTTATTTTCTCAGCAACTCTCGATTTACCACTATCTAAATTTGCAATTACTTGATTTATAGCATCCTTCAAAGACTGGTCTGAATTAGGACTCACTTGATCTTTGTTCTCCCAAGCGTCATTGATAATTTTTTCTAAAGACATTATTAATTACTTTTTAATAACCTTATTTCTTTTAGAAATAAAGACAGATTTTCAATTTTGTGTGAAATAAAATCTTTATCTGCATCTATTTTTCCAAAATGCTCATCATTAATTAACCAAACAGTTGTACACCCTCGTTTGTGACCTATACTTAAATTTTTAGCTATATCCTCAATGTAAATAGTCTCTTTTGGATTTATACCAAATTTTTTAATCATTAAGTCGAAAGTTTCTGCCTCTGGCTTGGGCACATAACCAGCATCTTTAATGTCAAAAACTTTATCTCTTCCAAATAAATCATACACACCCAGGTGAGTTAAGATGTTAGCAGCGTGTTCAGCACTTCCATTAGTAAAGATGAATTTTTCCATATCTAATTGTTGAAGTTCATTTCTCATAATTTTATCTTCTTTCATAAATGATAAATCAATTTCATGAACGTAAGACAAAAATTCATCTGGTAATATTCCATTATGAACCATTAATCCCCTTAATGATGTATTATATTTATAGAAGTAATTAGTTTGTAGTTCTTTAGCTTTATCTTTATCAATATTAAGTTTTTCAGATATAAATTGCGTCATTCTCTTTGAAACCTGACCAAATACACGCTCTAAAGAATAGTTGTTGTGCTTACCATAACAAACACCATCAAGATCAAGTAGCAGATATTTTTTTTCTTTTAAATTCATTTTCTGATTAATGTACCTGACCCCTTGTCTGAGAAAATTTCCCACAAACAAGAATGTTGTTTCATACCATTAATTATACCAGCTGCTTTAACTCCATTATTAACAGCATTTAGACAAGCATTTATTTTAGGTATCATTCCTTCAGTAATTGTCTCATCTTTTATCATTTGCAAAATTTCAGATGAAGATATCTCATCTATAAGTTTTTTTTCTTTATTTAAAACACCATCAACATTTGTCATTAATAGTAATCTTCTTGATTTGACAGATTTGGCTACAGCCATTGCCGCAGTATCACCATTAATATTATGTGTTTGATTATTTTTATCTAAGCCTAATGGTGAAACAATCGGTATTTTATTTTGTTTAATAATGTCTACTAAAATATCGTTATTAATTTTGTTCGGTAGACCAACAAAACCCAGTTCTTTTGCCTCTGGCACGACCTCAAAAATATTATCTTTTTTAGTGTGGATTGAGACTGCTTCTGTATTTCTTTTGTCTAAAGAGCTTACAATATCATTGTTAAAATCTATTAAGACTGACTCAACAATTTTTATAATTTTTTTATCAGTGACTCTTAGCCCTCTAATAAATTTTGATTGAATATTAGATTTATCTAATTCTCTCTTAATTCTCGGACCTCCACCATGAACAACAATTACTGAAAGACCTAATTTATTTAAAATACTTAAATCAGTAATAAAATTATCAAAAATATTTTTATCAATTAAAACATTTCCTCCATATTTAATTACTATCAAGTCATTTTTATATTTTTCTATATATTTATTAACCTCGTTTATTGGAGGTCCATTTTCAGGAAGTATTTCTTTTAAGTTCATTGATTTATTTTTATTAAACTTTAGGTTGCCGTTTTGACTGTTGTTCTTCTCATAATAAATACTTGTTGGGCCATTGTTAAGATATTATTAACAGTCCAGTAAATAACTAACCCACTTGGGAATGGTGCGAGTATTACAGTTAAGAAAAGCGGGAAGAAAGCAAAAATTTTAGCCTGCATTGGGTCAGTAGGTGCAGGGTTTAGTTTTTGTTGTACCCACATCGAAACTCCCATTGCTACTGGCCAGGCTCCAATAACCAAGAAACTTGGAACATCATAAGGTAATAAACCAAATATATTAAATATACTTGTAGGATCTCTCTCACTTAAATCATGGATCCACCCATAGAATGGCATTTGTCTCATTTCAATTGTTACGAACAGAACTTTATATAAAGCGAAAAAAACTGGAATTTGGACAAGAATTGGCAAACACCCAGACATTGGATTAACTTTTTCTTTCTTGTACAATGCCATCATTGATTGTTGCAGTTTCATTTTATCATCTTTATGAAGTTCTTTTAGTCGAACCATTTCTGGCTGTAGAGCTTTCATTTTAGCCATGCTTCTAAATGAGAAGTTTGCTAGCGGAAAAAAGGCGAGTCTGATACAAATAGTTATTGCGATAATAGCTAAACCATAATTTCCTAGTAGTTTGAAAAAATAATCTATCCCATAAAAAAGAGGTTTTGTTATGAAGTATAAAAAACCCCAGTCTATTACAAGATCGAATTTTTCTATATTTAATGACTCCGCATAACCATCAATCACGTCTACTCTTTTAGCTGCAACAATCACTTTTAATTCTTCCTCTACAAAGCTATTTTCACTTAGAGCTAATGGTTCTGTAGCTATAAAGTTTGCTCTAAATTTATTTTTATAATCAAACGTTGTTTTAAATTCTTTATCTTTTGGGGGAATTAATGATGTGATCCAATATTTATCGCTTATTCCCAACCAACCTTTTTTAGCTACTTTAGAAAACTTTTTTTCTTGAATATCATCATAATCTTCCTCAAATAATTCATCATCTAAAGTTGCGATTAAACCTTCGTGAAGTATTAAAAAATCAATAATATCTGGAATTTCATTTCTTATTATCTGACCATAAGAATAAAAGTCATATTTTTTATCACTTAGATTAACTATTTTTTGTTTTATTGTAAAAAGATATTTATCATCTATAGATATTTCTTTCTCAAATCTTAAACCTTGTTTGTTCATCCAGTAAAGTTTAATGGGAGATTTAATAGTCAATTTATCATTACCATCAAATGACCAAATTGTATTTGAGTCCGGAATTTCAACATTTTTATCAGACGTTACAAAGCCACTCTCAATAAGGTATCCTTCTGTTATGTTTCTTGGTCCTAACAAGGTTACTTTTTTTTCCTCATTCAAATTTACTTTGTAATTTTTGAAGGTTAAGTCATCTATCGTTGCACCCTTTAACGATATTGATCCGATAATATTATCATTTTCAAATTTAATTCTCTTATTTTGAATTAATGCGTCATCTCTCGATAATGCTACTACCTTCTCTTTTTGATCTAATGATGGGGTGTCTGTATTTTTTTCGATTTTTTCTTTTTCTACAAGATCTTGATTTATAGTCTGCTGTTCTGGGATAAAAAATAAAGACCATAAAACAATAACTGCAGAAGATAGTGCAATAGCAGCAATGACATTCTTGGAGTCCATTATTTTTTTTTCATTTCTTTTTTTACTGGATCAATTCCACCCTCTCTAAACGGATGGCATGATAAAACTCTTTTAATAATCATGTAAAAACCTTTGAAAAAACCAAAAGTTCTTAGAGCTTCAATGCTGTAATCTGAGCAGTTTGGAAAATATCTACAATTATTACCAAGCAATGGGCTTATAAGAAATTTATATCCCTTGATAATTTGTATTAATGTTTCAGTTAAAATATTCATTATTTAATTTTTTCAAAATCCTGAAATAAGGTATTTTTAATTATTTTAAAATCATTATTTAACATAGTTGGCTTAGCAATAACAAGATATGAATAATCATATTTCAAAGATATCTTTTTAACCGCATCATCCATAATATTTCTTAATCTTCTCTTTATTCTATTTCTATTCACAGCATTTCCTAATTTTTTTTTTGTAACAAATGAAATATTTAATTTCTTATTATCTTTTTTAACTAAATGACCAAAAAAAATAGTAACAAATTTATTAGATATCTTTTTCTTTTTTAGTAATGATTTAAATTCTTCATTTTTTGAAAGAGCAACTATTTTGCTTTTCATTGAATTATCTTATTTTCTTTTTCTTTTTACAGTAGAAGATACTGTTAAATTCTTTCTGCCTCTAGCTCTCCTTCTTTTCAAAAGTTTTCTTCCACCTTTGGTTTTCATTTTTGAACGAAAACCGTGTGTACGGCTTCTTTTTATGCGTGAGGGTTGATATGTTCTTTTCATAAATCTTATTAAATATATATAAAATTCCGCTCTTTATAATAATTAAATATATAAATAGCAAATATAAGATTTATGAATACGATGAACAATAATGGAAAAAGCTAAAAAAACTAAAATAATAATAGGTTTATGTTACCTGACTTTAGTGTCTATCTTTTTATTAATGTTTTTTTCAAAATTGAGTATTGATGAAATAACTTCCTATGACTTTATAAAAGAGAACAGATCATATTTCCAAGAACTAAAAAATTCTAATTTGTTTTTGATATCCATAATTTTTTTAATTTTTACAATATTATGGGTGTTCCCATTTCTCGGATTTGGTTCGCCAATTGCTGTACTAGGGGGTTTTATGTTTGGAAAATGGTTGGGTACCATTATCGTAGTGATAGGTTTAAGTGTGGGTGCAACTTTTTTGTACATGTTCGGAAATTATTTTCTCAAGGATTTAATTAGGGAAAAATTTTTAAATAAGTATGAAAATCTTGAGAGAAGATTTAAAAAGTCAGAATTTTATTATTTGTTGATCTATAGATTTATAGGGGGTATACCCTGGCAACTTAGTTGTATTTTACCCACTATTTTTAATGTCAAAACAATAAATTTTTTCTTTGCATCTTTGATAGGTATTGTGCCTCAAATTTTTTTAGCAGTTTCCATAGGAAGTGGTTTAGAAAAAATAATAGATCAAAATTCAGAATTACCCAAAATCACAGAAGTAATTTTTTCACCAGAAATATATATTCCAATATTAGCCTTCTTCAGTTTGGTATTAACAACAATTTTTCTAAGAAAATCGTTTTATAAAAATTAGTGGTGCTCCCACCAAGAATCGAACTTGAAATTTATCCTTACCATGGACACGTTATACCATTTAACTATAGGAGCAGTTAAATCAAATCTAATTACATTGATAATAAAGCATTTTTTTCAAATTATTGCCTTAATTTTTTGATTAATATGATTTATATCTTACCAAGGAAATTTTATGGGGATACATTATGATTATAAATCAACAAAGAGCGCTAAGCTTATGGAAAAGCAAGCTAAAAGAGAAAGAAAGCTTGCTGAAAAAAAAGCCAAAAGATTAGCGAAGGAAGGTCCCAAAAAGGATGATAATAAAGACAAAGTTTTGGATGCATCTAAACCAATAACTTTAGATTTCCTTACAAATCCAAACAAAGAATGATTGCAAAAAATAAAGATGAGCGCTTAAGTCTGGCGCTTAGAAAAAATTTAAAAAAGAGAAAAACTTTTCAAAAAAAAAATAAAAAAAAAACAAAATAATGTCGATACAACCAGATACTTGGATTAAAAAAATGTGTAAAGAACATAATATGATTGAGCCATTTTTAGATCATCAAGTATCCGAAGGAAAAATATCTTACGGACTAAGTAGTATGGGCTATGATGTAAGAATATCTGATGAATATAGGATATTCACAAATGTAAATAGCTCTTTAGTTGATCCAAAAAATTTTTCAGATGATAACTTTATAGAAAGAAAAGGACCGTATTGTATTATTCCACCAAATTCATTTGTTCTAGCAAAAACTATTGAATATTTTAGAATACCGAAAGATGTGCTTTGTATTTGTGTTGGTAAAAGTACATATGCCCGAACCGGGATTATATGTAATGTCACTCCTATTGAAAATGAATTCGAGGGTAATATTGTTATTGAGTTAAGTAATACAACACCTAATCCTGCAAAAATTTATTCAAATGAGGGTATAGCTCAATTTCTATTTTTTAAATCTGATACAAAGCCAGAAACAACTTATAAATCGAAAAACGGTAAATATCAGGGACAAACTACTATTCAGGTTGCTAAAATTAAAAAGTAATTTATGGATAAGTTTCTGATAAATGGTCCTTGTAAAGTTAAGGGCAAAGTCTCAATCTCGGGTTCAAAAAATGCATCCCTACCAATTCTCGCTGCGACATTACTATTTGATAAGCCAGTAATTATTAGAAATTTACCAAGAGTAAAAGATATAAAGACTATGCTTAATTTATTAAAATCTCTTGGATCTAAAATAATTTTATCTAAAGATAAAAAAACTGTAAAAATAATTAATAAAAAAAAGATGAAAACTTTTGCAAGTTATTCACTTGTAAAAACGATGAGAGGATCAATTTTAGTTTTAGGTCCATTGATTTCAAAATTTTATAAATCTAAAACCTCTTTACCTGGAGGATGTTTAATAGGCGCTAGACCTGTAAATTATCATCTTTCGGCTTTAAAAAAACTTGGCATGAATTATAAAATCAAAGATGGATACATTTTAGCTAGAACCAAAGGAAGACTCAAAGGTAGTATGATAAAGTTTCCCAAAATAAGTGTCGGTGCGACGGAAAATTTAATTATTGCAGCATGTTTAGCAAGAGGTAAAACAATTTTAAGAAATTGTGCAATAGAACCCGAGATAAAAGACCTCACAGATTTTTTAAATTCAGCAGGTGCAAAAATTAGATGGTCTGGAAGAACGTGTAACATTTTAGGCACTGAATCATTAAATCAAACTGAATATACAGTTATGGCCGATAGAATAGAAGCGGGCACATTTTGTGTAGCTGCGACTCTCACCAAAGGTCATCTTGAAATAAAAAACTTCAATCCTGGTATTATTAGAGCTGAGCTTGAGTTATTAAGAAAAGCTGGAGCAAGAATTAGAATTGATAGCAATAAGATAGTGGTAACTGGACCTGAAAAAATAAAACCAATTAAAAATATTAAAACAAGAGAATGGCCAGGTGTAGCCACTGATATGCAATCACAATTGATGGTCTTAATGTGTAGAGCAGATGGCAAAAGTTCAATCACTGAAAATATCTTTGAAAACAGATTTCTTCATGTTGGAGAACTTCAAAGACTCGGTGCAAATATTCAAATTAAGAGGAATAAAGCTTTTATTGATGGAAATACAAAATTTATTGGTGCAGAGTTAATGTCTAGTGATTTAAGAGCGTCAGTTGCACTTGTTCTAGCAGCAATGATTTCAAATGGTAAATCTTCTATTAATAGAATTTATCATTTAGATAGAGGATATGAAAATTTAGAGATAAAATTAAAAAAAATTGGTGTTAAAATAAAAAGACTTAAAAAGTGAACAAATATCTAGCAAAAATAATTGCGATGGATCAGGAAGGATTACAAATGATTTCAGCTTGTAGTTCGGGGGCAAAAGTTAAAATAGCTGATATCAAATACCTTTCTGCTAATAAGGTTTTTTTGTTATCAATCGAGAGAACACTTATCGAAAATGGTCAAGATCAAAAGAAAATCAATAGTATATGCAGATTTGATTTTGTTGATAAAGTAAGATCAAAAAATATCAATCAATCCAAGAAAGATTTAGTTTTAGAACTAATTGGTATTGATTATTTGAAAAATAATGATGATTATGAAATAAATCTTATTTTTAATAATAATTCTCATATTGTTTTGACTACCGAAACTATAGAAGCACGACTTGAGGATCAGAATGAAATTATGTAGCTATGAAAGTACTTATTAGTAAAAGTAAAAATTTTGACAAAACTCTAGATGGTTTGCTTTACAAAAGAAGAAAAAAAATAATATCTGACAAAGTGTCAGTATCTAAAATAATTAATGATGTGAAAAATAATGGTGATAAAGCTTTAATTAAATATGAAAAAAAATTTAATAAAAATAATAGAATTATTCCAAGTCCTAAGCAAATTAATAGATTAATAAAATCTTTAGATCCCGAAGTTAAAAAAGCTATTGATATAGCCTACAACCGAATTTATAAATTTCATTCTCTACAAAGATTTAAAAATATTTCATATACAGATAAATTTAAAAACAAACTTGCATATAAGTATTTGCCAATAGAGTCAGTCGCTATTTATGTTCCTGGTTCAACTGCATCTTATCCCTCAAGTGTTTTGATGAATGCTATTCCAGCTATGGTTGCAGGTGTTAAAAGACTTGTTATGATTAACCCTGGTTATAAAGGTAGTCAGAATCCTGCTGTGTTATATGCAGCAAAAAAATGTAGAATAAGAGAGATTTATTCTATCGGTGGTCCATCAGCAATAGCAGCAGTTTCTTATGGTACGAAAAAAATTAAAAAAGTTGATAAAATTGTTGGACCGGGAAATTCATATGTTACAGCTGCAAAGAAAGAAGTTTTTGGAGATGTTGGAATTGAGGGAATGACTGCAGGACCATCTGAAATAACAATAGTTTGTGATAAATATTCCAATTCTGAATGGGTAGCTAGTGATTTAATTGGTCAAGCAGAACATGATCCTTTAGCACAATGTATTTTAATTTCAAAAGACAAAAATTTAATAAACAAAGTTAAGATAGAAATTGCAAAACAATTAAAAAATATTCCTAGAGAGTCCATTGCAAGAAAAAGTTTAAAAAGTAATGGAATTTTAATGTATATATCTAAGGATGATAAAATAATTAATGTTGTAAACAAAATTGCGCCTGAACATTTAGAGCTTAATATTAAGAACTACAAATCATTGGTTTCCAAAGTAAAAAATTCTGGATCAATATGTTTAGGAAAATATGCTGTTATGGCAATGACAGATTATAATGTTGGTTCAAATCATATACTGCCAACTAATGGTTCAGCAAAATATTCAAGTGGAATAAGTGTAAATGAATTTTACAAAAGAATTTCTTATATAAACTTATCAAAAAAGGGTATTGAAAGTCTTGGGCCATCAGTTATAACTCTTGCAAACTATGAGGGGTTGATAGGTCATGCTCAATCCATTAAAAAAAGAATTAAAAAAAGGAGTAAATAAATTTGTCAAAACAGGATCTACTTGAATTCAAAGGCAAGGTTACAGATTTATTACCTAATGCAATGTTTAGAGTGCAACTAGAAAATGGCCATACTGTTACAGCTCACACTGCTGGAAAATTAAGAAAAAACAGAATTAGAGTTTTGCAAGGTGATAATGTTACAGTTGAAATGACACCTTATGATCTGACTAAAGGTAGAATAATCTTTAGAGGATAATTTTAAGGCTGAGTAGCTCAGGAGTAGAGCAGAGCCCTGAAAAGGCTTGTGTCGGAGGTGCGAATCCTTCCTCAGCCACCACCACAAGATTTCATCTTGAAATTACCCCAAAACAAATTAACTTCTACTTATAATAATTAACAAAAGGACTAAGAAATAAGATGAGTACAATACAAGGTAAAGTAAAGTGGTTTAACGGTAAAAAAGGTTATGGTTTTATCGAAAGAGATGACAAAGAAAAAGATGCTTTCGTTCATGCATCAGCAGTAAAAGCAGCTGGAATGCGATTTTTGAATGAAGGTGATAAAATAGAATTTACACTAGAGGATGGACCAAAAGGCCCTTCAGCAGTAAATCTTAAAAAATTAGACTAATCCTCAAATTTGTATAAAGGACGTTTTTCTCTATAAGAGAGTTACGTCCTTTTTCTTTTTAAGGTTGCATAATAAAGTTTTTTGTTTAAAAGACATCTGATGAAAAAATATGAGTTAAATAAATGGTTCTACAACAATACTTTAAGAATAGTTCTTAAAGGAAACGAAATAGTTGTGCATACTCATATCCATGCTGGCTAAAGCTAGCATTTTACTATTTAATTATAATTTTAAATCCACATAAAATAAGATAAAAACAAAGAGGATAAGCCCGGGTGGTGTAATGGTTAGCACGGAAGTTTGTGGAACTTTAAGTTTGAGTTCGACTCTCAGCCCGGGTACCAAAAAATGAATAATGATAATAAATTAATTCCTGGTTTACCCTCAGGATTCGAAGATAGATGGAATAAAAAATTATTTCTCAAAAAAAAACTTTTAAAAGTTATTGAGAAGAATTTTATAAAATATGGATTTGATCCATTAGAGACTCCGTCATTTGAAATTGCGGAAAATATTGGATCCTTTCTTGCAGAGGATGACAGTAATCCTATGTCTGATGTTTTTACATTTGATGATGGTGAAAAGAGCATTACTCTAAGATATGATTTATCCAGTCCACTTGCTAGATTTGTTGCACAGAATAATCAAGAGCTTCCCTCAATATATAAAAGATATGCAATTCAAAATGTATTTAGAAATGAAAAATCTGGAAATGCTAGATACAGGGAATTTACTCAAGCAGATTGTGATATAGTTGGAAAAGTTAATCCAGCACAAGCTAATGCGGAGCTTTGTAATTTAATATCAGGTACACTTTTAGATTGTGGTTTAAAAAAAGATCAGTTTACTATCAATGTCAGTAATAGAAAAATCGTCCAAGGTTTAATTGAAGATTTAAAAATTGAAAAAAATAAACAAATTAAAGTAATGAGAGCTATAGATAAACTCGATAAACCAGGGTTCGGTTTAAAGGGTGTTGAAGAATTATTAAAAAAAGAAAGAAAAGATAAAAGTGGAGCTATTACAAAAGGAGCAAATTTAAGTAATGATCAAGCATCCAAAATTTTGGATTTTTTAAAGATTGAGGATTTGAAGGAATTAAAACAAAATTTTAAAAATTCTTTTACACAAGAGGGTATTAAAGAATTAGAAGAATTTTTTGAAATTTTAAGTTTTGGATCTTATTTTGATCAAGTTAAAACTAATTTTACGATAGTCAGAGGTCTAGATTATTACGATGGGTTTTGTGTTGAAACAAACCTAAATTTTAAAGCAAAAAATATTAAGGGTAAGGAAGTTGATATTGGGAGCATTTGCTCAGGCGGACAATACAATAAATTAATTTCTAGATTTAAAGGTGTAGACATTCCTGGAACTGGCATAAGTATTGGTGTTGATAGATTGCTATTTGCGATGATGCAATTAGATCAGATAAAAATCGATGAACAAAAGCCGATAATTGTATGTGTGATGGATAAAAAATATTTACCAAATTATTATGAGATTTTAGATAATTTGAGAAAAAATAATATTAATTCTGAAATATTTTTAGATAGTAAAAAAAATCTTGGCAAGCAACTGACTTATGCAAATAAAAGAGGGTGCCCAGTTGCAGTAATTTGTGGAGAAAATGAGTTTAAAGAAAATAAAGTAACATTAAAAAACTTACTTGGTATTAAAGGCGAAAATAACCAAAAATCGTTTCCAAAAGAAAATTTAATAAATGAGATCAAAAAATTTATCTGACAAAATTCTTAGATCGGTAAAATCTAAAGGATTTGAGTATATTGAATTACCTTCTGTGATTGAGACAAATCATATAGTGCAGCGATCAGGTGAGAGTTTTAGGAAATTTATTTTTTCATTTACAGATCAGTCAGGTAATGAATTATGTCTAAGACCGGATCTCACAATCGCCTCTTGTCTAAGATATTTAGAACACAATTTAAAGGGTAAAGAAAAAATATTTTATAGTGGACAGGCTTACAGAAAATCTCAAAATAAAAAAGACTCTATAATAAGAAATCAAGTTGGTTTTGAGATTATAGGATCAAAAGATGAAAAAAATGATGACAAAGAAATAATAAATACATCTCTTAAATCACTCAAAGATCTAAAATATTCTACAGGCACTCTCACTATTGGTAATGTGGAGATTTTTAATCTTCTAATATCTAAATTAGATATACCAAAAAGATGGAAATTAAGACTTACAAGACATTTTTGGAGAGAAGATTATTTCAGTGATTTATTAAAAAGATTAGAGACTAATTCCGATGTAGATCCAACTATTGTTGAAGTTGATAAAAGACGATATTTAAAAATGTTAAAGGATGATCAAACTTCTATTGTTGCAGGTAGAACTATTAAAGAAATTTTAGAAAGATTTGATAAAAAAATTAAGGACCCAAGGAGAGCAAGCAGAGGGAAAAATGTTTCAAAAATTATTAAAGAATTTTTGAAAATTAAATGTCCAATTAATAAAGCTGCGAGTCAGTTGAATAAATTTTTCAAGAAAAACAGAATAAATCTTGTCGTCGATCAGAAATATTTCCCAATTTCAAAAAATAAAATATCTAAATTGAATGTAGTTTTCTCTAGTGCCTTTGGTAGACAATTAGAATATTACACAGGAATGGTTTTTAAAATCGATATTAAATCAAAGTCAAAGATTATTAATTGTTGTAATGGTGGCCGTTATGACAAACTAATTTCTGATCTTGGTTCAAAAAAACAGATACCAGCAGTTGGAGCTGCGCTTAATCTTAATTATTAGTGATGAGTAATTTTATAAATATAGGAATACCTAGTAAGGGAAGATTAAAAAAAGATGTTTTAAAAATTTTTTATAAAAAGAAGTTAAAGCTTATTTCTGAACGAGGAGAAAGAGACTTGATTGGATCAATTAAAAATAAACCAAATATCAAGATTTTATATTTACATGCAAGAGAAATTCTTGAAAGATTAGGAGATGGATCTTTAGATATTGGATTTTCTGGTTTTGATTTATTTAAAGAAAGTGCTGTTAATAATCAGAATAAAATAAATATAGAGTCAAAACTTAATTTTGGAAATGCAGATTTAGTTGTTGCGATCCCTGATCCTTGGATTGATGTTCAAACCATAGCTGACTTAGAGGAAATCGCCTTTGAATTTAGAGATAAAAAGAAAAAAAGATTGAGAGTTGCAACCAAGTACCCAAATTTAACTAGAGATTTTTTATTTTCTAAAGGTGTTACCCAATTTAAATTAGTTGATAGTTTAGGAGCAACAGAAGCATACCCTTTTACTGGTTCAGCTGAATTAATTACTGATATTACTTCAACGGGTGAAACACTAAAAGCAAATAATTTGCGTGTTTTGAAGGATGGAAAAATATTAAAATCTCAAGCTTGTATTTTTACATCTAAAAAAAATAATAAGAAAAAAGGATTGAAAAACTTAGTAAGACTACTTTCTAAGTAATTTGTCTCTAAAATAAATTAGTATAATTCGTACAATATCCAAATTTCTGATAATTGCATAAAGGCCAATTAAAGCGCCTAAGACAATTATAATTTTAAAAATTAACATTAAATCCATAAATTAAGTTTTATTAATTTTAACTATAAATATCGTTGAAAATAATTATTTAGTATATACTAACAAAATATGGAATCAGTAATATTAATATTAAATATTTTAATCTTGGTCCTTATTTTAGGAGGAGCCTTTTACTTTTACCAAAAAAATTCTAAGAAAAAATTAGAAGAAGAAATTGAAGATCAGTCAGAATTATTAGCCAAAAAAGATGAATTAAATGAGTTAAAATCAAGCTTTAAAGAGTCTTTCAATCTCATGAGTAAGGAAATTGCCAAAGATATGAGTGGCGCCCTAACTAAAGTAGATGAAAAAGTTGGCAATTTTAATCAACAAGTGCAGTTATTAAATCAAAGCCAAGAGGGGATTACTAAAATTTTAGCAGGCGTTAAAAAGTATGGAACTTTAGCTGAATATTCTTTAGATGCTTTAATCAAGGATTTGTTACCAGCATCTCAATTTATGACTAATGTGAAAATGAAAGAAGACACTAGTGAAAATGTGGAATTCGCAATCAAGCTGCAAGGTGATGTGTTAGTGCCTGTAGATTCTCATTTTCCAGTAGAAAAATTCAAAGCTATCACTGATGCATATGATGCAGATGATAAAAAAGCAGTTGCAGATGCTAGAACAAAATTAGCAAGTGCATTTAAGGCTAAAGCAAAGAGTGTGATGGAAAAATACATTGTTCCACCTAAAACCTCAAATTTTGCAATAGTGTATGCTCCTACAGAAAGCCTCTATAAAGAATTAACTGAATACCAAGATCCAAGCACTAAAGAGTTATTAACCCAAGAATTGATGAAAAAATATAAAATAGTAATTTGTGGTCCAAACACTCTTTCAGCTTATTTACAGTCTTTACACATGGGCTTTCAGTCTCTTAAAATTTCAAAACACGCAACAGAGATTTATGATCATTTAAAAACTATAAGTACGAGATTTTCTAGTCATTTTGATAATATTTATAAATTAAGAAAAAAACTTGAAGAGGCCATGACGGTTGTTGATAATTTTGGAAAAGATGCAAGATCAATTACTAGAACTTTAGAAAACATAAAAGATCCCGAGCAAGTTGAAAAGGCTGTACTAACAGAGAACGTTGAGAAATTTGTTGAAAGAAATAAACAGCTCAAAAAATAATTTCTTTTTTCACATATTACCGATTATAAGAAATCACATGCGTTGGAACAAAAAATACAATTATCCATCAAGTTCAAGGGCTACTGAAGATGGAATAAGAAGATAT
This sequence comes from uncultured Pelagibacteraceae bacterium, assembly GCA_902627045.1. GTDB lineage: Bacteria > Pseudomonadota > Alphaproteobacteria > Pelagibacterales > Pelagibacteraceae > Pelagibacter. The sequence goes on from CACOHP010000003.1 coordinate 65,818, forward strand.
GTTTTAGGAGAAGCAAAATTACCAAGTGTAACGTCAATACTTGATGCAACAAAATCTGAGGAAGATAAAGCAGCATTAGCAAATTGGCGAGAAAGAACTGGCTATAAAGAAGCAGAGGCAATTACTAAGGCGGCTAGTAGTAGAGGATCTCAAATGCATAGTTATTTAGAGTCTTATCTTTTAGGAAGAGAAAATTTGAGTTTTTTTGAGGATAATGAACAGTATAAAAAAATGGCGAAAGAAATTATTGATAGAGGATTAACAAACAGGTTAGAGGAAATTTATGGGGTTGAGTGCACCATGTATTACCCTGAAAAGTATGCGGGCACCGCAGATTGTATTGGACTATATGAAGGAAAGGAAACCATAATTGACTTTAAACAATCTAATAAACCAAAAAAAGTAGAATATATAGATTCTTGGCTACTACAAACCGCAGCCTACTCATTAGCTCATAATGTAGTTTATAATTCTAATATCAATGCTTGTGTTATACTTGTTTGCACAGTGGATAATTTGTTTCAAGAATTTAAAATTCAAGGAACTGAATTAATTACCTATCAAAATTTATTTTTGGGAAGATTAAAAAAATTTCATGAACTATCAAATTTAAATTAATTTAGCAGATGGATAAAATTGTAATTTACGATACTGAAACAACTAATAGCACAATTTGGGGCTCAATAATTGAGGTTGGTGCAGTCGTAGTTGATAAAAATTTAAAAGAAATTGGAAAACTAAATATTAGGGGCAGAATGCCTGAGGGAGAAGTGCCAAGTGCAAAGGCATTACTCGTTAATTCAACAAGTATTGATTTATTAACTAAAGGCAATTATTCACACTATGAATTTTTAGGTGCGGTGGAAAATTTTTTTTCAAAAGCTGGCCCTGCGATGTTTATGGGTTGGTCAAACTTAAATTTTGATAGAAGGATGTTTCATTTTAATTTCTTTAAAGGTAATAGATATCCTTATCTCACTCACTCTTCACCAAATCAAGAACACGATGGTTTGCATATTGCAAGGGCAGCACAAACTTTAAACCCAGAAACCTTAAAAACAGAATTGACTGAAGCTGGGAACCCAAGTCTAGCCTTAGAAGCACTAGCTAGAATGCAAGGATTTGATACTTCCCAGCAACACACTGCTTTTCACGATGCTTATACTTCATTAAAAGTTCTTAGAATTATAAGAGATAAACATAAAGATAATTGGGATACTTTTCTAAAAACTTCAACAAAGACAAGAGTGGAGACATTACTTACAAATGACGGTATATATTCAATCTTTGAAAATGTTAAGGGTAGAAATATGATGTACCTTGCTTGCACTTTACACCCAAAACATTGTTTTCATCCTTCATACGCATCATGGGGATATCTTTGGGATCTAAGAAGAGATCCCGAACCATTTTTAAATTTATCCGTTAATCAATTGAGAGATATTTTGAAAAAATTTAGTCCTAAAGCACTTAGGGTTCTAAAAACAAATAAAGCTCCAGTGGTTATGAGTAAAGAGTATGCCTTAAAACAAAAGCCTTATTCAGACTTCGATTTAGCAACAATTCAAAAAAGAGCTAAACTTGTTAGAGAAAATGAAAATTTCTGTAAAAATATTCAGATTATCCATAGAGAAGCAGCTGAAGAAAAAGCTCAGACCAAAACTCAGGAAGACTTATTACCAGAGGAAACTTTATACGAAAAATTTATTCCAAATAAAGATACTGCATTATTTAAGACATGGCATAGCTCTTCGTGGGAGGACAAGTTGAGACTACTAGATAAGTTTCAAGACAAGCGATGTAGTTGGTTCGGTCAAAAAATAATTTATCAAGAAGCACCACAAATCTTACCACCTGACTTATACAAAAATATTAAAAGTGAAATTGCCAGAAGAATTTTAAGTAAAAACAAAGAAAAATGGCAAACAATTAATATGGCATATACTGAAATTGATTATTTAAGAGATCAAGCATCAAACAGAGATGATGAGGTTGAATTAAAAAAATTGGATGAAATTAACCAATTTATAATGTCAATTGAAAAGAAGTATGAATTTACATAGTTGACTTTATTTTTATTATTAATAAACACCTATTATGCTTATAAATTTTAAAGATGAGGATTTTGAAAGTAAGATTAAAGGTGAGGATGTATCTGTAATTCAATTTTCAGCAGCTTGGTGCGGTCCTTGTAAAACATTGAAGCCAATAATGGATAAGTTAGCAGTTGAATATAAGGATAAAGCTGGTTTTTATTATGCTGATATTGAAGATGGAGGCATAAATACAGGAAGTGCTGCAGGAATAAGAGGTGTACCAACTGTTATAATTTATAAAAAAGGCGTAGAGGTTGATAGAAAAGTTGGTGGGGTTCCAGAGAGTAATATTAAAGAATTTTTAGAAAAAAATATTTAGTTAATATTTAAAAATTCACCACTTAAATACAATGAACCAGTAATTAAAAGCAAATCGTTCTCTTTTAAGTTAATTGATTGAATGGCTTTTTGAATACTCTCCTTATAAATAACATTAGGTATATCCTTAAATTTTTCTTTTAATTCTTTTCCACTTATCGCATTAGGTTGATTTGGTATATCAACTGTTATTAAAGATGAAATATTTTTAAAATAACTTATATATTCTTCGTGATTTTTATTAGCCATCATCCCTATAATAACATGTTTGTTACAATCTAAAGTTTGAAGATATTCATTAAGAACTTTTGCTCCGCCAGGATTATGTGAAGAGTCAAGAATCAGTCTATTATTTTTTACTAAGTTCTTAAGTTTACCAGATTTAATTTCTTCAAGTCTAGCAATATTGGATGCTTTTTGAACTCCATTTATTATGTGTTGGTCCTTAATTTTTATATCCTCTAAAATTCTTAATGTTGCAATTGCTGTAGCAGCATTCTGAATTTGAAATTGTCCATTTAAGTTGGGTTTTGGAATTTTTAAACCACCATATTTATCCTCATAATAAAAGAAATTGTTTTCCTTTAAAACAAAATTGTAATTTTCATTAAAAAAGTATTTATTCGCACTATTATCAGATATATTTTTTTTAATACATTCTACAATTTCATTAGAATTTTGTTTAGCAACTACTATATTTGAATTTAGTAAAGAGGAGGTTTTTTCAAAAATTATTCTTTCAATAGTTCTGTCATTTTCTGGCAGCCAGTCTAAATGATCTTCACTACAAGAGGTAACTATATTACAAAGATTTTTTTTTAAAATATTTACAGCATCTCCTCTTCCAAATAGGCCAAATTCTGCAATCACGAGATTTTCTTTATACTTTTTGCATCCATAAAAAAATGCAGCTGTGAGGGCCTCGAAATATGTTAAAGGTTGATGATTATTAACTTCTTCAATTTTAGATAATAAATCTGAAAGATTTTCGTCACTGATCATTTCATCATTATAAACAAATCTCTCGTTAATACTCTTTACATGAGGAGATGTGTATATATTACATTTAATATTTGCTTCTCTAAGTATAGATCTTAAAAAAGAAATTGTACTCCCTTTCCCATTAGTACCACAGACTTGTATACATTTTATTTCATCCTGTGGATTTCCTAATTTTTCACAAAGATTTTTTATACGATCTAGGCTAAGATCAATTTCTTTAGGATGCAGCTTTTGTAAGCGATTGACTATCTTCTGAAGTTTCATTTTCTCCAGAATTTATAGCAGAATTTTTCTTTAACAATATTGATAATAAAGTTCCAATTTTTTCAGAAAGATCTTTTCTATCAACAATCAAGTCTACAAACCCAGTTTTTTCAACATATTCACTTTTTTGAAAACCTTCAGGTAATTCTTCTTTAACTGTTCCCTGAATTACTCTTGCGCCAGCAAATGCAATTAAAGCACCAGGTTCTGCTATATGAATATCACCTAGCATAGCGTACGATGCAGTAATACCACCTGCTGTTGGATCAGTAATACAAACAATGTATGGAAGATTGTTTTTTTTTAATTCATTTATCGCTAAAGTTGTTCTAGTCATTTGGGATAAAGAAATTAAACTTTCCATCATTCTCATTCCTCCACCAGCACTAACACACAAAAAAGGAGTTTTATTTTCAATTGCATACTGAATACCATATAAAAATGCTTCGCCTTCAGCAGCAGCCATCGATGCTCCTAAAAAATCAAAATCAGATGCAACAGCTGTAATTTTGATATCATTGATTGTTCCACAAACAACCATCATTCCACAATCCATGCCAGTTTTTTTTCTGGCACTCTTTAACCTATCTTTGTAAGATTTTGAGTCAGTCCAGTTCAGTGGATCATCTTTAGGAATTGGAGTTTTAAAAATTTCGTAACTCTTTTCACCAAAAAGAATATCAAACCTTTGTTTCGGTGTAATTCTATGATGTTTATTACATTCAGGTTCGGGACATACCCATAAGTTTTTCTTAAGATCTTTTTTTAAGATAGGGCCTTTACAACATGACGTCCAGTCACTATTAGCTATGTCTTCCTTTGTAGCTCTTTTGTGAAGAGCGGACTTGATCTTTTCACCAGCTTTAATTATTTTTGTAATCCAATTCATAAAATTTTATATTTAAGCTTTTTCACTAAATTAGCAACATTTGTGACAGGATTTTGTCTTTTTTGAATTGAAATAGAAATTACCTTACAAATTGCGCTTCCTACCACCAATCCATCAGCTTTTTTCAAGGATTTTATTGATTTTTCTGTAATCCCAAAACCTATCACAACATTTTTTTTTGGATTTATTTTCTTAATTTTAAAGTAATTTGTCATAATCTTTTTAGGAGATACATTTAATTTACCTCCTGTAGTAGATAGCATTGATATGAAATAGTTCATAGCATGAGAATCTTTAATTATTTTATTTAGTCTTTCTTTTGAAGTGGTAGGTGATAAAAGTTGGATAAAATAAATGGATTTTTTTATACATTTTTTTGTAAAAGATTTATTTTCCGGCCAAGGCAAATCGACAACTATTAAGCCATTAACTCCAACTTTTTTACATTTTTCTAAAAATTTTTTTTCTCCATACTGAAATATCATATTATAGTAACCCATTAAAATAATGGGTTTTGAATTTTTATCTTTCTTATATTTTTTTACTATCCAAAAAATATCCTCTATTTTAATTCCATTTTTTATGGCCCTGTATGCACTAGTTTGTATTTGGCTTCCATCTGCAACTGGTGTGTTATGTGGAACTCCTAACTCTAAAATATCTGCATATTTTGATATAGCATTTAGTATTACCAAAGATTGTTTTTTTGAACTATCACCTGCCACAGTATACGTTAGAAGAGCCGGTCTATTTTCTTTTTTAGCTTTTTTAAATGCAAGATCAATTGGGTTAAGCATATTTTCTTCCAAGTCTGTTCCTCAAAATTTTTTTATCTTTATAAGCGTCACCACAACTATTAACTACAACGATTGTACTCTTGCTCATTTTCTTTGCCTCTCTTATTGCAACAGAAAAGGCATGACTTGGTTCTAAAGATGGCCTTAGTTTTTCATATTTAGTTACAAGCTTATAAGCTTTTAATGCTTCTTCATCGCTGGCAGCTGTATATCTTGCTCTTTTAGCGTCCTTAAGAAAACAATGGAGTGGGGAAATTCCTGGGTAGTCAAGTCCTGCAGAAATAGACTCTGTCTCTTCTATTTGCCCATCTGAATCCTGATTAACGTATTGAGCTGCCCCATGTAAAATTCCAATTTTTGAACCGTAAGTAAGAGGTGCGGCGTGCTTCTTACTTTTTGCAGGTCCACCAGCCTCAACTCCGATAAATTCACATTGTTTTTTGTCATAATCCATAAATTCATTCCAAAAACCAAAACTTGAACTACCCCCCCCAACACAATTATAAAGTTTAAGTTTTTTTGGAATAGAACCAAATTCTTCGATTAATTGGACTTTTAACTCCCTTGATATTTGACTTGTGCTCCATCCACAGATACGAACAAAAACAGCTGGACCTACAGTACTTCCAACACACATTGCCGTAGTGTCACAATTTGCAACCCAAAAACGCATACACTCAGAAACAGCATCAACTAAAGTTTGACTTCCTGAATAAACAGGTATGACTTCAGCGCCATTTTTTTTCATAGCTCTTACATTTGGTTGTTGTCTTTCAATATCTTTTGCTCCCATAAAAATTTTACATTTTAGGCCAAATTTTTTTGCTGCCATACTTAACATTTTACCTGCATATCCAGCGCCAGTGTCTCCACATATAATTTTCTTACCCGAGCGTTTTGCGAGCAAACAATGAACTGTAGCATTGTATATTTTATGTGCACCACCGTTTGCATCGGACACAACCTTGGACCATATTTGTGCACCTCCCACATGTTTTGTTAAGTTTTCTAATTTTATGAAACGAGTTGGGGTTCCGATCCAATTCTTAAAATATTTATCTCTTTCAGCAATAAATTTTTTATCTTTTTTTAGTTTATTAAATAAAATTTCTAGATCTTCTATAGGCTTTTTTAAAGTCTCAGGAACAAAGTTACCTCCAAATTTACCTCCCCAAAAACCAAGTTTATTTCCCTGATCAATTACTGGTATACCTTTTTTTAGTTTCATATTTTTGAAGACAAATTTAACAATTTATCAATTCTATTAATATCTTTTTTTCCATTCTCGTCCTCAAGAGCTCCGCTAAGATCAATTATAAATTCTTTGTTTTTAAAGCTAGGAATATCATCTATTTGAATATTTCCCGCAATCATTTTATTCAATTTTTTAGATACTCCATTTAGTAGATTGTGATCAAAACTTTCTGACTTATGGTACCCTTTCGAGTCAAATAGAATTATATCTGATATATCGGAGTAATCTTTATATTTGATAACATCATTTTTATTAGAAACAGTGATTGCAGAAATTATTTTAATCTTATATTTGAATTTTATTTCCTTTGTTCTAACAGGATCTACGTCGTAAAGTTGATAATAATCAAAATTTAAACTTTTTATTTTTTCTAAAATTTCATCAGTAGGTTTTACAAGTACAGAGGTAAAGTTCACTTGCTTTCTCTCTACATTAATCAATTTTTTTAATTTTTCATATTCAATAAATCTTCTACTTTTTTTATAATTAGTGATAAAGCCGATGAATTTTGGTGGGTATGGATGATTCAAGATAAAATTTAATGTCTTAGGATCTGACACTCCACAAATTTTTAGGCCTTTGATCATTGATTTAAGTGATCAATTAATATTTGTGTATTTTTTTTAATATTACCTTTGGTTAAATCTCTACCTATTACAAGCCAATCAGCTCCATTTTTGTATGCCTCTCTAGGTGTCAACACTCTTTTTTGATCATTCGTTTTTTTGGTAAATCTAATCCCTGGAGTTATTATTTCTCTTTCAAATATTTTTTTTACTAGTTTTACCTCTTGTGCGCTACAAACAATACCATCCAATTTTGCTTTGCTTGCTAACTTTGCTTGATGGAGCACTAATTTTTTTACTTTTCTATTAAACCCAATCTCTTTTAATGCTTTATTATCTAACGAAGTAAGAATTGAGACACCTATTAACTTTATTTTACCTGAAACTTTTTTTGCGGCTTTAAGAGCTTCTAAGCCTGAGCTAATATGTATTGTTACATAATTAACTTTTAAATCTTTTAAAGCTTTAATGGTTGACTTACAAGTATTGGGAATATCATGAAGTTTTAAATCTGCAAAAGTTATCTTATTTTTTAATTTGGATAAAAAAATTCTACCGTTTTTGGAGTTTAAGAACTCTAAACCTAATTTATATCCAATTTTTAATTTACTATTTTGAGTATCCTTAATAATTTTTTTAATTTTTGATATTTTTGATGTATCGCAGGCAACAAATATTTTACTCTTTTTCATTGTTAATCTTTTTAAACATTTCTTTACTCATTTTCCAATAAATTACCTTTTTGGCTGGAACTGCAACTTTATCACCTGTTTTAGGGTTTCTTCTTATAGATGATTTTTGATTTCGGGCACTTAAAGATCCCCACCCTCTAATTTCCACTCTTTCCTCTCTTTTAAGAGCTTTTTTTAACTCAGTTAATATTATATTTGTAACTTTCTCTATGTCTTTTTTTTGAAAATTTGGAAAGCTTTTAGAAATTTGTTTTAAAAGTTTTGACTTTACAACACCCAATTTAACACTTCTTCTTTTTTATATTTCCTATTTTTCTTTGTCTTTTTTCTTTAAGTCATCAGATAAAGATGAGAAAGGAAGATTTTTTCCAGATCCCTCTGCTCCATATTTTTCAAGAGCTTCTTTTTTTTCAATTTCCTCTAAGAGTTTCATACTTAAAGAAATCTTACGTTTATCTAAATCAATCTCAGAAATTGCGCAGTCTATTTTTTCACCACCTGTGAATCTTGATGGCCGAGCATCAGCTGAATTGATTGCTATTTGTGATTTTTTAATAACAAAATCCATGTCACATCCCTCTGGTCTTACAATTAAACCCTTATTATCTGTTGAAATTATTTTTACCGTGATTGTTTGATTTTTTTTCTTATCACTAAACCAATCCAAAGGATCTTTTTGTGTTTGTTTGTAACCTACTCTAATTTTCTGATCCTCAACTTTTATTTCTAAAACTTTGACTTTTATCTTATCACCCTTCTTATATTTGGTAAGCTCTTCTTCCCCATTATTATGATAAGTTAGATCATTGCAATGCAAGAAAGTGTCTACATTTATATCTTCAATTTTTACAAATAATGAGTAATCGTTTTTGTTAATTATTTCACCATTCACGATAGATCCAACAGGATATTTCTTATCGAATGCTTCAAATGGATTTTCCAGTGTTAATTTATGAGAAATTGCCACTCTTCTTTTTTCTTTATCAATTTCGGTTATTATACAATCAATCTCATCACCAACTTTGAACATCTTTTTTGCTGATACATTTTTTTTCGTCCAACTCAGTTCGCTTGAATGTAAAAGTGTAGTTAAACCTGGCTCTAATTCACAGAAAGCACCAAAGTCCATAATTTTTGACACTTTAGCTTTGTAAACTTTGTTAAGTTCATAATTCTCAATGTGTTCAAATGGATCAGGAGACATCTGTTTGACTGAGCACCCAACTTGCAGCTTCTCTTTATCAACAGATATTACTTTTAAATCGTGTTTTTCACCTATATTAAAAACTTCATCAGGATGATTTACCCTTGAATAAGAAATTTCTTGCAAATGAACCAAAACATCAAGTTCGTTATTAACATTAAAGAAGCACCCAAAAGTGCTATAACCTTTAACTTCTGCTCCTTTAATAATGTCACCGACTTTATATTTGTCTACTATTTTTGCTTTATCCTCTTTTTTGAAAGAGGAGATTATTTCTCTTCTTGATACACAAGCGTTTCCTCTAATCTTATCGAGTTTAATTAACGCAAATTTTTGTGGTTCATTCATTAAATGGCTTATATCTTTGAGCGGTTTATCGCTAATTTGTGAACCAGGTAAAAACATTAAAGAACCTGTGTCTATATGTTCAACAATGCAACCTCCTTTACATTTTGAGGTAATTTTTCCCATGATTGGTTCTTTTTTTTCATAAGCTTCGACTAATTTATCCCATCCCTTGATTTTCTGGGCTTTGCTGGCAGATACTACAACCTCACCCATTTTATCCTCTAATTTTTCTAATAAGACTGATATTTTTTCTCCAACTTTAATTTTTTCGCCAAGCCCCATAGTTTTTAGCTCGTTAATATCTAAAACGGGCTCAGATTTAAGCCCATCAACATGCAAGAAGACATATTTTTCAGTTATCTTGTTTATTTTACCTTCAATTATCTTACCTTCCTCTATATTTACTTTAGATAGCTGGCTATTTAATAACTGCTCGAATTGTTGATTATCTGGATTTGATAAATCTTTATATATTTCCATTAAGTTTTAATTTTCTATCTATAATTTTTTTTATTTTTAAAAAACACGCTCTTTTAGATAAATTTGTTGTGTTAATCAATACTGAATCTTTTGTTTTCTTTAATGGTGAAACTCTACGAGAATAGTCATTTTTATCCCGTTTTTTAATGCTTTTTTGCACATCACTATAGGTTATGTTTTTATTAAAACGTTTTAACTCTTTGTATCTTCTGCTTACCCTAGTTTTGATATTAGCTGTTATGAAAAATTTAAACTCAGCATCTGGTATAATTTTATAAGTAATGTCTCTACCGTCTAGACAAGATCCATTATATTTCATTGGTGGATTATAAGCACAGCTCAATTGAAAAAAGTGAACTAATTTTCTTATTTTTTTTTCTTTAGCTATAATTGAAGCAACTGTTGCAACTTTATCAGTCGAAAGTTTTTTATCCTGTAAATCTTTAATCTTTAATTTTTTAATTTTTTTTTTTATATATTTAAAATTATATTTTGATGGATTTGAAATCTTTAAATTAGCAATATATCTGTAACAACGTCCAGTATCTAAATGCAATAAATTGTAATGTTTTGAAATTAGCTTTGCTTGAGTACCTGCACCTGCAGCTGCCGGGGAGTCGATTGCTATTTTTATTATTTTTTTTCTTTTTTTCATTACTTCTCTAATTGACTCACTATATTTAAAAAATTTGGAAATGAAGTTCTTATAGCTTTGCTATCATGTATTTTCCATATCCCTCCAAATGACAATGCTGCTATTACACTTGTCATAAATACCCTGTGATCTTTAAGATAATTTTTTATAATAATCCTTTTATTAATTTTCAGTTTTGGATTACCAAAAATTTTAATTGAATTTTTTGTTGTAATATTTTTTACACCCATCTTATTTAAAATTTTTGAGCCCCATTTAAGTCTTGGACTTTCTTTTTTGTTCAATTCGGCTAATCCTTTAAAATATGAAACTCCATTCGCTTTTGCTGCAATTAAAAAAATTACTAAAAATTCATCTATAGCACTAGCATTTAGTTTAGAGGGACAATTAATTGGCCTAATTAATTTAGAACTTTTAACTTTGATATCAGCTATTTTTTCTCCTTTGTAAACCTTTCTGTTTTGAAAAATTATATTCACTCCCATTTTTTTTAAAATAGTAATTACCCCTACTCTTGATGGATTTATATTTACATTCTTTATTATAAGTTGAGAATTATTTGCGAGTGCAGTTAGTACTATAAAAAAAGCACTAGAGCTTATGTCAGAGGGAATATTATAGTTTATTGCTTTTATTTTTTTTACTTTTTTAATTTTGATTATGTCATGATTTTTTTTATTAATAACGCTTATAGGCAATTTAAGATTTTTCATCATTTTTTCTGTGTGATCTCTACTCTTTTTAGCTTTTATAAAGGTTGTTCCATCAGCTCTCATTGCAGCAAGCATAACAGAACTCTTACATTGAGCTGAACCTCTTCTTTCATAGTATTTAATAGGTTTAATTTTTCTTGATCCTCGAATTGTTAGTGGGAGACTGAAGTTTTTTTTTAATTTAAATTTTGCTCCAAATTTAGATAAAGGAGAAGTTACTCTTTCAAAATCTCTTCTAGATAAACTTTTGTCTCCAATTAACTTAATAGTTTTAGTAGAGTTGATTACTAAACCAAGAATTAATCTCCCTAAAGTTGCTGAATTTTCCGCATTTATAATTGTATTTTTTTTGTAATGATATCCATCGATTCCATTTCCAAAAATCATAAAATTACTCCTTTTTTGTACAACTTTTATTCCAAATTTTTTAATGATTTTAATCGCTGCCAATACATCTTCCGATATTAGTAAATTTTTAGCTATTGAAATACCCGAGGCTATTGATGCAAATAAGACCCATCTAATGCTTATACTTTTGTCACCGCTTACAGAAATTTTTTTTTTAAAATCAGTAATTTTTTTTTTAATTATAATATGGTTGGGCATATTGATTAGTTTATTTTAAAACTATCACCAAAATATGCATTTTGAGCATTGATATTTTTAACTAAATTTGAAGGAGTATCTTGTGCAATAATTTTGCAATTACTTAAAATCATAGCTACATCAACACATGCTAGTAGATCTCTAGCCTGATGATCGCATATGCATATAGTTATCCGGCTTTCCTGTTGTAGGTTCACAATTATTTCTTGAAGCATCTTTATTGTTAAAACATCTAAGGCAGCAAATGGTTCATCCAAAAGTAGAACTTTAGGTTCACTTAACAGAGCTAATGCAAGCACCAATTTTCTTTTTTGGCCTCCAGAAAGGTATTTAGCTTTTATGTCTTTTAAACTGTCCAATTCAAACTTTGAAATAACATAATTTATTCTTTGAGATCTAAGATTTCTATCTTTAATTATTATTTCACTTATTGCTTTTAAATTATCATGTAAAGATAAGTCATTAAAATAGCCCCCGTATTGTGGAACATACCCAACTTTAAATTTTTTTGTTCTTAAATAAATTGGAAAACTCGTTGCATCATGACCATTAATTAAAATTTTACCATATTTTGGTGAGATTAATCCGGTAATTAGATTAAATATAGTAGATTTACCGACACCGTTAGGACCCAACATTCCAAAAATTTGTCCCTCATTTATTTTAAAATTAATATTGTCAAGTATCAGTCTGTTTCCATAAGATAATGAAATATTTTTAAATTCAAGAATTGTATTTGTACTTTTAAAGGATTTAATTCTAAATTTTTTAATTATTCCCATGATATTTAATTTGATTTTATTTTAACCTTTTTCTCATTTTCGTACATAAAAATTTTTGCGTCTTTAGTGGTAATATCGATTTCAATGACATCTGCTTTAAGTAAGTTCTTTTGATTTGAGTAAACAATATTTTTTGAAATTATCAATGAATTTCTATTTAAAGAAAAATCTACATAATTTCCTTTAACTTCATTATCTCCGTAATTAATCGTGACATTTTTAGAAAAAATTGTGTCATAGCTATTAATATTATATTTTCCATAATCTGATTTAATATTTATAACGTTTCCTTCAACCATGGTAATTATAGCTTTAACATTGGTAAGAAATATTATTTTTTCATTAGTTAAATCTATTTTACCCTCAGATGCATTCAAAAAATATTCGTTACCTTTGGCATCATTAGATCTGTAATTTACATCTTTTATTATATTTGTTGTAGTATCTACATCTTCCACAATAGCATCTTTTTCTATTGAAGCTTTTTCTTCCTCTTTAAAAAGCTTAGAGCTAAAAATAAAAATTATAATTACGACAGAAAGCCCAAGTAAAATCTTGATTACAAAACTATTTGTCATTTAAGATATATTTGATTGCAGTATTGTGTGCACGTGAAGTATTCCAATTGTCTTATTTTTATTCTTTTTGTTAAAAACACATAGGGATGTTATCTTTTTATTATTCATTATTGATAAAGCCTTTGCAGCTAGGTCATCTTTTTCGACACTTACAGGGTTTGTCGTCATTACCTTATTAACTTTAGTTGAAAGTAAATCTGGGTTTTTTTGATTAAATCTTCTGATTTGACCATCTGTAATAATTCCAGTAGTTTGTTTCTTTTTATTCTGAACGATTAATACTCCAAGTTTTTTATTACTTAATATTTTTAAGGCTTCTTTCATTTTTAGATTTTCATCTACAAAAGGTATTCTTTTTCCAGTTAGCATAATATCTTCTACAGTTTTTAATTTCGCTCCAAGTGTTCCTGCGGGATGCAATCTCTTAAAGTCAAGTTTGTTAAATTTTTTTAGTTTCATCACAGATATAGCCAAAGCATCACCTAGAGCTAGCTGAACCGATGTACTTGAAGTTGGGACAATTCCACCTGACTCTTTTACTTGCGGAGTTAATAATTTTATATCTGAAGCTTTATGTAAAATTGAGTCTTTTTTTGATACTATTCCAATTAATAGAACCTTATTTCTATTTGCATATTGAATAATATTTTTTAATTCACTTGTCTCACCAGAATAACTTATTAAAATCAAAATATCTTTTTTGGTAATACTTCCAAGATCTCCATGGGATGAATTACTAGCTGATAAAAAAAAGGCTGGAGTTCCAACAGAGGAAAAGGTTGCTGCTATTTTATTTGCAATTAATCCACTTTTTCCAACTCCACAAAGAATTACTTTAGATTGACATCTTGCAATTTCCTTAACTGCATTGTTGAATGAATTGTTTAAGGTTTTTTTTAATTTAACTAATCCAGAAATTTCTAGATTTATCACTTCTGTTGCAGTTTTAATAAAATTTTTTTTCATTAATTAATGTTCAAAAGTTGATAGTTTGTATCCAGCCATCTCCATGTCAACCAAAATAGGTATTACTTCCATAGATTTTTTGAATAAGTCAATTCTTTTTTCTCTTTCCAACATTTTAATTAATTTATTTCTTATCTCAAACAAATGTTCAGTGTCGGATGCAGCATATTTAATTTGTTTTTCTGAAAGATTTGGATTACCCCAATCACTTTGTTGTTCTTTTTTTGAAATATCTTTTCCACACAACTCTTTAACAAGATCTTTGTAGCCGTGGTATGAACTTGCAGTCCTAGCAATTTTTGATGCTACTTTTGTACAAAAAATATTTTTTGGTTTTACATTAAGATGATATTTTAGCCACAAAAGGTCCTGCCTCGCATAATGCATGATAAATTGAGTATTATCATTTGTTAAAGCCCTTATTAGATTTGGTGCATGGTAGGTTTCCCTATTGAGTTTTATCAAATAAAAATTTTTTGACTCGAGTCCTAATTGAACTAGAGTAAGGGGATCTCTGCCAAGCACTAATCCCAATGCTTCATTATCCAAACCGATGAATTTTTCATTTGATAAATCTAAATCTTCAGGTAAATCATTTTCAAAAACTTTGATATTACTCATATATATTTATATATATATAAGACTAAATAATAATGTCTATTTTTTGATTACTAAAATGAAAAAAATTTTGATATGGGGAGGTACGGGTCAAATAGGAACTCACCTTATAAGAAAGTTAACTCAAAATAACTACACGGTTACTGTAGTTACAAGAAATATTCATCAAAAAGGTCATATAATCAAAACTCAAGGAAATGCAGGGTACATTGAAATAAAAGAGTGTAGTATTTTTGATGAAAATAAAGTTAGAAAACTTTTTGAGTCAGCCGAGATTTGTATTAATTTAATTGGTATTTTATTTGAAAAAAAAAACGGAAACACATTTAAGAATATTCATTCTGTATTTCCATCCCTTTTAGCTAAATTATGCAAGGAATATAGATTAAAACAATTTATTCATATTTCTGCTTTGGGAATAAATGAAGCATTGGACTCTAAATATGCTCAGAGTAAACTGAATGGTGAACAAAATGTTTTAAAGATTTTTCCTAATGCAACAATTTTACGACCGTCAATAGTTTATTCCTCTTCAGATAATTTTAGTTGTAATCTAATGACATTATTAAGTCGGTTACCGATATTCCCATTATACTATTATGGTAAAACAAAATTTACTCCTATTCATTGTTCAGATTTGACTGATATTATGCATTTTGTAATTTCAAAAAAAGTCAATTCGAATATTATTGAGTGCATAGGACCTGAGGTTTTGACTTTTAAAGAAATTTTAATTATTTTACTTAATTTGATAAACAAAAAAAGATTTTTAATACCGTTTCCACTTCCTTTGGCAATGATGACTGCAAAATTTTTCCAATTATTGCCGAGTCCCCTATTAACTGTTGATCAGTTAAAGTTACTAAATTATGATAATGTTGTCTCCGGTAAGTATAAGACAAACTTCGACATCGGGATGCCTGCAAGAAAAACTTTTAGTAATGAAGTTGAAAAATACTCCTACATGTGGAGAGAGGGTGGTGAATATTCGAGGAAAAAAGATAATATAAATTAAATTTTACTAAGCAGATTTTATTTTTTTTCCAATAAAACCTGGAACTTCATCTTTTTCAATTACATCTTCTTTTTTGCCTTTCGGTTGATAAGCGTAAAGCAAATGAAGCTTACAATAAGAAAAGTCTTTTAATGATGTTCTTCCACAAAAATAAAATGATTTCTCATTTGGGTGACCCATTGGCCATTTACAAGAATTTTCATCAAGTTCTTCAAGCTGTTTTGGATTTTCTGGTTCAAAATCTTTTTCAATAATCAATGATTTAAATTTACTTCTTCGTCCTCTTTTAATCTTATTGTTTCTTTGTTCTACTGCATTATCGTAGTTTTCATTTGATGTTACTGTTCTAGTTTTAATTTTTGCTGAAAGATTAAGTCTGTGCGCTTTTCCAATCACAGCGTTTCGAGTAATACCACCAATTATTTCAGCTATCTGGCTCGCAGTGTTTCCTTTTCCCCAAAGCTCTTTCAATTTATTGACTTTTTCTTCGGTCCAGCTCATAATTTACTATATATAGTATATTAAATAATTTTTAATACAATATAATGATAATTAAATTGTCTTAACAAGAAAAAATTAAGAGTTATTAACAATTAATTAAATTTTATAATTTTTATAAATAGTTCAATCGTAACTTGTATCTATTTACTTTAAAAAATAGAGATTTATTAAAAGAATATTAATTTAAAAATATTTATGAGTCATTTAGCAAGTAATTACAAAAGAAGAAAAATTTCTTTTAAAAAGGGAAAAGGTTCTTTTTTGTTTTCAGTGGATGGAAAAAGATATTTAGATTTTTTAAGCGGAATTGCAGTTAATACTTTGGGTCATTCAAATCCAAGACTAATTAAAGCTTTAAACTATCAAGCAAAAAAAGTATGGCATGTTTCAAATTCGTTCCAAATTCCAGAGGGAGAAAATTTAGCAAAAAAATTAGCCAACAGAACATTCGCTGACAAAGTTATTTTTGTAAATTCTGGTGCTGAAGCCAATGAAACTGCGATTAAAATTGCCAGACGATACTTCTTTTCGATTGGCAAGCCTTACAAAAACAGAATATTATGTATAAAGAATTCATTTCATGGAAGAACTTTAGCCAATATCTTTGCTAGTGGTTCGAAAAAAATGACTGAGGGTTTTGGGCCCAAAGTCAGTGGGTTTGATCATTTCAAATATGGAGACATAAAGTCTTTAAAGAGCAAAATTACAAAAAAAACAGCAGCGATATTTTTTGAAACTGCAATGGGTGAGTCAGGGATTAAAGTGCATTCAAAAAAATTTTTGAGACAAGTTAAAAAAATTTGTAATGATAAAAAAATTTTATTGATTTTAGATGAAGTTCAATGTGGTATTGGAAGATCTGGTAAGTTTTTTGCATATGAATATGCAAATGTAAAACCCGATATTGTACCTATTGCCAAAGGTATAGGAGGTGGTTTTCCTTTAGGAGCAGTTTTAATGACTAAAAAGGTTTCTATTTGTATGACACCAGGAACACATGGAAGTACTTATGGGGGAAATCCATTAGCAATGGCAATTGGAAATACAATAATGGATGAGATTTTTAAAAAAGGTTTTTTAAAAAATGTGAGAGAAAATTCTAAATATTTTTTAGGTCAATTGAATAATCTGAAAAAAAAATATCCATATGTAATTAAAGAAATCAGAGGAATCGGTTTATTAATAGGAATACAATTGAAAGTAGAGATGGGTAGTTTTATAGATAAACTTACAAAAAATAAACTTTTAACAATAAGAGCTGCAGAAAACGTGGTAAGAATATTACCTCCGCTTAACGTTAAAAAAAAAGAAATCGATTTAGCTTTAAAAATTATAGATAAAGTTTGTTCAGATTATAAATTGCAATGAAACATTTTATAAGTATTAAAGATATTCCAGCCAAAGATTTAAGAAAAATTCTGATTGATGCAAAAAAGAGAAAAAATTCTAGAAAATATCTAAGTAATTTAGACATTGATAAAGGGTCACCTCTTAAAGGAAAATTACTCATACAAATGTTTGAAAAGTCCAGTTTGCGAACAAGATTAAGCTTTTATTTAGCAATCAAGCAACTAGGGGGAAGTGCATTAACATTAAGGCCCGATGAATTACATTTATCTAGAGGAGGTGAAAGCATAGGAGATACAGCAAAGATATTATCTAGTTTTGGGAATGCTTTTATGTTTAGAACAGATAGTGATAAAAAATTAGAGGAATTTAAAAAACATTTATCAATTCCTGTTATTAATGGTTTAAGCCCTTCATCTCACCCAACGCAGATATTGTCAGATATTTTTACAGTTGAAGAGATAAAGAAGAAGCCTATACACAAATTGAATATTGCATGGATAGGGGACTGCAACAATGTATTAAATTCTTTAATTGTAGCTTCAATTAAATTTTCTTTTAAATTAAAAATTGGCTGTCCAAAAAAATATAAACCAGATAAAAAAATTATGGACTACATAAAAAAAAACAATAATAAAATAGATATTTATTCAAGTCCTGAAAAAGCTAGCTTTAACGCTGATGTTCTATTTTCTGATAAAGTTATATCTATCAATGATAAAGTAAATAAAATAAAAAAATTGAAAAGTTTTAAAAAATTTAAGATTGATAAAAATCTGATGAGTTATGCAAAAAAAGATTGTATTTTTCTCCACTGTCTGCCAAGGGGAAATGAAGTTGATGAAAAAGTATTTTCTAGCAAACAATCAAAAGTTTGGATACAAGCACTTAACAGAGTTCATGTGCAAAAATCTATCTTACTTTATTGTTTTGGGAAATTAAGGTAGAGGCAATGGGTTGTCTGAATTTTTGTTCAAGTACTTAATCACAGAAGCCCTATCTTTCTCTTTTCTTAATCCTGCAAATGCCATTTTGGTTCCTTTAATCCACTTAGCAGGTTTGATCAAATACCCATTTAATTCTTCAAATGTCCATTCCTTTCCATATCCAGCTAATGCTTTAGAATATTTATAATCATTTACAACGCCAATTTTTCTTCCAACAACATTGTATAGTGCGGGCCCAATATTATTTTTTCCACCTTTTACGATTGAATGACAAGCTGCACATTTTTTAAAAACTTTTTCTCCAGTTGCAATATCTCCCATAGCCATTAAAGCGGCGATATCTATTTTTTCCTCTACAGTTTTATCTTCAGTTTTTAACAGTGCAGTAACTGACTGTTCAACATCGACTGCGTATCCTGGCGTTTTAGGTTTTTCAACATAGAAAATCACGCTAGATAGTTTGCTAATACCTATTAAAAGTAGAGCCACTAGTAAAATCGCAGCTACAATTTTGTTTATTTCAAAAGAATCCATTTTATAAAATTTTATTTTGAACGTATAACATTATAAATTAAAAATTGCTTACATATTTGATGTATATTATTGCCTCTGCTTGTAGTGTATTAATAAATAATAATGACGTATGAAAACACTAATTATAATCCCATCAAGACTAGCAGCCACTAGGTTGCCAGGAAAACCACTTCTAAAAATCAATGGTTTATCGATCATTTCTCACGTGTTTAAAAAGGCTGAAAAAGCAAAAATTGGTGATGTATTAGTCGCAACTGAAAATCAAGAAATTGTCGATGATGTTAAAAAAAATGGCGGTGAAGCAGTTTTGACAAGTAATAAACATAATACAGGAACAGATAGAATTTATGAAGCTCTACAAAAAACTAAGATTCCAAAAATTGATTTAGTTATGAATCTTCAAGGAGATGAGCCTTTAATTGATGTTAATGATATAAGGAACCTTAATCAACTTATGATGGATACTAATTCCAAAATTGGTACTCTTGCTTCAAAAATTTTAGATAAAAAATTTTATGACAATCAAAGTGTAGTTAAAGTAAAAACAAAAGAAGAATTGGATCACAAAAATTTTCCAGAGGCAATTTATTTTAAAAGAAAAACCCAAAAAAAAGATTTAAATATATATCATCATATGGGTATTTATTGTTATGAAATGGAAACACTTAAAGATTTTGTTTCATATAAACAGTCCCCTAATGAGGCTAAATATAAGTTAGAACAATTAAGAGCTTTAGAAAATAAAATTAAGATAAATGTTGCTCTTGCCAAATCACATTCAATTGGAATAGACACAAAAGAGGATTTTGTGGCTATTAAAAAAATTATGGAATATAAGATGTGATGGAAAAAATCTATTTTCAAGGAACATTTGGAGCATATTCACATCTAGCTGCTTTATCCGTTGCCCCAAAAGCTAAGATAATACCATGTAAGACTTTTGATGAATGTTTTTTAAAAGCTTCTGAAGATCCATCCTCCAAAATAATTATACCAGAGTCAAACAGAATTACTGGAAATATAGGAATTGAATATTTGGTATTTAAATATCGGTTAAATATTTATTCAGAGTATTTTCAAAAAATTGAGCATAATCTGTTAGTAATCCCTGGTACAAAAATTTCTGACATAAAAAATGTTTATTCTCATTCGCAAGCACTCTCACAATGTTCAAATTTTATAAAATCAAATAATCTAATCGAACACGTTAGGGCAGATACCGCGGGATCAGCAGAAATGGTATCTAGAATTAAAGACAATAAAAATGCCGCAATAGCCTCTACCTTAAGTGCGGAAACTTATGGGCTAGAAATAATGAAAAAAAATATTGAAAATGAAAAAGGAAATCTTACTAGGTTTTTAATTATGGGCAAAAATATCTTTCAACCAGAATATGGTGATAAAAAATATATTACATCTTTTTTATTTAAATTAAAAAGTAAACCAGCAGCTTTATATCAATCATTGGGTGGTTTTGCTATAAATGGTGTAAACCTGACCAAACTACAAAGTTACCCTGAAAAAAATTCTTTCGATTCTTATTTTTTCTTATGTGATCTTGATGGTCATATAGAAGATGCAAAAGTTAAAAAATCTTTAGAGGAATTAGGTTTGCATTGTCAAGATTTTCACGTTCTAGGTGTTT
This sequence comes from uncultured Pelagibacteraceae bacterium, assembly GCA_902627045.1. Lineage (GTDB taxonomy): Bacteria > Pseudomonadota > Alphaproteobacteria > Pelagibacterales > Pelagibacteraceae > Pelagibacter. The sequence continues at coordinate 86,636 of CACOHP010000003.1, forward strand.
TTGAAGCTGACAAAATAAGAGAAAAGTAATTTTTATTCTTTTGTTGTGGATTAGAAAATATTATTGTTATAATACCTCTGGAGGCTAGAGGTGAACACTCCTTGAATCCTAGGAGGATCGAAAGATAGCACTAGTAAAGAGAGCTTTTCAGGTTCTAGTCTCCTAAGGATTTATAATGAATGAAAAATCAAAAGTGTTAGCTTTAAAGTATAGACCAAAAACTTTTCAAGAATTAATTGGCCAAAAAGTTACATCAGATACAATTATTAATTCAATCAAAGCTGATAAAATTCCAAATGCATATCTATTTACAGGAATTCGTGGTGTAGGCAAAACGACAATAGCAAGAATTGTTGCAAAATCTCTTAATTGTTTAAATGGAGTTGAAAAACTTTGTGAAAAAAATTTATGTATTAATTGTGAGGGCATATCAAAATCAGGTCACATGGATGTACTAGAAATGAATGGAGCAGATAAAACATCAATCAATGACATTAGAGACCTAATAGAATTTTCTAGATATGGACCAACCTCCTCAAAATATAAAATTTTTATAATTGATGAAGTACATCAAATATCTTCTAGCGCGTTTAATGCTCTTTTGAAAATTCTTGAGGAGCCACCAAATTATCTTAAATTCATCCTCGCTACGACTGAGATTAAAAAAGTTCCAGTAACAATTGTATCAAGATGTCAAAGATTTGACCTATCAAGAGTTAAATCTGAGGATTTATTTCAATTTATAAAAAAAGTAAAAGATTGCGAGAATGGAAATGTCTCTGATGAAGCTTTAAGATTAATCGTTAAAATCTCAGAGGGTTCCGTCAGAGACGCATTATCTCTTCTAGATAGAGGTCTGTTATCGCTAAATAAAAAAAAAGAGTTAAATTTGAGTGAAGCTCAAAAAATTTTTGGATACTTTGATAAATCTCAATTGATCGAAATGTTTAATTTAGTTTTGCAGGGTGATGAAAAAAAAGTGTTAGAAATTTATAGAAGAATTTTTGATCAAGGTATAGATCCCAAGGTTTTTATAAATGATTTTTTGGAACTAATATATTATTTTAAAAACATAAATTCACTAACACTTGAAAGCACAAATTTTTCTTTGAATGATGATGAATTTTCTAAAATTAAAAAGATTTCTAATTCTGTAGATAATAAAGTACTTATCTTATTTTGGCAATTTACGATTAAAACTATCGAAGAGTTAGAAGTAGTTTCCAATCAAAACTTATCAATTGAAATGTATTTAATGCGATTAATATACCTTAGTCCTCTAAGTGAAAAAATAGATTTAGAAAATAAGAATAATACAAAATTATCAGTAAAGAGGGATTTTGATTACGTCTCCAAAAATGATGCAGTTGACCAAATCAAGAATATCACTCAAGAAAAAAAAATTAAATCTGAGAATGATACAAATATTAAAGCTGAAAATAGGATAATCGAAACATTTAAAAATCTTTTAGATACTTGTAATGAAAAAAAAGAAATGAAATTAAAGTATGAACTTGAAAAAAACGTTAATTTAGTAAATTTTGAGAGAAACAGAATAGAAATATCTTTTAATGATAATTTAGACAAATCTTTTGTTAAAGATTTATCTTCAAAACTTTATGAATGGACTGGAGAGAGATGGATAATTTCGTTTAGCAAAGAAAAGGGACAATTGTCTATAAAACAACAAGGAGATGATGAAAAAAAAAAATTAATTAATGATATTAAAAAAACTCAAATGTATAATGATTTTTTAAATAAGTTTCCAGATGCATATCTGAATGATGTAATTGTGGGTGAAAAAAATGATGACAAATGACAGATTTTTCTAAAATTTTAGATAAGGCAAAAGAGCTTGAGGCAAAAATGAAAGAGAGCCAAGAGAATATTAAAAAAATTAGAGTAGAGGGTATTTCAGGATCAAATTCTGTTAAAATAATTTTAGATGGAGATGGTGAAATGCAAAAAATTGAAATTTCAGATGATATCTTCAAAGAGAATAAGTCAATTATTGAGGATTTAATTGTTGCAGCTCACAACAATGCAAAGTTGCAATTAAAATCCAAAACATCAGAAGAAATTTCGAAAGCAACAGGTGGTTTTGGTATACCGGGTTTTAAATGGCCGTTATAAATAATGCAAAATATAAATGAGATAGAAGAATTAATAAAATTGATTTCCAAATTACCAGGTTTAGGGCCTAAATCAGCTAAAAGGATTGTTTTAAGATTGATAAATGATAGAGATCAGTTGATCAAACCTTTGGCTAACGTATTAGCTCAAATTTACAAGAATGTATCTAGATGTAAAAATTGTGGTTCTTTAAAGTCTAACTTGGTGGGTTGTGATAACTGTGAAAATCCAAAAAAAAAATTTGATAAGATTTGTGTTGTTGAAGATATAGCTGACCAATGGTCTATCGAAAATTCTAATATATATCAGGGATATTTTCATATTCTTGGTGGTACAATCTCATCTGCAGGTAACAGAAAAGGAGATTTATTAATAGACTCTTTAGTAGATAGAGTAAAAAGAGATAAAATTGAAGAAGTAATTTTAGCTACGAGTGCCACAATAGAGGGTCAAACGACTGCTTATTATATTCAAGAAAGTTTAAAAAACTCCAAAGTAAAAATTACTAAGCTTGCTCAAGGTTTGCCAGTCGGTGGTGAAATAGAAAATCTTGATGATGGGACTTTAATTTCTGCCTTTAAAAATAGATCTAAGTTAATTTCTAATTCCAGCTAATTTTTTTTTTATTCTATTTATATGCAATAGAGGCTCTGTATAACCGGAGGGTTGATTTGTTCCCTCAAAAATTAAGCTACAAGCTGTTTTGAAAGCTAAAGATTTTTCAAAATTATCACTCATCCTCACATAATTTTTGTCATTTTTATTTTGCTCATCTACTATTTTTGCCATATCTTTCATTATTCCTTTCACCTGGATTTTGGTAGTTATCCCATGATGTATCCAATTAGCAATGTGCTGAGATGAAATTCTTAATGTTGCTCTATCCTCCATAAGGCCAACATTGTTAATATCTGGTACTTTAGAACAACCTACACCTTGATCGACCCATCTAACAACATAGCCCAATAAAGTTTGAGCAGAATTGCAAATTTCTTTATTTATTTCTTCAATAGACCAATTTGGTCTATCAGTGACAGGAATTGTTAAAAGATCATCAAGTTTAGATTGTTTGCGATCGAATAACTTTTTTTGTTCGTCAAAAATATTTATTTGGTGGTAATGCAAAGCATGTAAAGCTGCAGCAGTTGGAGATGGAACCCACGCACAATTAGCACCTGCTTTTAAGTGACCCGTTTTTTGTGCCATCATATCCTTCATTTTATCTGGCATTGCCCACATTCCTTTTCCTATTTGTGCTTTTCCAGAGAACCCACATTTTAAACCAATGTCTACGTTATTATTCTCGTATGCTAAAATCCACTTCGATGTTTTCATGTCTCCTTTTTTGATCATGGGACCAGCCTCCATGGATGTGTGCATCTCATCACCTGTTCTATCTAAAAAACCTGTATTAATAAAAAAAACTCTATTTTTTAAAGTTCTAATGCACTCTTTTAAGTTAACGGATGTTCTTCTTTCCTCGTCCATAATTCCAATTTTACAAGTATATTTTTTTAATCCCAAGACCTCTTCAACTTTTGAGAAGATTAAATCTGTGAACGCTGTTTCATCTGGACCATGCATTTTTGGTTTTACTATATATATAGAACCAGCTCTTGAATTAGTCTTCTTCTTAAGATCGTGCAACGCTGCAGCTGTAGTTATAAAAGCATCCATGATACCCTCGGGTATCTCACTTCCATCACTTAATAAAATTGAGGAATTAGTCATTAAATGTCCAACATTTCTTATGAGCAAGAGACTTCTACCATGCAGTTTTAATCCTTTACCTTCTTTTGATAAATAACTTCTATTAGGATTTAATTTTCTCTCAAATAATTTCCCTTCTTTTTCAAACTTTGATTTAAGGTCTCCCCTCATAAGTCCTAACCAATTTTTGTAACAAATTATTTTATCCTCAGAATCGACTGCAGCAACACTGTCTTCGTTATCGCAGATTGTTGAAACTGCTGATTCAATTATTATATCGCTTATACCGGCATGATCTTGTTGAGCAGCAAACGCTCTAGAGTCTTTTAAAATCTCTATGTGCAAATTGTTATTTTTAAGAATGATAGCAGTTGGATTATCACTTTCACCTCTGTGTCCAATAAACTTGCTTTCGTCTTCTAAGTCAAAAATATCTGCACCCTTTAAAACTTTCAATTTTCCAAATTTTACAGCAAAACTAGTAATTTTATTCCAACTTAGACCTGCCAGTGTAAAGTGTTTATCTAAAAAGTCTCGACCATATTTAATAACCATCTCACCTCTCTCGGGATCATATCGCTCAGAAACACTATCTTCAGATTGATCTATTACATCAGTACCATATAGACTGTCATATAAACTCATCCATCTTGCATTTGCAGCATTTAAAGCATAACGTGCGTTCATAACGGGCACTACTAGCTGAGGTCCTGCTATGTCTGAAATTTCTTCATCAATATTTTTAGTTTCAATTTTAAAATCGGGTCCCTCTTTTTTAAGATAATTAATTTCCAATAAAAATTTTTTATATTCATCTAAATTAAATTGTTTTGTTTTATTTTTAATATGCCAATCGTTAATTTTCTTTTGCAAATTTTCCCTAAATTTTATTAATTCTTTATTTTTAGGCGCTAACTCTTTTAAAGATTTTTCAAAACCTAACCAAAAATTTTTTGATGAAACATTTGTGTTTTTCAATAAATCATTATTTACAAAATCTAATAGATCCTCAGATATTTTAAGATTATTAACTTTTATATATTTTTGTTGCATAGTATATTACTCTTTAACCATCTATATTTTGTCTAAGAGCTTTACTCCGTTGACAGGAATTAATCTCTTTTCAGAGTGGTATGCTTTAATCGGACCTTTTGCCTGTGAGCTTCCTGGTTGGTTGCTCTGACGGTGCTAAAAGTAATTTTTCCCGATTATAAATTTTTATTCTATAAAAAAATAAAGTTATTTAATAACAAATAATTAATAAATTCAATATCATTTTATTGCCTTTTTTGTTAATTAGTTAAACATTATTAGATAACCATGAAAAATTACCTTAATTTTGAAAAAGATATAAAAGAATTAGATGAAGAGTTAGAAAAACTCAAAGATCCCTATAACCAAGGTGGCATTTCTGAAGTAGATACTCAAAAAATTTCTAAAACTCAGGAGGAGATAAATGATAAATTGAAATCAATTTATTCAAACCTCGACCCTTGGCAAACTACAATGGTTGCAAGACATGAAGATCGACCTAAATCAAAATTTTTTATAGATAATTTATTTAATGAATTTATTTCATTGTCTGGCGATAGGTATTATGGTGAGGATAAGTCAGTAATCGCAGGTTTTGGAAAATTTAAAGATCAGTCTATCTTAGTAATTGGTCAAGAAAAAGGAGATGATTTAGATAGTAGAATTGAACGAAATTTCGGAATGATGAGACCCGAAGGTTATAGAAAAACAATCCGTCTTATGGAGTTAGCTGATAGATTTGAAATACCAATAGTTTTATTTATAGACACACCCGGAGCCTATCCAGGTGTAGGTGCTGAAGAACGAGGTCAGGCGGAGGCAATTGCAAAGTCAATAGAATGTTGCATGAATTTAAAAGTTCCAACAATAGCAATTATCATTGGAGAGGGTGGTTCAGGTGGTGCTATTGCTTTAGCTTCTTCTAGCAAAGTCTTAATGTTGGAAAATGCAATTTATTCAGTTATTTCCCCTGAGGGATGTGCAACAATTTTATGGAGAGATCCAAAAAAGATGCTTGATGCTGCTAAAGCAATGAAACTTTCTGCAAAAGATTTACTAGAGTTAAATGTTATTGATGAAATTATTAAAGAACCTGTAGGTGGCGCACATAGAGATAAAGATTTAATTTTGAAAAATGTTCAAGACTCATTATTAACAAGTTTAGATTACTTTCAGTCTATGTCAGGGGAAGAAATTTTTAATGATCGAAAAAATAAATTTTTAAAAATAGGTAGAGGTAAAGGTTTTGTTTCTAATACGGTAGACCTAAGTTCTTTAAGAGCTCCACGAAATGAAATTTTCGAAATTTTAATGAAAAAAAGATTTCTAGTACCTTTTTTAGCTGCACTTATTCTGATTATGGTATTAATTTTTTTATAATTTTCCGCAACACTTTTTATATTTTTTTCCAGAGCCACACGGACAAGGTTCATTTCTTTTTACCTTTTTATTAATTTGGCTAATTGATTTTTCCTCATTATCTTTCTCTTCTAATTCATTTTTTGATGTCTCAACAAATTTAAGATTCATAAGAACATTTACGTAGTCCTGCTTTAGTTTTTTTAACAAATTCTCAAATAAAGAAAAAGCCTCTTTTTTGTATTCAATAAGAGGGTCTCTTTGCCCATAAGATCTTAATCCAATCACTTGGCGCAATTGTTCTAAATATTGAATATGAGATTTCCAATTGATATCAATAGATTGTAAAAAAATTCTTTTTTCAATTTGTTTTGCTTGATCTATTCCTAAAAGTTTAATTCTTTCTTCTCTTGTTTTGTAGAATCTATCAGAAACTAATTTCGTAAGATCATTATCTTTTTCTTTTAGTAAGTTTTCTAATTCCTTTTCATTAAAATTTTTACCCATAAGAGTTTTTATTTGATTTTCAAAATGTGGACTTTTCGGATTTGCAATTTTTTGAATTTTCAAATCAATTAAATCTTTTTTTATTTCATCTAAAAAATTAATAGAATAATCAAAAATTTTTTCACTATCCATTGCCTCTTTTCTTTGAGAAAAAATTACATGTCTTTGATCATTTAATACATTATCAAATTTGATAAGAGTTTTTCTAATATCAAAATTTCTTGCCTCTACTTTTTGCTGTGCTCTTTCTAAAGCTTTATTAATCCATGGGTGATCAATACTTTCTCCATCTTTTAAGCCTAACTTTTCAAGCATGGTGTTCATTGACTCTGATCCAAAAATTCTCATTAAATCATCTTCTAAACTTACGTAAAAAATTGAACTTCCCTCATCACCCTGACGTCCTGATCTACCTCTTGCTTGATTATCAACTCTACGAGACTCCATTCTCTCAGTACCTATAACAAATAAACCACCTAGTGATTTAATTTTTTTCTTTTCTATAATTAATTTATCATCGTCTTCGTTATTTTTTTTTCCTCCAAGTTGTATATCGACACCTCTTCCTGAAATACTTGTTGTTATAATTACAGATCCTTCTTTACCTGCATTGGAAATAATTTCAGCTTCATTCTCATGATTTTTTGCATTTAATACAACATGATTTATTCTCTCTTTGTGTAAAAATTTTGAGTAAATTTCAGATTTATTGATACTAGATGTAAAAACTAACAATGGCTGGCCAGCTTTATTAAGATCTATAATTTTTTTAACTATTGCATCATTCTTTTCCTTTTCAGTTCTAAAAATTTGATCATTGAAATCTTTTCTTATCATTTTTTTATTTGTTGGAATTACAACGACTGGTAAATTATAAATTTCATAAAATTCCTCGGATTCTGTTACAGCTGTTCCTGTACATCCAGAAATCTTTTTATAAAGTTTGAAATAATTTTGATAAGTTATAGAGGCTAAAGTTTGATTTTCCGCTTGAATATCAATTTTTTCTTTAGCTTCCAAAGCTTGATGAAGACCATCACCAAATCGCCTTCCTTCTAGAATTCTTCCTGTGAGTTCATCTATAATTTTTAAAGAGCCATCTTTAACAATATAATCCTTTCCTTTAACAAATAAATGGTTAGCTCTTAAGGCTTGATTAACATGATGTACTAAATTTAGATTCTCTGGATCATAAAAATTATTGTTTTTTAAAATACCTGTTTCAGAAAAAATTTTTTCCACGTTATTTATTCCATCATTTGTTAATAAGATATTCTTATCTTTTTCATCAATTTCATAATCAGTTTTGTTTAATCTTTTTACCAACTTATCTACAGCGAGATATTTGTTGGTCTTATCCTCTGAAGCACCAGAAATAATCAAAGGAGTTCTCGCTTCATCAATTAAACAAGAGTCAATTTCATCAACTATAGAAAAGAAATGTTCTCTTTGAACCATTTCATCCTTAGAATACTTCATGTTATCTCTTAAGTAATCAAAACCTAATTCACTATTAGTTGCATAAGTTATATCGCAATTGTAATTTTTTTTTCTTTCATCATCAGTTTGGTTATTATTAATATAACCCGAGGATACTCCTAAAAAATTATAAATTTTACCCATTTCAATACAGTCTCTTTTTGCCAAATAATCATTTACGGTAACAATATGAACACCTTTTCCAAAAAGAGCATTTAAATAGGCCGCTAAAGTTATCGTTAATGTCTTACCTTCTCCTGTTCGCATTTCAGCAATCTTCATTTCGTGCAATACTATTCCACCAACAATTTGAACATCAAAATGCCTCTCATTTCTAATTCTCCTAGATGCTTCTCTTACTAGAGCAAAAGCCTCGGGTAGCAATTCATCTATAACCTCACCATTTTTTAATTTCTCTCTAAATTCCTCAGTTTTTTCAGGGAATTCGTTATCTTTAAGTTTTTTTGTATTTTCTTCTAGTGAATTTATTTTTTGAACGATTTTATTTAATCTATCAAGCTCTTTTTGATTACCTGACTTAATGAATTTTGAAATAAGATTTAAAGGATTTAACATTAGTTTTTGATTTATTATTTACTTATATCCTTTAATATAATTAATAAATAAATATTTTAAACACTATGGGCATAAATTTACCTAATTTTTTATTATCTAAATCGAAAAATACGAGAATGTTAGAATATCAAGATTTAGATCACATTGATGGTGTTTCAATTTCTTGTGTATGCGCTAATCTTTATAATGATACTAGGGATGATTTAGTAATGTTTTATTTTAGAGATGGGGCAAATTATGCATCAGTCTATACGCAATCTAAAATTGTCTCTGAGAATATCAAGTGGAACTTAAATCAAAATTCAAAAAAAAAGTACTCACTGTTAGTTAATGCTAGAAATGCAAATTGTTTTACAGGCCGACAAGGATACAAAAGTCTCGAAAAAATAGCAGACCAAATCTCACAAGAGCTAACCTCGAAACAGAGAGAAGACGAAGATAATCCGACAAAAATTAGACAAAAGGATATAATGTTCGGTTGTACAGGTACCATTGGTGAAATTTTCCCAGAGGAAAAGATTAAAAATAAGATTTCGGCCTTAGTAAAAAACGTAAAATATACACAGAATAAGTATCTATGGATGAAAGCAGCTTTGGGTATTATGACTACAGACACTCAACCAAAAATGTCAATGGAAAATTGTAAGATCGCTGGTACTTCTGTTAAGATTTTTGGTATCGCTAAGGGTTCGGGAATGATCCAGCCTAATATGGCTACTACACTAGCTTATATCTTCACGGACGCAGATATATCAAACGAAATTTTAAAAAAACTTCTTAAAAAGAATATTTCAAAAACTTTTAATGCAATAAGTTGCGATAGTGACACAAGTACTAATGATATGGTCTGTATTTTTTCGACTAGTAAAGTAAAGCATCCTAGAATTAAAAATTACAACGATAAAAGAATAAGAGATTTTGAGGAAGCATTAAATAAAGTACTATTGAATTTAGCCAAGAGAGTAGTTTCAGATGGAGAGGGCGCATCAAAATTTATAACGATAAATGTAGATAATTGTAAAAATGAAGATGATGCAAAAAAAATTGGTTTTTCGGTTGCAAATTCACCTTTAGTAAAAACTGCTATAGCGGGTGAAGATCCTAATTGGGGTAGAATAGTAATGGCAATTGGAAAATCTAATGTTTTAATAAATTTAGAAAAGTTATCTATAAAATTTGGAGAATTATCAATTATTAATAATGGAAAGTTAAGTTTAAATTATAATGAGGCTGAAGTTGCAAATTATATGAAAAATAACAATATTGATATTAATATAAGTATTTTTAAAGGCTCAAAAAAATTTACTACATACACTATGGATCTCACAAAAAAATATATTGAAATTAACTCAGATTATAGAAGTTAATTCTATTGAAATATTAAATTGAATAATTAAATAATTCATATGATCAAGTACAAATTGAAATGTAAAAAATGCTCATTATTATTTGATAGCTGGTTTGCATCTTCACAAGAATATGAAAAATTGAAAAAAAAAAATTATTTAAATTGTCATAAATGTGGCTCAATTAAAGTTGAAAAAACTCTTATGGCACCAAAATTATTAAATAAATCCTGGGAAAAAAATATACCCACTAAAGATCTCAAATACAAAAAAATTAATGAAAAAATTAAAGAATATCAAAAATTTATTAAGAAAAATTTTGAATACGTTGGTGAAAATTTTGCTTATGAGGCACGCTCTGTTCATTACAAAGATAAAAAAAGAGATAAAGGAATTTATGGAGTTGCATCAAGAGAAGAAATTAAAGATTTGAGAGATGAGGGAATTGATACAGAAATTATTCCTTGGGTAGAAGATAAAAATAATTAATTTTTAGTTACATTTTAATAAACTTCGCAATATAATTAATTGATTTGTCTGAACTTAACTCCCAATTATTTTTAATTAAATTAAGTTTTACTCCCTTTAAATCTTTTAATGCAAGATCATATTTTTTTGTGATATTAATTAAATCTTCTGGCTTAACAAATTTTTCCCACTCATGAGTGCCGATCGGAAGCCACTTAAGAACATATTCAGCACCAATTATTGCAAAAATATAAGACTTCAAAGTTTTATTTAAGGTTGCAACGAACATGATACCATTTTCTTTCATTAGCATCGAGCATGATTTAAGAAAAAAATCTATATTTTCGACATGTTCAATAATTTCCATATTTAATATTACATCAAACTTTAAATCTGTTTTAAATTTTTCAGGAGATGAACAAAAATATTTAATATTTAAACCACTCTTTCTTGCATGAATTTTTGCAACTTCTATATTTTTTTCAGAAGCATCCATTCCAAATACTTCGGCACCAAGTCTTGACATGGGTTCAGATAACAATCCTCCACCACAACCTATGTCTAAGATTTTAATTCCTGAGAGTATTTTATCTTTTTCTCGAAGATTAAAAGTTTTGATTATATTTTCTTTTATATAAGAAATCCTTATTGGATTGAAATTATGCAATGGTTTAAATTTTCCTTTGGGATCCCACCATTCTTCTGCAATTTTAGAAAATTTTTCTATTTCTTTTTTATTAATTGTGTTAGTTTTCATACTAAGTAAACTTTATATTCAAGATGATTTTAATCAATATTTTAATTTAAAAATATTAATTCATGAAAATTGTAGTTTTAAAATTTGGAGGAACGTCTGTAGGCAGCATTAAAAGAATTAAAAATGTGGCAAACATCATCCATTCATATCATAAAAAAGGATATAGACTTATTGTAGTTTCTTCAGCAATGAGTGGCGTCACAAATGATTTGATAAGAAAATCAAAAGAGATAAGTGAAAATTTTATATCCACCGAGTATGATGTTCTCGTTTCATCTGGTGAACAGGCAGCATGTTCTTTAATTGCAGCAAGATTGTCACATATTGGTTTAAAATCCCGGTCCTGGTTATCCTGGCAAGTTCCAATTATAACCAATGATAATTATAAAAATGCAAAAATTTTATTTATCTCAAAGAAAAAGATTTTAGATTATTTAAAAAAAGGTGGAATACCCATTGTCACTGGTTTTCAAGGAATTGATATTAATAATAGAATAACAACAATTGGCAGAGGCGGGTCTGACGCAAGTGCAATCATGTTGGCTAAATTTTTTGATGCAGAAAGATGTATAATTTATACTGATGTTGAAGGTATCTATACGACAGATCCAAATAAATTAAAAAAAGCAAGAAAAATAAAAGTAATTTCTTATGAGGAAATGTTGGAGATGTCTTCTTTAGGTGCAAAAGTTATGCAGCCAGTTTCTATCCAGGATGCGCGTTTAAATAGGATTAATATTGAGGTAAAATCCTCATTTACAAAAAAGACTGGAACATTAATCACAAAAAGAAAAAATATTATAAATAATAAAATTATTGCCGGAATTTCATCAACTCAAAATGATGCTAAAATCACTTTGGTAGGTGTTAAAGATAAACCTGGAGTTGCTGCAATGATTTTTAAACCTTTGTCAAAAAATTTAATTAATGTAGATATGGTTGTACAAAATATTTCTGCCAACGGAAAAGAAACAGATTTAACATTCACTATCAAAACAGATGATCTAAAAAAAACAAAAAAAATAATTGAAGCTAACAAGAATATTAAATTTAGAAAATTATTGTTAAAAAAAGATGTCTCAAAAGTTTCAATCATAGGAGTAGGAATGGTGACAACACCCGGAGTAACATTTAGAATGTTTCAGTCTCTTGCAAAAAAGAATATTAATATACAGGTCATTTCAACTTCTGAAATTAAAATATCGGTTTTAATTGATAAAAAAAATACTAAAAAGGCATTAATTGCTTTACATAAAGAATTTAAACTAGATTACTATCGATGAGCATAAGACCATTTAGAGATATTAAGAGAAGAAAGACAAAGGAAATTAACGTCGGAAAAATTAAAGTGGGTGGTGATAACCCTATATCAGTTCAGTCTATGACAAATACTTTAACCACAGACATAAAAGCTACTATTAATCAGATTAATGATATTCATAATGAGGGTGCTGAAATAGTCAGGGTTTCTTGCCCAGATGAGTCATCAACCAAAGCACTTAAAGAGATAGTAAAACACGTCGATGTCCCTTTAGTTGCAGATATTCATTTTCATTTTAAAAGAGCGATAGAGGCAGCAGAGAATGGAGCCAGTTGCTTAAGAATAAATCCTGGAAATATAGGAAACATAAATAAGATTAAAGAGGTTGTGAGAGCGGCTTTAGATAATAATTGTTCTATTAGGGTGGGTGTGAATGCAGGTTCATTAGAAAAAGATATTTTGGAAAAATTCAAAGAACCTTGCCCGGAAGCGTTAGTCGAAAGTGCTCTAAGAAATATAAAAATTTTAGAAGATGAAAATTTTAATAATTTAAAAATAAGCGTAAAATCCTCAGATATTTTTTTATCAATCGAGGCTTATCGTCAACTTTCAAAAAAAATTGAATATCCTTTACATCTTGGAATAACTGAAGCAGGAAGTTTTGTATCAGGAAGTGTAAAATCATCTATTGGATTAGGTATATTACTTTTAGAGGGTATTGGTGACACAATTAGAATATCTTTATCCGATGACCCTGTAAAAGAAGTAAAAATAGGAAATGAAATACTTAAATCATTAAATTTAAGAGAGAGGGGAGTCAGAATTATTTCATGTCCATCATGTGCTAGACAAGGTTTCCAAGTAATTGAAACTGTAAAAATTTTAGAAAAAAGACTTGCACATATTAAAAAACCCATAACACTTTCTATAATTGGTTGTGTAGTCAACGGTCCAGGGGAAGCAGCAATGACAGATGTTGGGATTACTGGAGGCAGAAAAGGAAGCAATATGCTTTATTTATCAGGAATACAATCAGAAAAAGTTTTAACAAATAATATGATTGAAAAAGTTGTGTCTGAAGTTGAAAAAAAAGCTTCTGAGTTTGAAAATAGTTGAGATGATACCAATCAAAACCATCAACGAACTGATAAATAAACACTCAAATTTAGAGAGAGAATTATCTTCAGGGAATATAAATAAAAAATTTTTTGCAGAAAAATCAAAGGAATATTCAGATTTAAACGAAATAATTAATGATGCAAAAAAATATTTATCTTTTGAAAAGGATAAGAGCGAATTAGAAAAAATTTTAAATGATCAAAATTCTGATACTGAGTTATTAAAATTGGCTGAAACTGAACTCAAAGAATTAGAGACACAATTTAAAAAAAATGAAAAAAAATTGAAATTATTTTTATTACCCAAGGATGAGGCTGACAAAAAAAATGCAATCATTGAAATTAGGGCTGGTACTGGAGGTCTTGAAGCTAGTTTATTTGCATCTGATCTATTTAAAATGTATGAAAGAGTTAGTAACAAAAAAAAATGGTTTTTAGAAATAATATCAATTTCAAAAAGTGAGGCAGGTGGGTTAAAAGAGGTTATAGCATCAATCAAAGGCGTTAATATTTATTCAACTCTTAAATATGAAAGTGGTGTTCATCGAGTCCAAAGAGTTCCAGATACTGAAACCCAGGGTAGAGTTCATACTTCTGCAGCCACTGTAGCTGTATTACCTGAAGCTGAAGAAGTTGATTTAAAAATTAATGAGTCAGATTTGCGTATAGATGTTTTTAGAGCCGGCGGACCTGGTGGACAATCTGTAAATACAACAGATAGTGCTGTAAGAATTACACATATTCCTAGTGGAATCTCTGTTTCTCAACAAGATGAAAAATCACAACACAAAAATAAAGCTAAGGGTTTGAAAATTTTAAGAGCGAGGTTGTACGAGTTAGAGAGATCTAGAATTGATCATGAAAGATCAAAAGAAAGAAAAAATAAAATTGGAACGGGTGATAGATCTGAGAGAATAAGAACTTATAATTTTCCTCAGGGAAGAGTTACCGACCATAGAATCAATTTAACTTTACACAAACTTGAAGAATTTCTTGAGGGAGAAGTATTTGATGAAATGATTGAGTCTTTATCACTAAAAGCACAGGAAGAAAGTTTAAGCAACTTATAAAAGAATTATATGAATATTTATCAGGCTATAAAAAAAGGAAACAATATACTAAAAAAAAAAAGGATTAAATCTTATAATCTTGACAGTGAGATTTTAATGTCAGAAGTTTTTGATAAAAGTCGAGCAGATATTGTCCTAAACTCTAATATAAAGTTATCTGATAAAGAGATTATTCAATATAATAAACTAATTGAACAGCGTTCAAAAAAAAAGCCAATAGCATATATAACTGGTAAGAAAGAGTTTTGGAAATATGAATTTTTCGTAAACAAAGACGTCCTTGTTCCAAGACCGGATACGGAGATTATTGTTGAACAAACGTTAAAATTAACAAAAAATAAATCAAGATTAAAAATATTGGATATTGGCACTGGTTCAGGATGTATTTTGTTGTCTATTTTGAAAGAAAAAAAAAATTTTTATGGTACAGGGATTGATATTTGCAGGAAAACTCTTGAAATTTGCAAGGTTAACATAAAAAAACTTGATCTGATTAACAGAGTAAAGTTATTTAAATCAGATGTTGACAATTTTAATTATGGCAAATATGATTTAGTTATATCTAACCCCCCGTACATCAAGAAATTTGACTTGAAGTATTTGGAAAAAGATGTGTATGATTATGAGCCAAAAATTGCTTTGGACGGCGGTATAGATGGATTACTTGAAATTAAAAAAATTATTTGTAATTCCTATAAGTTTATAAAAAAGAATGGCGTTTTAATTCTTGAGATAGCTTTTGATCAAACAGAAAATGTTAAGAGAATTTTAAGAAAAAATGGATATTATATTAGAAATGTTGTTAAAGATTTAGCCGATAATAATAGATGTATAATAAGCATTAAAAAATAAAATTATGGTAACATTCAGAAATAATACGAGAAGAAATAACTTTAGAAGAAATGAAAGAACCTTTAAAGTTAATGGAGACAGAAATAAATATAATAATACTTTTTCAAATAATGATGCTTTCCAACGTAAAATATCTGGAAGAAATAACCATAATGCCTCAAAATTAATTGAAAAATATAATAATTTAGCTAGGGAAGCATTATCGACTGGTGACAAAATTTTGTCTGAAAATTATTTTCAACATGCTGATCATTTTACTAGAGTATTAAGTGAGAGAGAAATTCATAAAAAATCATTCGATAATAAGATTTCAAAGGATGAAGAAAAAAATCTTATAAAAAAGGTTGATAAGCAAATCGATAATTTTTCTCAAAATGAAGTTTCAGAAAAAAATAAAGTTGAGCAAAACTAGACTAATTTAATCCAATAATTTTTTCTGACTTTAAAACATCTAATTTTATTTTTGAAGTTTCAAAAAGCTTTCTCTCTTTACCTTTCAATATTTTTCCAGAGGGTAACTTAAGAGTTTGGGAGTTGATTTTTTTACCATTTACAATGACCTCGTAATGAAGATGTGGTCCAGTTGATTTACCAGTTGAACCTACAAAACCAATTGTTTGTCCTTGTTTTACCCTTACCCCACTTCTTATTCCGCTAGCAAATTTTGACATATGAGCATAAACTGTTTGATAAGTTGAGTTATGCTTAATAACTACACAATTTCCTCCGCCGCCGCACCACCCAGCTTTCTTTACAACACCATTTCCAGAGGCCATTATAGGAGTGCCCAAAGGTGCAGCGAAATCAGTTCCACGATGCATCTTATTAAATCCATCTATAGGGTGTTTTCTCATTCCAAACGGCGACGATAACCTCGCTCCATTAATTGGTGTTTTCATTAAAGCTTTCTGACTACTTTTTCCATTTTTATTAAAATGACCATTAGTATTTTTTGATTTGAAAAAATACAATGGTTTATCTTGTCCACTTAATTTTAGATTAGCAAAAAGAATTTCCCCAGTTTCAATTATTTTTTTATTGTCATCTATAAATACTTCGTACATTATTTGAAAACTATCACGTTTTCTTATATCTCTTTGAAAATCAACCTCGAAACCATAGATCCTAGCAAATTCAATTATAGTACCAATTGGAACTTTTTTCATTGAGGCTGAGCTATATAAGCTATTTAAAATAATACCTTCTTTATATACAATTTCTTTATTTAATTTTGTTAATAAAATTTCTTGATTGAAATCACTTTTCTCTTTATTTTTTGTTAAATATATTTTTTCTGAATTAGAAATTTGAAAAATAAATTCTTTTAACTGATTATTAGATTGATTTAGCGTAAATTGTATTTTTTGGGACGTATTTAGTTTGTTCAAATTCACCTTTTTTGATAGTTTTTTTTTAACGCTTAATATCTCCTCTTCTTTTATTGCATAATTTCTCAATATTTTATCAAAAGTTTCTCCCTCACTAATTTTATGAGTAATCGTTTTAAATTTTGGTTCTAGATTTGTAAAAACATGGCTAACTGTTTTTTTAAAATAGATATTGTTAATTATATTTTTGTAATTATTATAAATTTTTTGTTTGTTAAAATTATAATAAGAAGTCGAAAGTATGGTGGTTAATAAAAGCAATCCTAAAGCTATAATTTCAGTATTGCTTCTTAGTTTTTTTTTGATTTTATTTAGCATTAGGCAATTTTTTGATTTTGCAATTAACAGTTTTAACGGATGAAAAATATCAAAAAAAAGCCTGTAAAATAAGGATTTTTTTTAATTTTTTTATAGTTAAATGCTTGATTTCCTTAAATTTTAGCCTATAAGCAAGCTCTTTTCCAAAAGATATAAATTAAACTATATTTTTTTGGATTTATTGAGCTTTTTAATAGCTCAATTAGCTATTTAAAAAGTTAATATTTAAGAAGAGAAGTGTGGACGGTTAAGGTTACCAAAATTTGTCGTACACACTTCAACATTATATAAATTTTATTCTTAGAATTTATATAGAAGCTAGTGTGCGCCGTTTTTAAACTTGAGAGTTTGATCATGGCTCAGAACGTACGCTGGCGGCACGCCTAACACATGCAAGTCGAACGAAGTAGCAATACTTAGTGGCAGACGGGTGAGTAACATGTAGGTATCTACCCTTTGGCCTGGAATAACACGAGGAAACTTGTGCTAATACTGGATAAGTCTTTACGGAGAAAGCTTTATGCACCATTGGATGAGCCTGCACTTGATTAGTTTGTTGGTGGGGTAATGGCCTACCAAGACTGTGATCAATAGCTGATTTGAGAGGATGATCAGCCACATTGGGACTGAGACACGGCCCAAACTCCTACGGGAGGCAGCAGTGGGGAATCTTGCACAATGGAGGAAACTCTGATGCAGCGATGCCGCGTGAGTGAAGAAGGCCTTTGGGTTGTAAAGCTCTTTCGTCGGGGAAGAAAATGACTGTACCCGAATAAGAAGGTCCGGCTAACTTCGTGCCAGCAGCCGCGGTAATACGAAGGGACCTAGCGTAGTTCGGAATTACTGGGCTTAAAGAGTTCGTAGGTGGTTGAAAAAGTTGGTGGTGAAATCCCAGAGCTTAACTCTGGAACTGCCATCAAAACTTTTCAGCTAGAGTTTGATAGAGGAAAGCAGAATTTCTAGTGTAGAGGTGAAATTCGTAGATATTAGA
>CACOHP010000003.1:110000-117310 GCA_902627045.1 uncultured Pelagibacteraceae bacterium
TAACAAAATTGTATAAATTAATTTAGAGCAATATTAGAAAATGAAAATGAAAATGAAAATTATCCTATTTTCAATAGTATTTTTAATTTTTTCTTATTTTTCAATAAATTTTTTAAGCAAGAATAATAAATTAGGTTTTTTATTACTTTTTTTAACTAACGAGCAAATACATCTAATAAAAAAATATATTTTTCCTTATAGGTTTATCGCTGATCAACAATATAAAATTAATAATTTAGAGGAATTAGTTACTCCGATGGAGTTGGAAACAATTTATAGAAGTTTACCCGATATATTACTAAAAAAAAGTGAGGAGGTAAATTTATCTAACAATTATGTCATGAACAAGTATAAATTATTAAATGGTTTCTACTTTGGTATCAATGACGACCATGCAGGTAGTGGTTATATTGATTTTCATGAAGACAACATAATAGTTTTGTCTGTTCGAGGAGTTTTGGTGCATGGAAACAATTTTGATAAAAGTTTTAAGTTAAAACAAATCAAAAACAATATTGATGAATTTATTAATTTGAAACATTTTAAAAAAAGTCACAAATTTTCTATAAAAGATTTGTTAGTCCACGAAGGTACAATTTACGTTTCTTATACTGAAGAGATTAAAGAAAATTGTTGGAACACCAGTGTAATCTATGCAAATTTTGACTATCAAGATATTGTGTTTGAAAAACTATTTTCAAGTGAAGAATGTGTACATTCCCAAAATAATAAAGATAATGAATTCGAGGCTCTCCAGTCTGGTGGACGAGTCATAGTTTTCGATAAAGAAAATATATTATTAAGTATTGGGGATTATCGGAGCCGATTTCTGGCACAAGATAAGAGAAGTGTTAATGGTAAAATAATAAAAATTAGTAACACAAATTTTAATTATGAGATCATTTCAATGGGTCATAGAAATCCACAAGGCTTATATTTTGATAAAAAAAAAAATTTTATTTTAGCAACCGATCATGGACCAGACGGTGGAGATGAAATAAATCTTATTGAAGTAAGTGAGATTAGTAAAAATGAAATTCCTAATTATGGTTGGCCAATATCATCAGCAGGTGAACATTATGGAGGTAGGGATAAAAAAGAGAATATAGAAAAATATAAAAAATATCCTTTGTATAAATCGCATAGTAAGTACGGTTTTGTTGAACCTTTGAAGTCTTTTGTTCCATCGATTGGTATTTCTGAAATTGTAAAAATTGGAAAAGATAGATATGTAGTAAGTTCTTTAAAGTATCAATCTCTCTATTTTTTTGAATTAAAAAATAAAAAAATTAATAATATTGAAAAAGTCGAAGTGGGTGAAAGGATAAGGGATTTAGTTTTTAATAATGAGGTGTTGTATCTATTTATGGAAAGTTCTGCATCAATAGGTGTAATACCTTTAAAATCTTGAATTTCTAAAAAACAAATTAATTTTTTTAGTTTGTTTTGAATTTGATAACTTCTAAAAGCGATCTAATACACAAAATCAATAAATTTAATTTTCTTATTGATACGATACCTGTATTTCTAGATTTGTGAATTGTTTTTACTTGTTTAAAATTGTTTTTCTTTGACGCCAAAATAGAAAGAAGGACATTTGGTATAAAAGAATTTTTTACTTTGTCAATGTTGTCTAGTAAAAATAATTTACTCATTATTCTCAAAGGTATATTTGAGTCTTCAATAAAAACTCCATGTCTAATGAAAATAATATATTTAAGTATATTAGTAATTAAAATTCTAATGAGTGGGTCATTTCTTTTGTATCTAAATCCACATACAAGATCAAAGCTTCCAGAAAACTCGATTAGTTTATATAGTTCCTCTATTGGTATTTGATCGTCGCTATCAATTTGCACAATATAATCAAAATCCATTTTCAAAGTTTGTTCATATCCCCTGATTAAAGTTTTGCCATGTCCCTCATTGTGTTTATTAATGATTAGAATATTTTTATCATTTTCGTAAATTTTTAATTTTTTCTCTGTATTATCTGTTGATCCATCATTTAAAATTATGATTTTATAGTCAATATTTGATAGTTTATCTTTTATATCCTCAACAACTGTATGAATAATTTCTTCCTCATTGTAAACAGGAATAACTATTGCAATTTTTTTTACTTTAAAACTCATCAATAAATAGATTTTCTATAAATCTTCTTTTTTTTCAAATACATTTGCCACAGAATTTCATCAGTGATTATTTTTTTTAGCGATGAATTAATTGGTTTCCATGATAAAATTTTTTTTCCTAAATCATTTTTACATACTAATTTATCGATATCTCCCTTTCTTTTTTTATGAAATTCAAAATTTAAATTTTTTGGAAATACGATCTTTTTAGTTTCACGAATAATCTCCATTACAGAATAACCTTTTCCGGTTCCTAAATTAATTATTTTTGATTTTTTTTTCTTTTGAAGAAAATCAATTCCTTTTTCAAAAGCTAGTATAATGTCTTTTATGTGAATATAGTCTCTGATACATGTTCCATCTTTAGTTCTATAATTATTTCCATATATTTTTATTTTCATTTGATTTAAATATTTCATGATAACTATAGGTATTAAATGTGTTTCTGGATTGTGTAATTCACCACAACTTGGGTTTACGAGAGCTGAACAAACATTAAAAAACCTGAAAATAATGTATTTTCGACTATTCTTGATGTTATTTTTTATGTATTTTTCACAAAGTAGTTTTGTTTTACCATAAATATTATTTGGTTTTACCGTTGTTTTTTCGCTCATCAAAAAATTTGATTGTTTATAAACAGCCGCAGTACTTGAAAAAAGTAAGTGTTTAATATCTAAAGATTTGATTATTTTTACAATATTTTTAGTTACAGTGTAGTTGTTTGTTATGTATTTTTCTTTTTCTTTAATGCCATCAATGGTTGATTGGCCTGCTAAATGAAAAATTATGTCAGGTTTAAATTTTTTAAAGATTTCTTTAGTTTTTTTAAAATTTTTTAAATCACACTTTATAAAATTTTTTTGTTTAAATTTTGGTTTTATTTTATCAATACCTAAAATATTGTATTTTTTTTCTAATTTCGAAATTAAACAAGATCCTATGTAACCAGATGATCCTGTTACAATTATGTTCATTTAAATTCTCTATTAATTTTTTCAAATTTTACTAGCGCAGCAGATATTGTCATATCCATATCGTAATAAGCATAATCAGCTAATCTTCCGCCAATAATAAAATTTTTCATTTTATTTATTTCTTGTTTGTACAATCTATGAATAGATCTGTTGTAATTATCATTAATAGGATAGTAAGGCTCTTTGAAATTATTATTTGGATATTCCTCAATTATTAAAGATGATTTATTAGAATAATTTCTTTCAGGATGCAAATGTTTTGGTTCATGAATTCGAGTAAATTTATATTTTAGTTGAGGATAATTTATTACTGAATTTCCTTGGTAATCAAATTGTTTAACTATTTTTTTTTTAAAACTGAGTGATCTCCACCCTAATTTTCCAAATTTGTAATTGAATAATTTATCTAATGGACCTGTGTAAATAGTTGCATATTTGGGTTTTATGTCAGCTTCAAGATTATATTCTTTTAAAGTATCGAATTTAATTCTAGTATTTTGTATTAAGTTTTCAAATATTTTTGTGTACCCGTCAACAGGAATACCTTGCCAAATACAATTATTAAAATAATCTTCGTTGTAGTTAAATCTTAGAGGCAGTCGATTAAATATATTTGATGGTAAGTTTTTTGGATTTGTTCCCCATTGTTTTGTTGTATATGATTTAATAAAGGCCTCATATAAATCTTCTCCAATTTGAGATTTTGCTTTATCCTCAAAATTTAAATAATTATTTTTTTTAAATTTTTTCGTTTTCTTTTTTATAAAATTTTCTGCATCTCGAGGATTAAAATTTTTTCCATAAAAACTATTAATTGTCTCTAAATTAATTGGCATTTGATATATTTTATTCTTATAATTTGATAAAACTTGATGTTTATAATTATTAAATTTTGTAAAATTATTTATATATTTCCAAACTTTGTGGTTTGATGTATGAAAAATATGTGTCCCGTATTTGTGATATTCTATTTTTGTTGATGGTTCTTTCTCTGAAAAACAATTGCCTCCTATATGATCTCTTTTATCCAATATCAGCACATTTTTCTTTAAAACGTTGGCTATTCTTTCAGCAATAACACATCCGTAAAAACCAGCTCCTACAATGAGAAAATCAATGTTTTTTTTCATAATATTAAATAAAATAATATACTAGCATTTTAATTTATTAACTATTTTTAACTATCTGTTTATTTTCATACTTTTTTAAGAAAAATAAATTTAGAGATTTATTTAAATTTTTTTTTGTAAAATTTTTATTCTGAAAACTATAACACTCAAAACCATATCTTTTTAAAAATTTTTTTGAAAATTTAAATGAACTTAACGTATTTTCTAATATTATGCTTATATCTTTTTTTAAGTAATGTGTCATTCCCATTAGAACTTCTTTCTCATATCCCTCAGAGTCAATTTTTATTAAAGAAACATTTTTAATTTTAAAATTATTTAGTTTTGTTACCTTAACTTTTGAAGTCTTAATATTTAAATCTGATTTATTTATTGAAAGAAATTCTTTTAATGAATTAAAACACTCTTGTTTTATAAGAGATGCACTTTGATGTAGACAGATAAAATTTTTCCAATAAGGTATATATAAATTTTTAATTTCATTTTTTTTTCCAAGAGCAAAATTATATAATTTTATGTATTTATAGTTTTTATATTTTTTCTTTAAGTATCTATAATTTTCTACATTTGGCTCAAAAGCGTGTATAGATTTAAATTTTGATTTAAAATATTCAATTGATTGTCCTGTATTAGCCCCCACATCTATACAAACAGATTTTGGATCAATATTAAGATTGTTAATACCCTTGAGATCTTCTTCTGCAAACAAATTTCCTAGAAATTTTTGTTTAATTAAAAAAGCAATTTTATAGATTACAGGATGAAATTTAACTATTTTTTCTAAAATTAGTTTATATCCTCCGAACTGGGTATATCTTCTGTATTTTTGTGTCAATTTTTACAAATTATTGTTGATTAATTAAATTTATATATATTCTATTCAGAATCAATTAAATTCTGTTTAGTTTTAAAATGCAACTTTTTTTTTCAAACATTATTTTAATTGTTACAATATTTCTCTCTGGATATTTTTTATTTTACATACCAGGAAAAGTTACCAACAAAATATTGATCAAAAACAAAAATGATTTTGTAATTTCAATTTGTTTAGGCTTTTCTATTTTTACTTTGATATCTTTTTTTATATATGAGTTTAATTTAAAAATTACTACTACTGTTATTATTTATATTTTGATTAATTCTCTTTTTTTGTTTTTTTTCCAAAAAATTCAAAATCAAAATAAACCAATTAAAAAATATTTAAACCTTAAAAACTTAATTTATAAAATTTCAATTATTGGTCTTATAGTTTTATTATTTTCTATTAATACAATTCATTATACAAATGATGGATCAGATATGTGGTACTATCTAGCGATAGTTAGATCTTTTATTAATGATGGATATTTTAGCAATATCTCACCATGGTTTGGGGATTTTCAGTCTTCCTATCCCTCTAATTCTTTTTTTTTATACCTTACAATTATTAGTCATTTATTGCCAAACACGTCTCTTTTAGATGTTTTTAGAATAGGAGGAATTTATTCAACAGGCATTTCTATATTTATTAATATTTTGGTTCTTAATTTTTTTATAAAAAATATAAAACATTCATTCTTGATAATTTCCTCAATATTTGTGATTAGCTTTCTTTTAGGTGATAATTTGATTTTTCTAATGACAAATTATCCATATTATCCAAAACAACTTTCAAGTATAATTTTCATTCCGGTATTAATTTATATTTTTTTTACTAGGATTTACGAAAAAAAACTATTTCCAATATTTCTAACTTTAATATTAATTTCATTTATTAATCAAAGTAGTATCAATTTGATAATTGCAGGACTAATGATTTTTGTTTTCTTAATTATTGAAATTAAATGGGAAGTTATAAAGATAAAAATTATAAGAATATTAATTCCACTAATTATCACTACATTCTTTTTTTATTTTTATTTAGCAGAATTTTATTTTACTCCAACTGGAGTAATCTCAAATTATAGTAATAATTTATCAATCAATGCTTCAGCAGAAGGACCATACTATGGTCAAATAATTGAAATATTTAAGAATTATTATATATACAGTCCAACAAAATATTTTTCGGGTGTTTATTACTTTTACTTACTTCTATTTGTTTTTACAGTTTTAATTTTCAAAATTATTTTCAAGAAAAAAGAACTTTTCTATCATTATTTAATGCTAATAATTACATTTTTGATTGTTTTTAATCCGATTAGTATCTTTATATTGAATGAGTTGATGCCAATTAATTTAATAATTAGGCTAAATAAGATTTTTATAGGATATTTTTTTCTAGGATGTTTAATTGGTTATTTTATAAATAATTTAAAATTAAAAAAACAGATTTATCAATTTTTATTAATTTCAACCACAGCTTGCTTATTTATATTGAGTCTGATTTTTAATATGAAAAACGATAATATATACCAAACTAGTTTTAAGGAATTAGAAAAAAATTTAAATAGTGTTGAGCCAAATAGTTTTATAGTTACTGACAAATATAGCTCTAATAAACTTTTAGCTTTTAAGAAGATTCAATTTTTAATATCCCATGAAAATTGGCTAAAATTTACTACACCAGAAAAAAACTTTGAAAAATATTACAACATTTATAACTCGGATGACTCATTTTTAGACATTAATATATTTAAATATTTAAAGACCATAAAAGCAGAGTATTTATTTGTAGATAAACGAAAAACTAAAAATTATGAAATTATAAAAAGTTATGAAAATTTTCAAATAATATTTGAGAATAATTTTTTTTTATTGATTAAAATTTAATTAAAACAAAAATAAAATATGCAAAGATTAAAATTTAAAAAAGAAATAGTTCTTATTATTTCCTTAATAATAATTTTTTTACTTAATACACATGTTAATAATCAGGGTTATAAATCAAAAGTTTACGTCATTATAAAATCGAAACAAATAAACCTTAATGATGATAAAATTTCAATCTCTAAAGAACTTTATTATTTTCCGACTCAAAAATTCGTAAATTATAGTTATCAACTTTTTACATCTATTGAAGATAATAAAATTTTTAAATTAATAAAATACTCTGAAAATCCGGCAAGAAAATATTCAGAAGATTTAAT